>DASTDX010000103.1:0-10265 GCA_035710145.1 Allosphingosinicella sp.
GGGCCGGTCTGCGTACCTTCACCGGCGACCGGGTCCCGGTGGTGGGGTTCGCCCCCGATTCGCCCGGCTTCTTCTGGCTCGCCGGCCAGGGTGGTTTCGGGCTTCAGACGGCCCCGGCCCTGGCCGAGGCGGTCGAGGCCATGGTCACCAATGGCCCCTGGCCGGCGGGGCTATCCGAACTCGGCATAAGCGCCGCCGATCTGCAGCCGGAAAGGCTGCTCGAACATTCGTCGCCTGAGGCCGAAACATGATGCAAGGCGCTTCGTTGAGCCGCCGAGGAGAGCGATGCTGCAAGGGGAGCCCATCCATTTGAGTGAGTCCGCCGCCGGCGCTGCCGCGACCGAGGAAGAAATCGTCCCGCAGCCGCCGCTCTCACGGGTTCGGACGGTGAAGCGGGTCGCTTTGGGCGTCCTGATCGTCCTGGCCTTGATCATCGTCTGGCTGATCGTCACCGCGCCATTGTCGCGGTCCTTGGGCCCCGTCGCGGCGCCCAGCCTGACCATCCTGTCGGCCGAAGGCGAGCCGATCGCGCGTCGGGGTGCCGTGATCGGCGATCCGGTTTCGATCTCCGAGCTTCCGCCCCACGTCGCGCAGGCTTTCCTCGCCATCGAGGATCGCCGTTTCTATCGCCACATTGGCGTCGATCCTTATGGAATCGCCAGGGCGATGTGGCGCAACCTGCGCGCGGGCCGGGTCCGCCAGGGCGGCAGCACGATCAGCCAGCAGCTTGCCAAGACCAGCTTTCTCAGCCCCGAGCGAACCGCCGCGCGCAAGATCCAGGAAGCCTTCATCGCCTTGTGGCTGGAGGTCTGGCTGAGCAAGGACGATATCCTGAGCCGCTATCTGTCCAACGTCTATTTCGGCGACAACGTCTACGGGCTCCGCGCCGCCGCGCGGCGTTACTTCGATAGTGAGCCCGAGGAATTGACGGTCGCCCAGGCGGCGATGCTGGCGGGGGTCGTCAATGCGCCCAGCCGGCTGGCGCCGACCCGCAACCTGGAAGGCGCTCAGGAACGGTCTCGACTGGTCATGCGCGCGATGGCCGATGCCGGCTACATCGACGCCGACGAATATGAGGAATTGCGGCCCGCACGTCTTCGCGTGGCGCCGCGCGACGATGTCCCGACCGGGACCTATTTTGCCGACTGGGTGGTGCCGGAGGCGAACGCCCTCGGGGAGGAGGATTACGGCCAGCGTGAAGTCCTGACGACCCTCGAAGGCGATCTCCAGCGCAACGCCGTTCGGGCCGTTCGCCGCGCCCGGCTCGGCGGCGCCCAGGCCGCCTTGGTCGCGATGCGCCTGGACGGCCGCGTGGTCGCCATGGTCGGCGGCAAGGATTATTCGCGAAGCGCGTTCAACCGCGCGACCCAGGCAAGGCGGCAGCCCGGCTCCGCGTTCAAATTGTTCGTCTATCTTGCCGCCTTCCGGGCCGGCTTCACCCCCACCACCCCGGTCAACGACGTGCCGATCCGGCTCGGCAACTGGCAACCGCGCAATTACGGCGATTCCTATCGCGGCCGGATCACGCTTCGAGAGGCCGTCGCCTTCTCAAGCAATTCGGTGGCGGTGCAGGTCCAGGAGCGGGTCGGTCGCGACAATGTCATCCGCGCCGCCCGCGACCTCGGGATCACCACCCCGCTTCGTCCCGATCCAAGCCTCGCACTGGGGACGAATACGATGAGCCTGCTCGAATTGACCGGCGCTTATGCCGCCGTTGCGGCCGGCCGCTACCCGATTCGCCCCCGCGGCTTGCCGGACTCCGCCAATGGCTGGCTCGGCCGGTCGTGGCCGACGGCGGATGAGCTCAGCCGTGACCGCGCCTTCCCCATGCTCCGAGACGTCCTCCATGCGGTCGTCCATCGCGGCACCGGCCGCGCCGCGGCCTTGTCGGTGCCGACATTCGGCAAGACGGGAACGACATCCGACTATCGCGACGCCTTGTTCATCGGCTTCGCCGGGGACCTGGTCGTCGGCGTCTGGGTCGGCAATGACGACAACAGCCCGTTGCCAGGCACCAGCGGCGGCGGCGTCCCGGCCCAGATCTGGCGCAATTTCATGAGTGAGGCGCTTGGCATCGGCGGGGCGCGGCCGGTGGCCTCGGTACCCTTGACCGACACCGATCGAGCAACCCCGGCACCGGCGACGGACGGCAACAACCTCTCGCCCGCAGAACCGCCCGTCACTTCCCCCGACCCTGTCTTGCCATCCCCGCCGCCGTCTGACGGACCTCCCGAGGTGCCCGACATCGTTGTCCCGCCGCCCGTCACGCCACGCGAGAACCCTGAGCTGGAGGATCTAGGCGCTGCCTAGCGAGCGGCCATTATCGGAGGATCGGGACCAGGGCGCCATCCAGCGCACCGACCTGGCCGAGGACAGGACCCTGCTGGCGAATGAGCGCACTTTTGCCGGGTGGATGCGGACTAGCCTGGCCGCAGTGGCGATCGGCATCGGCTTCAACGCCTTGTTCCCCACCATGGAGCCGAACTGGGTTCCGAAGACGATCGCGACCGTTTTTCTCGTGATCGGGATCTTCGTGATCCTTTCCGCCGAGCGCCGCGCCTGTGCCGTCGCCCAGCGGCTGAAGCCGCACGAGGTGAAGACGTTTCAAAATATGAACTTGCGGCTCGTTGCCTGGTCGATCAGCCTTGCGACCCTGGCCCTGATCGCCGCTCTTTGGATGCTGGATATGGGCTAGGCTCTTCGCGGCCGGTCGACCGCGAAGAGCCGGGCGTCCAATCTATTCAGGGCTGCCGACGGTCTGCTGATCTTTGGGCTAAGCCCTCAGATCCGGGTCGACGGCGCCGAAATCGTCCCGGCGCGGCGCATCCGACGGCGGTCGTAGACCTTCTTCGCACCGTAAGCGCCCATGGCCGCGAGGCCCAGCGGCGTGAAGGCACGTCGCAACAACCACGGCGCGGCCGCACCGATCAACATGCCTTTTCCACCATTGTATCTGCCTGCGGCGCGTCGGCCGACAGCGGCGCCGATGATCTTGCCAATCATGTCATTCTCCGGTCATGAGTCGTTGCCGAAACAGCGCGGGACCGGCCAGAATGTTCCTTGCGAAGCAGGAGGATATCGGATGAACGCCGAGCCGATCAGCCACCGGATCTTCATCGAACGGCTGGTCATCGCGATCATCGTCATCGGAATTGCCCTGCTGCTGTGGAACTTGCGCGGCCTGTTCATGCTCGTGTTCGGCGCCGTCCTGGTGGCGGTGATCCTGAACATCGTCGCGCAGCCGGTGAAGGAGCGGCTGAAGCTTCCGGACGGGTTTGCGCTGCTGGTGGCGGTCATCTTGGTCGCCGGGATCATCGGCGTCGCGATCTGGACGTTCGGCGCGCAGGTCAGCCGCCAGGCCGGCGCCTTGGGTGAGATGATCCCCCAGGCCTGGACGACGCTGGAGTCGCAGCTCGATGCGTGGGGGCTCGGGGACGCGGCCCGGGAATGGAGCCGGGGTGTCAGCGCCGGCGGCGGGATCGTCGCCAATCTCGGCAATATCGCGGTCACCGTGGGCAACGGGCTGGCCGATACCTTGCTCGTCATCGTCGGCGGCATCTATTTGGCCGCCCAGCCCGAGCTCTATCGGGTCGGCATGATCAAGCTCGTTCCGGAGCGTGGCCGCGCCCTCGCGGCAGAGGCGCTCGAAGCCAGCGCCCGTGCACTGCGTCTGTGGCTGCTCGGACGGATGGTCTCGATGACGGTCGTCGGCTTGCTCAGCTGGCTCGGCCTTGTGATCATCGGCGTGCCGTCCGCGCTCGCTCTGGGTCTCCTCGCCGCCTTGCTCGAGTTCGTCCCCTTCATCGGCCCGGTCATCTCCGCGGTCCCGGCGATCCTGCTGGCCTTCGCCGAAAGTCCCGAGCAGGCGATCTGGACGGCCTTGCTCTTCCTCGCGATCCAGCAGTTCGAAGGCAATGTGCTGGAGCCCCTAGTTCAGCAGCGGGCCGTGGATCTGCCACCCGCCTTGCTCCTTTTCGCCCTCGTCGCCGGCGGTCTGATCTTCGGCATCGTCGGAATCATCCTGGCCGCCCCGTTCACGGTCGTCATCTTCGTGATGGTGAAGCGGCTCTACGTCCAGGAAGCGCTGCATACGGCGACTCCGCTGCCGGGCGAGGACAGCGAACCTGCAGCGAAATTCTAATCGAGGAACAATTCGGCCGCGGCCTCGACGATCGCGTCCGGATCGAGACGATAGGCCCGGTACAGATCATTCAGGTTCCCGGTCTGGCCGAAGCGATCCACGCCGAGCGGGCTCACCTTGTGGCCCTGGACTCCGCCAAGCCACGACAGCGATGCCGGTGCTCCGTCGAGCAGGGTCACCAGCCCGGCGCCCGCCGGCAGCCGCGACAGCAGATTTTCGACATGCGAAGGCGCGGCTTCCCCGTCGCTCCAGCGTGCCCTTCTCCGGGCGCTCCAGCCCCGGTGGAGGAAGTCGGGCGAGGTGATCGCCAGCAGGCCGAGACCGGGCACGTCGTCGCGCAGCGCGTCCCAGGCGGCCAACGCCTCCGGCGCGATGGCGCCGCTATAGACCAATGCCGCCTGCGCGCCCTCGCCCGGTTCGCGCAGCCAATAGCCGCCGGCGAGCGCATCGCCTTTCCAGGCCTCGTCCGATCGCTCGATTTGGCGAATCGTCCGGGTGGTGAGGCGAAGATAGACGCTTTCGCCGTCCGGGCTTTGAATCAGCCGGAAGGCCTCTTCCATGAACAAGGCCAGCTCGTCGACGAAGGCGGGCTCGTAATGTCTGAGGCCGGGCTGGCCCAAAGCGATCAGAGGTGGGTTGATCGACTGGTGGGCGCCGCCCTCCGGTCCCAGGGTCACGCCCGATGGAGTCGCGACCAGCAGGAAACGGGCCTCCTGGTAGCAGGCGTAATTGAGCGCATCGAGGCCTCGGGCGATGAAGGGATCGTAGACGGTGCCGATCGGGAAGAGCCGCTGGCCGAACAGGTCGCCGGCGAGGCCGAACGCGGCGAGCATGAGAAACAGATTGTTCTCGGCGATTCCGAGCTCGACATGCTGGCCGGCTTGATTCCCGGCCCATTTCTGGGCGGAAGGAATCTTCGCCGCGGCGAAGACGTCGGCCAGTTCCTGGCGGCGGAACAAACCTCGCTGATTCACCCAGGCGCCGAGATTCGTGGAAACGGTCACGTCGGGCGAAGTCGTCACGATCCGGTCCGCAAGCCGCCCGCCCGCCCGCGAAATATCGAGAAGGATCTTGCCGAACGCGGCCTGGGTGGACTGTTCCTCCCCGGTCGGGGGAAGGATCCTGGGCACGTCGGCGGCGGCCCAGGCGCGGTCGCGGCGGGCGCGGGCGATTCGGCTTCCCGCGACCAATGTCTGGGCCGCGGTCGCGGCATTGCCGCCAAGCCCCGCCCAGGGATCCCATTCCTCACCCTCGGATATGCCCATCCGGTCGCGAAGGGCAGCGATCTGGCCCGGGTTCATCAGGCCGGCATGGTTGTCCTTGTGGCCGGCGAAAGGCAGGCCGTGACCCTTGATGGTGAAGGCGATGAACAAGGTTGGGACATCGTCCTTGGCGGCATCGAATGCCTCGACGAGGGACTGCATGTCGTGTCCCCCCAGATTGGTCATCAATTCGTGCAGCGCCTCGTCGTCGCGGGAGTCGAGGATCGGCTTCACCGCCGGCGCATCCTTCAGCAGACGCTCCCGCCAGGCGGCGCCGCCGAGATAGGTCAGGACCGAATAATCGGCGTTGTTCACCTCATCGAGCCACGCCTTGAGAGCGCTGCCGCCTGGCTCCTGGAAAGCTGCCTCCAGCGACTTGCCGTAGCGGAGGGTGACGATCCGCCAGCCGCAGCTGGCGAAGATCTCGTCGAAGCGCCGGAACATGCGGTCTGCCGACGTGGCGTCGAGCGACTGGCGGTTATAATCGACGATCCACCAGCAGTTGCGGATGTCGTGCTTGTAGGCCTCGATCAGACATTCGTAGATATTGCCTTCGTCGAGCTCGGCATCACCCATCAGCGCGACCATGCGGCCGGCTTCCTCCGCCGGCATCATGCCGTGGGCGACGAGATAGTCCTGGACGAGGCTGGCGAAGGCTGTGACCGCGACTCCGAGCCCGACTGAGCCGGTTGAAAAATCGACCGGGATCCGGTCCTTCGTCCGGCTGGGATAGGATTGGGCGCCGCCGAAGCCGCGAAAGGCCTCGAGCTGCTCGCGGGTCTGCGACCCAAGCAGATAATGGATGGCATGGAGCACGGGGCCCGCATGCGGCTTGACCGCCACCCGGTCGTTTGGGCCCAAAGCGTGGAAATAGAGCGCCGCCATGATCGCCGTCATCGAGGCGCAGGAGGCCTGGTGGCCGCCGACCTTGAGCCCGTCCTTGCTCTCGCGAAGATGGTTGGCGTGATGGATGGTCCAGCTCGACAGCCAGCGCAGCCGATCATCGATCAGCCGAAGCGCGTCGAGATCGGCGTCCCTTTGCGTCCTCTCCTTGAGCATGGACGCTCCGTAGCAAAGGCGGCGCGGATGACCACCGCCAAAATCGGCGTCCGGGATAAGGCGATGACCCTGTCGTGCCTTGCCGGCCTTCCCCATTCAGGAGAGGGCCAGTCAGGCTCAGTGACCCGCGTGCGCCATCTGGGCGCGCGAATGCTCGCAGGTCACATTGGGGTTGAACGGCGTGAAGACGCCGTTGGGATTGTCGCGGAACAGCCAGACGTGGCGATCATAATGGGGCTCGAAATGATGCGCCTCGTCGATCGACGTCGAGGGATCGTCGGCCATGCGCTCCCAGGGGACGCCGTGGAAGCTTGGTGGTCCATCATGGCCGGCCGCGCGCCAGGCCGCTTCGAAAACCAGATTCTCGACCGCGACCAAAGCCATCGATCCGTCGGCCTGGGGCTCGTAGATCAGGATGGCCGGTCGGCGGAAATCGGTATGGGTGCCGTTGCCGTCCACGCGCGGATTGGGCGGCGCGGTGATGCCGAGCAGATCGGGCCGGAAATAATGCACGCCCATCGCTCCGAGCGACGGATCCTGACCCATACCGGCGGCCGTCTCGCACATTGCGCCAGGGGCGGCGATATAGCCTTCGGCCAAGGCGACGTTGACGTCTCGGAAACGCTCGGCGCCGGCGCGCACTTCGGCGAGGTCGGGCTCACCGGCGCCGGGCGCGGAGACGCCGGGCGACGCGGCGGAAACGGCCAGAGCGGCCGCTGCGGCAAACAGAATCTTCATGGGTTTCTCCCTGAAAGCGTCGATTTATGACGCTCCCAGTGGCCGACCCGCTTTTCAGCCCGATGTCGCGCAGCCAGAGAAACTGTCGCAATTGTTGCAGCGCCGGCTCAGCCGTCGTGGGCAGCGATCCACGCTTCGACGGCCGGCGCGATCCGGTTGCGCCACTTGCTGCCGTGGAAGATGCCATAATGGCCGACGCCCTCGGCGAGATAATATTGCTTCAGCCGCGCCGGGAGGGCCCGCGAGATGTCGAGCGCGGCCTTGGTCTGCCCCATTCCCGAAATGTCGTCCCGCTCGCCCTCGATGGCGAGCAGGGCCACGTCCGTGATCGCCGACGGATCGACCCGGCGTCCGCGATGGGTCAGCTGGCCCTTCGGCAGCAGATGCCGCTGGAAGACGACGTCGACTGTCTGCAGGTAGAATTCCGCGGTCATGTCGCAGACCGCGCGATATTCGTCATAGAAATCCTTGGTCGCCTCGGCGCTTTCGCCGTCGCCCTGCACGAGGTGGCGGAACATCTCCCAATGGCTGACGAGATGGTTGCCCAGGTTCATGGCCATGAAACCGGCCAGCTGCAGAAAACCGGGATAAACCTTACGGCCGTTGCCCGGATACAAATAGGGCACCGTGGCGATCACATTGTTCTCGAACCAGCTGTGTGGGCGCTGGGTGGCGACCGTGTTGACCTCCGTCGGCGCCTTGCGGGTGTCGATGGGACCACCCATCATCGTCAGTGTCCGCGGCCGGCACGGATTTTGATCGGCGCTCATGACCGCGGCCGCCGCATAAGCCGGGACCGAAGGCTGACAGACCGCGAGCATGTGCGCGCCGGGGCCGATCGTCTCGAGAAACTCGATCAGATAATCGACATAATCGTCGAGGTCGAAGCGCCCCTCCTCGAGCGGCACCAGCTTCGCATCGCGCCAGTCGGTGATGTAGACGTCGTGCCCGGGGAGCATCCGCTCGACCGTGCCTCGCAACAGGGTCGCGTAATGGCCCGACATCGGCGCAACGATGAGCAGCCTGGGGCCGCCCTTCACGCCTTGGCGACGGAAATGCTTGAGCTGGCCGAAGGGCTTCTTGAGCACCACCTCCTCGAATACCCGGACGCTCCGTCCGTCGACGCGGGTGGTATCGAGGTCGAAGGCAGGCTTGCCGCGCGGTGCGGACGCATGGGCGAACACGTCGAGCGCCGAGGCGACGATCGGCCCCATGTGCGAATAAGCGAGCGGATTGGCGGGATTCTGCATCCAGCCGGCGCCGATATTGGCCAGGGTGCTGGCGCCGGCAAGCCATGACCGATGAACTTCGTACGCGTCGTAAAGCATCAATCCTCCACCCCCGGTCGGCCTCGGTTATGGAGGGCGGTCAGGGATTGTCCAGTAGATAAACCGACCGTTCGGTCAAAGGGTCCGCGGGTCGCAACATCGATTGGCCCCGTGCGGCTGACCCCGGGTCCAGGAGGCCGTGATCGAGGCCAAAGAAGGCCCCGAAGCGCTTCCCCCCCAACCGATCTGGCACTAAGCCGTCCCCATGGAACCCAGGATCGAGGACGGGCCGCCCGGCAAGATCGGCAATCTGCTGCTGATCTGGCGCTATGCGGCCCGCTACAAATGGACGATCGCCGGCGCGGTCGTCGCCCTGCTTCTGGCGGCGGGCGCAACCCTTGCCATCCCCGACGGCTTCCGCCGGGTCATCGACAAGGGATTCGTGGCCGGCGGCGGCGACCTGACGATGCAGTTCAACTACCTCTTCGTGATGGTGGTCGTGCTTGCCTTGGCCACTGCCATGCGGTTCTATTTCGTCTCGATGCTCGGCGAAAAGGTCATCGCCGACATCAGGAGCGCGGTTCACGACAATCTGCTCCGGCTCGAGCCCCGTTTTTTCGAGGAGAACCGGCCGTCCGAGATCGCTTCGCGCGTGACCTCGGACACGGCCGTGATCGAAATGGTCGTCGGCTCCACCGTCTCGGTGGCGCTTCGGAACACCGTCCTCGGGATAGGCGGAATCATCTATCTGTTCGCGCTTGCACCCGGGCTGACGACCTGGCTGCTGGTGGGGATCCCGGTGATCATCCTGCCGATCATGATGATCGGCCGCCGGGTCAGGGTCGTCTCCAGGACCAGCCAGGACCGGATCGCCGATCTCGGCTCGATCGTCGCGGAAACCCTCGGCGCGATGAAGATAGTCCAGGCTTTCGGCCAGGAGTCGCGCGAAAGCGCGCGTTTCCGTGACGCGGTGCGGCACGCGTTCAATACCGCCAAGCGCCGAATCCTGCTTCGCGCCTTGCTCACCGCGATCGTCATCACCATGCTGTTCGGATCGATCACCTTGCTGGTGCGCCAGGCCGCGATCGACGTTTCGCAGGGTGACGTCAGCGGCGGCACCGTGGCGGCTTTCGTGATTACCGGGGCCATTGTCGCCGGCGCTTTCGGAGCGCTCACCGAAGTCTATGGCGAGCTTCTCCGCGGCGCCGGCGCGACCGGGCGGATCGCCGAGCTGATGGCGGTCGTCCCGGAGATCAAGGCGCCGACCCATCCGACGCCCTTGCCGGAGCCGGGGCGCGGTCAGCTTCAGTTCGACCAGGTGACCTTTCAATATCCTACGCGACCCGAGGTCAGTGCCCTCCACGGCTTCAGCCTCACGGTCCAACCGGGGGAAACGGTGGCCGTGGTCGGCCCTTCCGGGGCCGGCAAGTCGACCTTGTTCCAGTTGGCGCAGCGTTTCTACGATCCACAGGAAGGCGCCGTTCGCCTTGACGGAGTAGACCTGCGCAAGGCCGATCCGGCCCGGGTCCGTGCCCGGATCGCCGTGGTTCCGCAGGAGACCGTGATCTTCGCCGCCTCCGCCCGGGACAATCTTCGTTATGGCTTGTGGGAAGCGACAGACGAGCAAATCTGGCAGGCCGCCGAAGCCGCGAACGCCGCCGAATTCCTGCGCAAGCTTCCGGAGGGCCTCGAAACCTATCTCGGCGAAGGGGGCGCCCGGCTTTCCGGCGGCCAGCGGCAGCGGATCGCGATCGCCCGCGCTTTGCTTCGTGACGCGCCGTTGCTTCTGCTCGACGA
>DASTDX010000104.1:0-7033 GCA_035710145.1 Allosphingosinicella sp.
TTCCAATGAACCGGGCGGCGCAGAATGGCAACGGCGCCGGGATCGCGAGGCCGTTCCGCTGGAAAAAGCGGCCAAATTCCCTACATGGGCGTCCTATGACAGCTGCAATGCCGATCCCCGGGCACTTCGACCCGGTAACCGTTCCGCGCCCTGCCTTCTCGGACGAGGAGACGAGAGTCGACCTGGTCGGTCTCTCTCGCGACGCGATTCGGGCTGCCTTGGCCGAGGCCGGCCTTGACGATCGGCAGGCGAAACTTCGCGCCAAGCAATTGTGGCACCAGATCTATCATCGCGGCGCCACCAGCTTCGAGGCGATGAGCGACATCGCCAAGCCGCACCGCCTCTGGCTGGCCGAGCGCTTCCTGGTCGGCCGGCCGGAAATCGTGGTTCAACAGGTCTCGACCGACGGTACCCGAAAGTGGCTGCTCAAGACCCGCGACGGACACGATTTCGAGATGGTGTTCATCCCAGATGCGGACCGCGGCACCTTGTGCGTATCCAGCCAGGTCGGCTGCACCCTCAATTGTCGTTTCTGCCACACCGGCACGATGCGGCTGGTGCGCAACCTCACTGCCGGCGAGATCGTCGGCCAGGTAATGCTCGCGCGCGATGCCCTCGGCGAGTGGCCGAGCCAGCCGGAGGGAAGGATGCTCTCGAACATCGTCATGATGGGCATGGGCGAGCCACTCTATAATTTCGACCAGGTGCGGGACGCGCTCAAGATCGTCATGGACGGCGACGGACTCGGCCTCTCGCGTCGCCGGATCACGCTCTCCACTTCGGGCGTGGTGCCGATGATGGCCCGCGCAGGCGAGGAGATCGGCGTCAATCTGGCGGTCTCGCTTCACGCCGTGACCAAGGAGGTCCGCGACGAGATCGTTCCTCTGAACCGCAAGTACGGGATCGACGAGCTGCTGGCGGCCTGCGCCGCTTATCCCGGCGCCAACAATGCCCGCCGGATCACCTTCGAATATGTGATGCTGAAGGACAAGAACGACAGCGACGATGATGCGCGCGAGCTGGTTCGGTTGATCCGCAAGTACAAGCTCCCCGCCAAGGTGAACCTTATCCCGTTCAATCCCTGGCCCGGAGCGCAATACGAATGTTCGGATGACGAGCGGGTCCGAAGATTTTCGGACATCGTCTTCGAGGCCGGCATCTCCGCGCCGATCCGGCGCCCGCGCGGCCGCGACATCATGGCCGCCTGCGGCCAGCTCAAGTCGGCTGCGGAGAAGAAGAGCCGGGCCGAGCTCGATCGCATCGCGGAGGAGAAGCAGGCCGCTCTCGCCTAGAGCGCCGCTCGCTCGGGTTCGGCGCCCGGTTGGGACTGATGCCGCCGGAAGATTCTTCAGCCATGCCGCGCCGGCGCGGTATAAGCGTCGTCAGGCCGCCAAGCTTGACCCGAGCGGCCCGGCCATGCTCATTGCCGCCGAAATCAGGGAACAGGGAACCTTGTCTTCATGTGGCTGCTCGACAAAATGCTGAAGAAGCTCGTCAGGAAAGGCGAGCTCCATGTGATCGATTACAACGACAAGACCTACCATTACGGCACGCCCGATCCCAATCACGGGCCGATCACGGTTCGCCTCACCGACCGGGGCGCGGCCCTCCATATCTCCAAGGATCCACGGCTCGGCGCCGGCGAGGCCTATATGGAAGGTCGACTCGTGGTCGAGCCGCCGCACGACATTCGCGATCTTCTGCTGTTCGCCCGCTACAACGCGCCGTGGGAACGCCCCGGGGCCCTGAGACCGCGCGGCCTGGCCCGCCGCGCCGCGGCCAAGGTCGTCGGCAAGCTCGACCAGATCAACTGGCGCAGCCGCTCGGCGCGCAACGCCGAGCATACCTACAATCTGACACGCCGCCTGTACGAGCTGTTCCTCGACGAGGACCGGCAATATACGATGGCTTATTATCGCGACACTTCGGACAGTCTCGAGAAAGCCCAGCTCGACAAGAAGGCGCACATCGCCGCCAAGCTGAACCTGAAGCCGGGGATGAAGGTGCTCGATATCGGCTGCGGCTGGGGCGGGCTCGCTCTGTATCTTCACCGACATTATGACGTCGACGTGCTGGGCGTTGCGCTGGCACCGGACCAGATCGCCTTCGCGAACGAGCGCGCCGCCGAAGCGGGCGTTTCCGATCGTGTCAGGTTCGAGCTCAAGGACTATCGCGAGGTCGAGGGCCAGTTCGATCGAATCACCAGCGTCGGGCTGATCGAGCATCTGGGGACGCCCCATTACCCGACCTTCTTCAAGCACACCCACCGCCTGCTGAAGGACGACGGCGTGATGTTCTCGCATTGTTGTGGTCGGATGGGGGCACCGGCGGGAACCACGGACGCCTGGACCCGCAAGTACATCTTCCCGGGCGGCTACATCCCGTCGCTGTCGGAGCTCGTATCCGAGGCCGAACGCAATCGCTTCATCGTCTCCGACGTCGAGGCAATGCGTTATCATTACGCCCATACGCTGGAGGAGTGGTACAACCGCACCAACGCCGCGCGCGAGGAGATCATCGCGCTCTACGACGAACGATTCTTCCGGATGTGGCAATTCTATCTGGCCGGAGCGGAAGCCGCCTTCCGTTATGGCGGGCTGGTCAACTGGCAGCTGCAATATCTGAAACGGCGCGATGCCATCCCCATTACCCGCGATTTCATGTTTGAGGAGGAAGCCCGGCTTCGCGATGCGGAGGAACCGCCGGTCTGGCACCTCGCCGCCGAGTAGCCGTCGATTGCGCCCGGTTCACGGGCCTGTTTTCTGCTTGAAAGCCAGCGTGTTCGTGTAAAGGCCAAGCCTTTCCGGCCGCGATCGGAGCGACGGGGGGCATGCAGGAAGGCGAATTTCGCAGACGGGAAGGCGAGGAGCGTCCCTGGTGGGAGCATCCGGCCCTGCTCGTCGCGTTGGTGATCGCCAGCGCGCTGCCGCTTCTGTGGCCGGACGTCCCACCCCTGCTCGACCTGCCCGGCCACATGGGCCGCTACCGGGTCCAGCTGGACCTCGACCAGTCGCCGATCCTCCAGCAATATTATCATTTCGAATGGGCGCTGATCGGCAACCTCGGGGTCGATCTGCTGGTCGAAGTACTGGCGCCGATGATCGGGCTCGAGCCGGCGGTCAAGCTCATCATCCTCCTGATCCCGCCGCTCACGGTGACGGGCCTGTTGTGGACCGCCTACGAAGTGCACGGGCGGCTTCCGCCGACCACGTTCTTCGCCATCCCCTTCGCCTACAATTTCCCCTTCCTGTTCGGCTTCGCCAATTTCTCCCTGTCGATGGCGCTGGCACTGATTGCTTTTGCCTTGTGGCTGAGGCTGGGCCGGCTTGGCCGGGTCTGGCTTCGCGCTGCCCTGTTCGTTCCGATTTCCGTGACCTTGTGGGTCGTCCACGCTTTTGGCTGGGGCACGCTCGGCGTCCTCGCTTTCTCTTCGGAACTCGTCCGCCAGTTCGACCGCGGCCACAATTTCCTGTCGTCCGGGGTCCGCTCGGGAATCCACTGCCTGGCACTGGCGCCGCCCGTCGCTCTGGTTCTGCTCTGGCGAAGCGAGGCCTCCGGCATGACCGGGGACTGGTTCAACATCGCGGCCAAGACGCAGTGGATCCTGATGGCGCTTCGCGACCGCTGGCAGGCCTTCGACATCGCGTCCCTGGCGGTCGTTGCATTCCTCCTGATCGTCGCTGCCCGGAGCCGGCGGATGGAATATTCGCGCAATCTCGCGGCGTCGGCCCTGTTCCTGACGATCGTCTTCATATTGCTGCCCAGGATCGTCTTCGGCTCGGCTTACGCCGACATGAGACTGGCGCCTTATCTGTTCGCGATCGCCATCATCGCGATCCGCTTTCCGCCGGCGGCGAGCTACCGGTTCACACAAGCCTTCGCCCTCGCCGCTCTCCTGTTCGTTGGCGCCCGGATCGGTGGCAATACGGTCAGCGCCTGGCTCTACGACCGAAGCTACGACCGGGAACTGGCGGTGCTCGATCACATCCCCCGTGGCGCCCGATTGGTCAGCTTCGTCGGGCGGCCGTGCGTCGAGCCGTGGGCCATGTCGCGGCTCGTCCATCTGCCGGGCCTTGCCCTCGTTCGCCGAGAGGCCTTCTCGAACGACCAGTGGACGATGGCCGGCGCCCAGCTGCTCCAGGTTCGCTACCGCGCCGGCTCGCCGTTCATCCGCGATCCGACCCAGATCGTCACTGCGCGCCGTTGCCGCTTCGAAGTCTGGCGCCCGGCCAACCTCGCGCTTTCGACCTTCCCCAGAGAGGCGTTCGATTATGTCTGGCTGATCACGCCGCCGCCGTTCGAACCCGAAGCGGTCGCCGACCTGAGGCCGATCTGGCGGAGCGGCCGGAGCGTTCTCTATCGGGTCGAGAAGATCGCAAAAAGCGAGACGCCCACCGGCAGTGGTACTCTCCCGACGAGGTGACGTTCGAGTCCGAAGACGGACTGGAACAGGCGATTGAGAGGCGCCGGCGGCACCTTGTCGTCGCTTTCCTTCTTGCCCATGGCCTTGCCCAGGATCCTCACCGCCGCGGCGAGCGGAAAGAGGAGGCTGTTGAAATAGCCTATCCGATCGACCTTGAGGCCGGCGGCCTCGGCCACCGAGCGGAGCGTCCGCCGTGAATAACGTCTCTTGTGATGATGGGCTTCGTCGTGGGCGCTCCACATCCACTGATAAGCGGGCACGGTGACGAGGATCGAGCCACCCGGCGCGAGCTTGGTGGCGATGCTTCGCAATGCCGCTTCGTCGCCATCGACATGTTCGAGCACGTCGAGCAGGGCAATCAAATGATAATGGCGGTCCGGAACGCCAGGCAGCTCCGGCAAGGCGGCATCACGCACGGCATGGCCGAGTCGGCGGCTTGCGAGAGCCCGCGCCGAGGCGTCGAGCTCAATGGCGTCGAGGCGTCCGAAGCGCCGGAGCATGTCGAGGTTGTGACCGGTCCCGCATCCGATCTCGAGCAACCGGGCATCATTGGGAAGCGCGATTTCCCGAGCGATCAGATCGGCCAGAATCCGGCGGCGAGCGACATACCACCAGTGCACCTGATCCTGCTCGGCCATTCTGTCGAAGACGGCGCGTTCCATCAGTGAGGCCCTTCCCCGTCAAAACCCACCTTCGTTCTGACGACGTAGAGCGGGCGCCGCTTGGTCTCGATCAGGATTCGACCGACATATTCGCCCAGGACGCCCAGGGAGATGAGCTGGAGGCCGCCGAAGAACAGGATCGCCACCATCAGCGAGGGGTAACCGGCGACGTCGCTCCCGAAGAGGATCGTCTTGACGATGACGCCGACCGCATAGAGCAAGGTGAAGAAGGCGATTACGACCCCGATATAGGACCAGATCCGCAGCGGCATGGTCGAGGCGGAAGTGATGCCGTCGAGCGCCAGGGTCCACAATTTCCAGTAACGGAATTTGGTGGTTCCGACCTCGCGCGGCGCGCGCTCATATTCGACCGCCGCCTGACGAAAGCCCGACCAGGCGAACAGCCCCTTCATGAAGCGGTTGCGCTCGGGCATCTGGCGGATGATCTCGACCACCGATCGGTCCAGCAGCCGGAAATCGCCTGCATGTTCCGGGATCTTGTCCGACGACAGGTAATTGTGGGCCCGGTAGTAGAGATCCGCGGTGAGTCTTTTGGGCAGGCTATCGCTCTCCCGATTGGTCCGGACGCCGTACACGACCTCAAAACCCTCGCGCCACTTGGCCAGCATCTGGCCGATCACTTCTGGTGGATCCTGGAGATCGACGTCGATCGGGATCACCGCCTGGCCGGCGGCAAAATCGAGCCCGGCGGTGAGGGCCGCTTCCTTCCCGAAATTGCGCGACAGCGAGATCGCCCGCACCCGCGGATCGCGCTGGTGGGCCTGGAGGATGGCGGCAAGCGTATGATCCTCGCTGCCGTCGTCGACGAACAACATTTCCCAGCCGGCTTTCCCGTCCAGCGTCGGCAGCAACCCGTCGAGGATCGCCGCGACCCTGGCCACGAACGGGCCGATCGCTTCCTCCTCGTCCTTCACCGGGACGATCAAGGACAAGGTTGGCGTCCCGTCGGCCATCAGGCGAACACCCACCGGCGGTTGAGGGCGAAGGTCACGAGCGGTGTGACGAACAGGATCGGAAGAACCGGCCACCAGGTCGGGCCGCCGAGATGTTTCACCAGAAGCCAGACGAAGAGCTGGTTAACGAGAAAGCCGAAGGTGTTGACCGCGAAGAAACGCGCCGTCCTGACCGCCTCATTGTCACGCGAACCATGTCCCCTGAAACTGAAGCGACTGTGGAGCCAGTAACCGATCCCGGTGACCACGAGGTAGTTCAGGGTCAACGACAACATCGGCTCGACGCCGAAGAAGGTCGCAAGGACACAGTAGCCGCCCGCGACGAGAATTGTCAGCAGCACTCCGGCCACGCCGAAGCGAACCAGCTGACCCAATATCTCTCCATGATTCCCGAACAGCTTCATCTGTTTGCGCACACTGCTCCCGCTTGCCCTTTGGGGACGAGCGACTAATGCGCCATGACCGGGTTGAAAAGCAAAGAAGCAGGATGACCGCACTCAGGGGGGATCGACTCGACCGTTGGATGCGGCCTTGGCGGCTCTGGCTTTTGCTGTTCTGGCTTGCCGTCGCCCTCTGGTTGCTGAACGACCGCTGGGGCGCCATCCGGATCTTCGCGCTTGGCGATACCGACGACAATATGCGCATGATGCAGGTCCGCGCCTTGCTCGAAGGGCAAGGCTGGTACGATTTGCGCCAGTATCGGCTCAACCCTCCGGTCGGCGCCGACATTCACTGGTCGCGTCTGGTCGATCTGCCGATCGCCGGCCTCAAATTATTGCTCTCGCCTCTGCTCGGCGGCCGCGCAGCCGAAACCTGGGCTGCGGCGCTGGCGCCGATGTTGCCGATGCTGGTCGCGATGGCGGCCGTCGCGGTGACGGCTCGCCGGCTGATAGAAGACAAGGCGTTTGCGATCGCCATCGCCTTGCTCGTCTGCGCCGGTTCGACGCGCAGCATGTGGTCGCCCTTGCGGCTCG
>DASTDX010000105.1:0-7491 GCA_035710145.1 Allosphingosinicella sp.
GAACGGCGTCGCCGGAAGCCTGGCCATCTCCGCACTGATCCTCGGCCGCGAGTGCGATTTCGCCTCTGTGCTGGACCCGGAACGGAAATCCGCCACCTCGGGCGCCTCGGTGATGGAGTTCGTCCGCGGCCAGGCCGGGGCGATCAAGAACATGGCCGAGCATCTCGGCCCCGGGGAGATCGGATCGGTGGACGAGCTCGAGCCGGGCGAGGGTGGAATCGTCCGCCGTGGCCTCGCCAAGGTCGCCGCCTATCGAACCCCGGACGGGGAGCTGATCGAGCGTTCGGCGACCTGTACCCACATGGGCTGCGTGGTTCACTGGAACGGTTTCGAGCGCTGCTGGGACTGCCCCTGCCACGGCTCCCAGTTCGCGCCGGACGGCGCGGTCCTCAATGGCCCGGCCGTCAAGCCGCTGGCCGAGGTCGAAGACCCGGCCTAGCCGAGCGTCAGCCGGCGGCCGCTTCGGCGGCTGGCCGGCGTTTCAGCCAGGGCTCCGCGGTCCGCTCGATCGCGATCCGGTCGTCAGGATAGCAGCGGGTCTGAAAGGCGATCACGTCTTCGAGCGACCCGTGCAGCCAGCGGTCATAATCCTCCTCGTGAAGGAGGACGGGCATGCGGTTGTGGATCGGGCGGATCGCCTCGTTGCAGTCCGTCATCAACCCGGAATAGACCGGCCCCCATTCGTGACTGTCCTTCCACATTCCCGCCCAGGCGAAGATCGGCTGGTCCGTCACGCCGATCCAGGTCCTCGTCTTGGCGCCCTTCTCGCCTTCCGCCTCGCAAAAGCCTGTCAGCGGGATCAGGCAGCGATGCTCCGGCCTGGGCGCGACGAAACGCCACATGAAGCTGGACAGATCGGCGATGTTGTTGACCGGTTTCGGCTTGATCGGAAGGCCGGTCTTCTTGCTCTTCATCGCCAGCGGGAAGCCCCAGGTCATGCCCTGAAGTATGCGCTGCCCATCCTGCTCGCGCACCACCATGCCCGGGCCGCCGGGATAGACTTCGCCTTCGCCGGCGTTGAAGGAAATCGGGATCTGGGCGCGGAAATGCGCCGCGATCTCGGCGGCGCTCTTCTTCGACGTGTAGAGATTGCACATGAATCGAGGATAGCAGGTTCGTACGGGCGTCCAAGGTGGGCGGGCTGAGGTCGACAGCGCGGGGGAGATGGCTGGCCTTCGGATCGGATTTCTCTCACCGCCGCCGGCCGAGTTCGCGTTTCCAGCGGTAGCGGTCGGGGAGGGGAAGATGGTGGTCGGTCGGCTCGTCATGGCCGAGCACGAGTGCCGGCGTCCGTCGATCGCAGACCCGGCAACGGAACCGGGCGGGAACGTCGCGAAGCCAGGGCGACCACCCCTTGCGGTCGAAATGATTCCAGACGGCGGCGGCATGGAAGATTCGTGAGCGGCCGCAGCCGCGGCAACTCAGCTTCAGCGTATAGCCCTGGGCGGCGGCGTCGAACAATTCCCGCAGCGGGTTCGCGGAAACGCGCGCGACAGTGGCCCGCCTTTCCGGATGCGGCGTCTTCCGAGGCCCGTCGCCGCCCGTGCGCGGTCTCCATTCTTCCCGTTCCATGATCGAATCGCTTGCCGATGTTCCCTTAATGTTCCAGTTGCGGGGCGATGTCGATGTTTCGCGAGCAACTGATCCTCCGGGCGCTCGGGGCATTATGCGAGATTGCCGACGAGTGCGGATCGAAACCTGCGGCCCGAAGCCTGGGTCTGCGCTTCATCCTGGCCTACACGTTCGTCGCGGCGGGCGCGGATCCGAAGTCGAAATGGATCTGGGACAATTTCTGGACCCATGCGACGGCGGCGGCGGATCCGAAGCGGCCACTCGACGCTTATATTCGCGGCACCGGCGCCCGCGGCGCTTTCACCGGCATCTGCCGGGAGATCGGCTTTCCCGCGGACCACGTCTTCCTGCAAACGCTGCGCGCCCAAGCCAAGAGGCGTCCCGGTTCCGGGGCCCCAACTGCGGTTGCGGCCGAACCGGCGAACGACGAAGCGATCGACGACGAGCCCGCCTGAAGCCGTCATTGAAGCCGAAGTCGCGATCACGCGATTCGAAATATCGGACGGCGGACTTGTGGAGCGGGGACGAATCGGGGCAGGCTGCGCCGGTCACGAGAAGGAGCCCGACATGCGCATCATCCTGATGCTTCCTCTGCTGCTTGCCGCCGGATGCAACGTCGACAACGACGAAGCGAACGACCAGATGACTTTGGAATATAACCAGGAGCGGATCGAGGACGCCGCCGCTTCGGCCGCGAACACGGCCGAGGAGATCGGCGCGAGCATTGGCAACGTCGCCGAATCGACGGGCCAGGCGATCAGCAACGAAGTCGGCGACATCGATGTCGACGTGAACGTCAACCGCACCCGCGACGGCAACAGCCAATAAATTGCGGATACCGGCCACTCGACGGCCGTCAGAACGCGACGGGCCGGGCGGAAGGGGAACCCTACGCCCGGCCCTGACCGCCACAGCTCAAGGCGGCTGAGTCGCCCTAACACATTCCGGTTCGAGAGTCCGTGCCTCCCGACCCCAGGCATTTCCGGGCCCGTCCGCGGCGGCGATACGCCTGACCAATCCGTCCGAAACGCCTGAACGATCGCTTTCCTGAAGGCGGGCCGGCGCCTCCGCTTTGATATGGTCATTCCTCCCGCAAGGGTGCAGGTTGAGATCGGGGGGAACGCACGCATGGGCGCAGGCGACGATCGGAAGATGGGTCTGTGGATGACCAGCGCCCTGGTCGTCGGAACAATGATCGGTGCGGGCATCTTCATGCTGCCGATGTCGCTCGCGCCGCTCGGCGCCAACGCCATCATCGGCTGGGTCATCAGCAGCTTCGGCGCCCTGTGCATCGCCTTCGCGCTCGCCCGCCTGTCGACGCTCGGCGGCGACGGAATCCAGGCCAATATCGAGCGCCAGCTCGGGGCGACGACCGGGTTCCTCGTCGCCTGGGCCTTCTGGGTATCGAACTGGGTGGGCCTGGGGGCCCTGGCGATCGCCGGTGCCTCGGCGCTGTCGTGGGTCGATCCGGACTTCACCGGGCCCGGCTTCGTCATTCCGGCCGCGATCGCCGGCGTCGTCCTGCTGTCCGCGGTCAACGTCCTTGGGGTGCGGTCGGCCGGCCGGATGCAGATCGCCACGGTGATGATCAAGCTGCTGCCTTTGGCTGCGGTGATCCTGCTGCTGGCTCTGCGCGGCGTCAGTCCGGAGCCGTTCGAGCCGCTCGCGCCGGTACCGATCGATGTCGCAAGCATCGGGACCGCGGTGGCGCTCACCTTCTTCGCCTTGTTGGGCTTCGAGAATGCGACGGCGCCGGTGGGCAAGGTTCGCGATCCGGCGCGGACAATACCGCGCGCTATCCTGGGCGGTACCCTGTTTGTCGCTTTGGTCTATCTCCTCGCGAGCACAAGCGTCCAGCTTCTGCTGCCCGCCGAAACCGCGGCTTCCTCGCCGGCGCCGGTCGCCGACGTGATCGCAATGGAGTGGGGCGGCGCCATCGCCTCGCTTGCGGCGATCGGGATCGCGGTCGCGGCGTTCGGGGCCTTGAACGGCGGCATCCTCAGCACCGGCGAGCTTGGCTATTCGATGGCGCTCCGCCGCGACCTGCCACAGGTCATGGCCCGTACCTGGCGCGGCAACACCCCGGTCGTGGCCCAGCTCGCGGGTTCGGGCCTGAGCATCCTGCTGATCCTCGCCAATGGCAGCCGCGCCAGTGCAAGCCTGTTCACCTTTCTGATCCTGCTGACGACGGCGGCGATCCTGGTCGTCTATCTCGCCGGTACGATCGCGGCCTGGCGGCTCAGCGGCTCGGCCGGGGCCAAATTGCTGCTCGGGTGCGCCTTCCTGTTCATCCTCTTCGCCGGTTACGGGTCCGGGCTCGAGGCGATCCTCTGGTGTCTCGCCTTGCTTGCGGCGGGGTTGATCCTGCGCACCGTCGTGCACGGCCTCCAGCCGAAACAGCAAGGCAGGCCGGAAAGCCTGCCGACCTGAGGCTTGGGCCGTCGCGCGCCTTGCGCGATCTGGAAAAATCGGGGCCGGTGCCGTTTCACGCAACCGAACCGCCTGCGAAACGCTAACTCACGATATGAGCGAATCGACCCTGACTTCGTCCCTTTGGACGATACGAAATGGACCTGGACCTGTCATCGCGACCGCGATCCATGACGGGCATGATCTGCGCCCGGAGGCCGCGGCCGCCATGGCCCTGAGCGAAGCCGACCGGCTCCGGGAGGAAGACCCCTTTACCGGTGAAGCGGTCCGGGATGTCCCGACCCATATCATCGCACATCGCTCGCGCTTCGAGTTCGACCTTAACCGAAGCGCCGATTTGGCTTTCTACCGAACGCCCGAACAGAGCTGGGGCCTTGAAGTCTGGAAGGACGCGGCGCCAAGCGAGGAGCTGATCTCGGGGTCGCTGGCGCTGCACGGCGAATATTATCGGATGCTTCGGGCCTTGCTCGACGAGGTCGCGGCACGTCACGAGCGCTTCGTCTTGCTGGACGTCCACAGCTACAATCATCGGCGCGACGGGCCGGCGGGCCAGCCAACGCCGCAGATAGAGGCGCCGGACATCAATATCGGCACCTTCTCGATGCCGCGCGAAGACTGGGCCTTCCTCCTCGATCCGCTGATCGACTGGATGCGCGCCTTCGATTTCAACGGGCGAAGGCTCGACGTTCGGGAGAATGTCGCCTTCCAGGGCAAGGGCGAACAGACCCGCTTCGTCCACGAACATTATCCGGGTCGCGGCTGCGCGATCGCCATCGAGTTCAAGAAGTTCTTCATGGACGAATGGACCGGCGAGCCGGACGTCGCCGAGGTGGCGGAGATGCGGCGGTTCATTGCCGAGATGGCGACGACCGCGGAGGCGATGCTCGAGCGATGAGGGGCGGCGTGGCATCGGTCGCCAAACCCTGGGAACCTGAATTCGGGCAGGGCGGCGCGCTGCGCCAATCCTTTGGTGAGAGGGGGCGAGTCCATATCGATCGCTGGCTGCCTTTCCTCATGCTCAACCGCAGCGAGGCGCCGTCGGCGAGCATCGCCCGGAGGATCGCGGTCAACGCGCCCGCTTATCTCGTCTGGACCCCGGATGACGACGAGGACGCCGAGCGGACACTCGAAGCGGTCGGCGCCGCCCTTCGCCTGCGTTTCGGATCGATGCTTACCGTCGAGCTGGAAGAAGGGCCCTGGGAGCCGGTCATCGTCGGCTCGCAGAGCCTGCCCCCCTTCCTGTTCAGGGTTGCGACCTCGGACAGCGAGGCGGCCCGAGCCGCCGGTGAAGCGCTCGTCAAGAGCCTGAACGAAGTGGAGATCGACCTGCGCCCGGCCGAAGTCGAGCTATCGACCGAAATGCTTTCGGGCGGCGAGCCGGATCGGATCAGGATCGTCATTCCGCCGATCCATCGCGCCAGCCCGAAGCGCTTCTACCCTCAGCTCACCCACGAACTCGCGGCGGCCTGCAGCGACTCCCTCCTCAAGGCGGCCTGCAATTATATGGCAACCATCGGCGCCGAGCCACCGGAGCATTATCGGGCTTTGGGCCGAAGCGCTTTCCTGGCCGCTGCGCTCGACGCCGACCGAAAACTCGACCGGGTCGCGAAAAGCTTCGATTTCCTGCTCTCCATTTCGCCGATCAACGGCGCGGAGGCGATCCAGACCTTCTTTGCCGAAGGCGAGCAGAAGCCCCCAACCTTTCGCTATCGGCCGCTGACTGTCGATCCGGACGCAGCGAAGCGGGATCTCTACGCCGTCGACCTGAACGTGCTCGAAGATCCCTTGCTCGAGCGTTTGCTGGCCGAGAAAAGACAGGAGATCGACCACCAGCTGACCATGCTGGCGACCCGCAACACGACCGCCTTCAAGGCCGCATCCCTGCTTCATTACGGCCCGGTCTCGACCCCCTTGCTCGCCGATGCGCGGGCGATCCTCGCCGCTCCGCTGCGCAAGCCGGCGGCGGCGCCCAGGCTCGGGGCCTCGGAGGTCGCGCAAGCGGCGCAGCGGCTGATCTCGCATTACCAGGCGATCGATCCAAGCTTCGCACCCGAAATCCAGATCCGCGACGATGTCGGCGGATTAATGGTGTCGGGAGGCAGGCTGATGATCGCCACCAATGCTTCGGTCAGCCAAAGACGAATTGACGCTTTGCTGGCACACGAGGTCAGCATCCACTTGCTGACTCACTATAATGGCGCGGCCCAGGGCCTGACCGTCTTCCGCACCGGGCTCGCGCATTACGAGGGTGTTCAGGAGGGTCTCGGTGTCTTCGCCGAGTGGGCGGTAGGCGGCCTCACCGCGACCCGGCTTCGGCTGCTCGCGGGCCGGGTGATCGCGGTTTCGGCGATGCTCGACGGCGCCGACTTCATTCAGGTCTACAGATTGATGGTCGACGATTGCGGGCTGGCGAAGCGCCCCGCCTTCGAAGTTGCCTTGCGCGTGTTCCGCTCCGGCGGTTTCGCCAAGGACTTCATCTATCTTCAGGGCTTCCGGACGATCGTCGAGCGAGTCGCCGCCGGTCATTCCCTGGTCCCTTTCTGGATCGGCAAGATCGCCCCCGGTCATGCGGCGGCGATCGAGGAGCTGCTTCAGCGGCGGCTCGTCCATCCACCCCGTTTTACGCCGGAATTCCTCGAGCGCGACGATGCGCAAAAAAGGATCGCGCGCGCTCGCGAAGGCGTCCCCTTCGAATCCCTTTTCCCCCTGGAGTGAGCAAGACATGCTGATCGGTTTCTTCGTCAACGACATCGAACGCGAGTACGAGAACTACACGACGACGGTGCTGGCCCACCGCGCCGCCGAGCGCGGCCACCGGGTGTGCTACATCACGCCGACGGACTTCGTCCTCAATCCGGACGACACCCTGAGCGTCCATGGTCGGATGCTCCCGAAGCGGAAATATCAGGACCGCGCCGACTTCTTTGCGACCTTGCAGGACAACAAGGCCCTGAAGATCCAGCCCGTCAACGTGACCGAGCTGGACGTGCTGATGCTCCGCAACGATCCCTCGATCGACGCCCAGCACGCGCCCTGGGCGATGGAGACCGGAATCCTTTTCGGCCGCGAGGCGGCACGGCGCGGCGTGATCGTGCTCAACGATCCGGACAGCCTGGGCCGCGCCACCAACAAGCTCTATTTCCAGAGCTTCCCGGCCGAGGCCCGGGCAGAGACGCTGATCACCCGGCATGCGTCGGACATCAAGGCGTTCGCCAAGACCCATGGCGGCAACATCATCCTGAAGCCGCTGCAGGGGTCGGGCGGATCGGGCGTGTTCAAGGTCGACGCCAAGACCCAGGGCAATCTCAACCAGATGATCGAAGCGATCGGCCGAGACGGCTACATCATCGCCCAGGCCTATGTGCCGGCGGCGAAGAAGGGGGACATACGCCTTTTCCTGATGAACGGCCGCCCGCTTGAAGTCGGCGGGAAATATGCTGCGCTCCGGCGAGTCGCCGCCAAGGACGACATAAGATCCAACATCCATGC
>DASTDX010000106.1:0-2779 GCA_035710145.1 Allosphingosinicella sp.
CCGGGCCAGGCGGATGGCGGCCTGCGCGGCAAAGTCCTTGCCGTCCCGGCCATCGGACGAAGCGCGGACCGCCTCGCCCATATCCGCGCCCGCGCAGAACGCCTTGTCGCCGGCGCCAGTGAGGATGATCACGCGCACGTCGTCGTCCGTTTCCAGTGCGTCGAGGGCCTCGATCATCTCACGCGACATGACGGAGTTGATGGCGTTGTGCTTGTCTGGCCGGTTGAGCCGGATGGTGGCAATGTGGCCGGCGCGTTCGAGGATGATGGCTTCTTGCGTCATAGCAAGGCCGATGTTACCACCCCTAGTACGAGCGCGAGAATCAAGAAAGCAGCTCAAGGTACAGCGACTCCGTCTCGCGCGCAGGGTCAGTCCCAACTTCTCGCGCCAGTGTTTCTCGGAGACGCGCATACACCATCAGTGCCTCGGAGCGGTTGCCGGCGGCCGCGTGGGCGCGCATGAGAAGCCGGTGAGCCGTCTCCCGGTAAGGGTCCAGGGCCACCGCCTCGTCCGCGGCCTCGACCGCAAGATTGGGCTCGCCGCAGGCCAGCCAGACTTCGGTCAGGCACCCCAGGGCGCGTTGGCACTGCCGGCGCAGTTTTTGCCTCTTCTCAACAGCCCACTCGCAGTCGTCGTCGGGGAGGAAGGGACGGCGCGTGATCGTTGCTGCGACGGCCGCCGGTCCAAATGCTCGCCTAGTCTGGCCCGCTCGAACGGCCGACTCCGCCTCATCTAGAGCAATCGTTGACGCATCGAGATCGACCCAGGCATTCCCCGGCAGCGAGAGGCGGACTTGGCCGAACGTGCTGTCAAGCCGCACAAGCTGCTCCGGCATCGGAATGCGCCTCACCGCGCTGCGGATCCGGCTAATGATGGCGTTCAGTCCAGACTCGAAGGCGGCTGGGAGTTGGTCGGGCCAAAGCACTTGCGCCAGGTCGCTCCGCGCGACGGAGCGCCCGCGCTCGCAGACGAGATAGGCGAAGGCCAAGCGAGCCTGCCGCCCGCGGAGGTCGGCGTCGCGGATGAAGACCGCGCCTCCATATTCGGCGATGATTCCGCCCGCGAGATAGATGCGCAGCTGCATGGTGCCAAGCATTTGCCAAGCCTGCGACAACTCTGGGCAGGCTCAGCCGCCCTATTATACGTCCCGAAAGGAGGTTATCAATGAAGACAATCACCTGCCCGTGCGGCTGGACCGCCTCGGCCGACACCGACGATGCGCTGGTAGCCCAGGCTCAGAAGCACGCAAAGGAAACCCACCAGATGAACCCGACCCGCGAGGAGATCCTTGCGATGGTGAAACCGGCGTAGTGGCGGCATCTGCGCCCTGCCCAAGGAGGTACAAATGGCGTATCAGTTGGAAGGAACGATTCTCGAAGTGTGCACATGCAACATCCTGTGCCCTTGCTGGGTCGGTGAAGACCCGGACGGAGACGGCTACTGCGACGCCGTGTTCGCCTGGCACATCGATCGCGGCACGATCGACGGCACCGATGTGTCAGGCCTGACTATGAGCCTCATCAACCACATTCCGGGAAACGTGCTGGCGGGCAACTGGAAGGTGGCGCTGTTCGTCGACGACAAGGCAAGCGAAGCCCAGGAGAAGGCGATTCTGCACGTCTGGACCGGGAAGGCGGGCGGGCCCGTCGCGGATCTGGTGCAGCTCGTCGGCGAGGTCGTTGCCGTGGAGCGCCTTCCGATCGCATATGAGCTGAAAGAGGGCAAGGGAACGCTCAGGATCGGCAACGTCGTCGACACCGAGATGGAGCCGTACAGGGGGCCGACGGGGGCCGTGACGACCCTCAACGAGAGCATTTTCACCACCATCCCGGGGGCCCCAGCTTGGGTGGCCAAGGCGTCACACTATAGACGGAACAGCAAGCAGTACGGCCTGATGAACATCGATCTGCAAGGACACAACGCCATCCAGGGTAACTTCCGTTTCGAGCATAACTAAACCAGAGGGCGACCATCGGCCGCCCTCGTTGGTCCATCAGTCGTGGAGTTACACCGACAGGATGTGGATGGAGACGGCCGCCGGGTCGCCCTTGACCATGCCGCCGCCGTTCTCGGTCAGGCCGACCTTGGGGTCGCGGACCTGGCGGCCGCCGGCCTCGCCTCGGAGCTGCGAGAATATCTCGACGATCTGGGCGACGCCGGTGGCGCCGATGGGGTGTCCCTTGGAGATCAGGCCGCCGCTCGTGTTCACCGGGATCGGCCCGTCGAAATAGGTGGCCTTGGAGTCGATCAGCTGTCCGCCCTCGCCAGGCCCACAGAGGCCTAGCTCTTCGTACAGCACCAGCTCGGCAGGCGCGGAGGCGTCGTGAACTTCGAGGACGTTCAGGTCCTCGGGGCCGACTCCGGCCATGTCATAGGCGCGCTTGACGACGGCTTCGGTGACGCCGGGCTCGCCGGGGGCGCGGTCGAAGCCGGAGCCGAGAACGGAGGCGCGGACGTAGACCGGCTTCGTCGTGAACTGCTTCGCCTTCTCGGCGGACACGAGGATCGCCGCTGCTGCGCCGTCGCCGATGGGGGAGCACATCAGGCGCGTCAGGGGCTCGGCCACCGGCGGCGAGGCGAGTACGTCCTCTAGCGAGTAGACCTCGCGGTACTGGGCGTGCGGGTTGAGGGAGCCGTGAAAGTGGTTCTTGACGGCGATGCGGGCGAACTGCTCCTTGGTCGTCCCGTATTTGGCCATGTGCTGCCGGGCGAAGGCGGCGTAGAAGTCCATGAACATGGAGCGCTTCTCGCCGGCGCCTTCTTCGGGCGCGGGCGTCTC
>DASTDX010000107.1:0-2456 GCA_035710145.1 Allosphingosinicella sp.
CCGCTCGCCGCCGGCTGAAGCTCTATCCGGTCCGGAGCAACCTTCATGTCGACCGGTGCGGCTCGGTAGCCGGCCGCCTCGATGACCGCCGATGCGCGCTTTGTGGCAGTCTCGGACGAACCGACGACCAGGATTGGAGGGGGCCCGGCATAGCCGCCGAGCAGGGAAACCGGTTGAGCGCTCATGTCCATCGTCCATTACCTTTGCGCCGAATTGAACCGAGCAGGAGCTACTTAGAGTCGAAAGCGGAGCAATGTCAGCCGCAATTTTCTCCGAAACGGCGCGGCTTTCCACGGGACGCTAATTCATGACCACAATCGCCGGACGCATCATGCAACGACGAATCACTCCGCGCTCATCGGGACGCGCCCAATGGTTTTCGGCCCTGATTGTCGCGCTCAACGAAGCTGAGCGGCTGCTTTCGTTGCTGGAAACCGACGGGGGTTTTCCCAACGAGGCCGTCAGGCTGAGGCGCCGGATCCAGCTGGTGTCGTCGGAGCTTGAATCGCTCGACCGGATCGCACGGGGCGAGGAAAGGGTGGTCAGCAGCTGCTGGCCGGAGCCGGACGGAGCCCGGACGGCCGAAACCTAAACTCCCACCGGCAGATCACCCCCGCCTGCGAATGGCTTCATGAAGGGACCGATGGCCGGCGCTTGCCAGCCGGCCGTGGCGCAGAATCCGGGATTGAGGAAAGCGGCCTTGCCATAGGCCAGCGGACCGCCGTCAGGTCCGTCGACCCGCCCGCCCGCCGCCATCAGGACGGCGTGGCCGGCGGCCGTGTCCCACTCGCTGGTCGGCGACAGGCGCGGATATATGTCGGCCTTCCCTTCCGCGATGATGCAGAATTTGAGGCTGGAGCCGACCGAAACATAGTCGCAAAGGCCGATGGCATCGGCCAGATAATCGGCAGTTTGCTGGTTGAAGTGCGATTTGGACGCGACTGCAGCGCGCTGCTCTCCGAGCGGCCGACAGTGGATCGCCCGCCGTTCGCCATCCGCTTCGACGAAGGCGCCCTCCCCGACCAGCCCGGCCCACAGCCGGTCGACCGCCGGCTGGTAGACCACGCCCAGCCTGGGAACACCGTCGGCGATCAGGCCGATGTTGACCGTATAATCGTCACCGCCGCGAACGAATTCCTTCGTGCCGTCAAGCGGGTCGACCAGGAAATGGGTGTCGTCATGCGCAGGAATGCGGCCTGCCGCGACTTCTTCCTCGGCGATCACCGGGACGCCAGGCGCCGCCTGGCGGATGAACTCGAGGATGATGTGCTCCGCCGCCCGGTCGCAGACCGTCACGGGTGACTCGTCCTGCTTGGTCTCGACCTCGAACCCGGCCTCGACCAGCTTCAAAATTTCAGCCCCCGCCGCCCGCGCGGCGACGACCAGGGCTTCGAGGAGTGCGCGTTCGTTCAAATCACCCACCGTCACCCCAGCGGAGGCTGGGGTCCATTTGTTTCAACCGTGCCGGCGCGAAGTAAATTCGCGCCGTCGCTCCTCCTTCGGAGGGCGGCCGCTGTTCGCCATCTCTTCGCGCTGTTCGGGCGGCGCCAAAGCGCCGACCTCACTTCGCTCGGTGGCTCACCTCGGCGCCATCCGGATCCCGCCGTCGAGGCGGATGCTCTCCGCATTGAGGTAGACATTCTCGACGATGAACACCGCCAGCCGGCCATATTCCTCGGCCTGGCCGAGGCGCTTCGGGAATGGCACCTGCGCCGCCAGCGCGTCCTGCACATTGGGCGGCATCATCGCCACCATCGGCGTCTTGAACACGCCCGGAAGGATGGTGTTGACTCGAATGCCGTCGTTCATCAGGTCGCGGGCGATCGGCAGCGCCATGCCGAGCACACCAGCCTTGGAGGCGGAATAGGCCGCCTGGCCGATTTGGCCATCCTGCGCAGCCACGCTCGCGGTATTGATGATCACCCCGCGCTCGCCGTCCTCGAGCGGATCGGCCTGGACCATTCCGTAGGCCGAGTGGGAGATGCAGCGGAACGTGCCGATCAGGTTGATCCCGATCGCCAGCTCGAACTGGTTCATCGGGTAACGCTTGAGCTCTCCCGTCGCCTTGTCCTTGCCGACCGTCTTCGCGGCATTGGCGACCCCGGCGCAGTTGACCAGGATCCGCTCCTGGCCATGGGCCGCCCGGGCCTTGTCGAACGCGGCGGCGACCTTTTCGTCGCTCATCACGTCGACCTCGCAGAAGACGCCGCCGATCTCGGCCGCGACCTTCTCACCCTTGTCGGCATCGCGGTCGAAGATGGCGACCTTGGCGCCCTTGGCGGCGAGCGCCCGCGCCGTCGCCTCGCCCAGCCCCGACGCGCCGCCGGTGACAACTGCTGCCGTTCCGTCGATCTTCATGCGCAAATCCCTTTCTCGTCATTCCCGCAAATAGGAGAATCCCGCTCTTCCGTCCTGCCTAGAAAGTAAGCGGGACCCCGGATCAAGTCCGCGGTGAC
>DASTDX010000108.1:0-2167 GCA_035710145.1 Allosphingosinicella sp.
CCCGTTACCTGGCCGCAGCCGGCTATGCGGTGCGGGTAGCGGCGCTGGCCGACCCGTCGGCAGACGCCGCCCGATGGGCGAGCAAAGGGTGGGACGGGCCCGTCGAGACCTTTGCAAGCGCTGCCGAAGCGCCGATCATCCTCGATTGCCTGTTCGGAACCGGCATCAACCGTGGTCTGGAGCCATCTGTTTATCAACGATTATCACTGCTCATCGATAAGGCGCTGGTCGCCGTTGCCTGTGACGTGCCGAGTGGGGTTGCGGCCGATAGCGGAGCGCTGCTTTCGCCGATCGGTCATTATGATCTCACCATCAGCTTTGGCGCGCTGAAGCCGGCACATCGGCTGATGCCCGCAATGGCGCCTATGGGCCGGGTGGTGCTCGCCGATATCGGAATTGATGCCGAAACCGGATGGTTCGAGATTGGGCAAACCGAGCTTCCGACTCTCGACCCCGAAGGCCATAAATACAGTCGCGGACTGGTCCATTGCCTCGCCGGGCAGATGCCGGGCGCGATTGCACTTGCGGCTTCGGCGGCTGCAAGGAGCGGTGCAGGCTATGTCCGGGTTTCGACTTCACTGCCGATCGGCGGACTGCCGGCGTCCATCGTCCAGACAGGCGGCGCGGACCTGCAGGACGATCGCATTGGCTGCATCCTGGTCGGGCCCGGTCTCGGCGACGTTCCGCAGGTCCTGACCCTGGCGCTGACCGCGCCGCGGCCGATCGTGATCGATGCCGATGCGATCGGGTTGGTCGGCGAGCCGGAACGGCTCCATGGCCACGACACGATCCTGACGCCGCACGAAGGCGAATTCCGCAAGCTGTTCGGCGATTTCGAAGGATCGAAGCCCGAACGGGCACTTGAAGCGGCCCGGCGGTCGCAGTCGGTGATCGTTTTCAAGGGGCCGGACACCTTGGTCGCTGCTCCGGACGGGCGGCTCGGCTTTGCTCCCCCCGCGCCTGCCTGGCTGGCGTCCGCAGGAACCGGCGATGTGCTCGCGGGCATGATTGCGGCATTCAGGGCGCGTGGACTTGAGGCGTTCGAAGCCGCCTGCGCTGCCGTCTGGCTTCACGGTCGCGCCGCGGAGATTGCCGGCCCGCAATTGATCGCGGATGATCTGATCGAGGCGATTCCTTCGGCAATCGACGACTTATGAGCGAACGGATCGTCCGTATCGCCGCGCGCGGGGACGGTGTGACCGACGACGGGCGCCACATTCCCTTTGGGGTACCGGGCGACCTGTTCCTGGCCGACGGGACGTTGGAACATGGTCCGGGTCATCGGACGCCGCCATGCCGTCACTTTCCGGCATGCGGCGGGTGCCAGCTGCAGCACCTGACCGACGTCGCCTATGCGGACTATTGCGTGTCCCGGGTTGCCAGAGCACTTGCTCAGCATGGGCTGGAGGCCGACGTCCGTCCGCCGCACCTGTCGCCGCCCAAAACCCGGCGGCGAGCGACCCTTCGGGCATTGAAAGCCGGGGGGAGGCAGCTGATCGGGTTCAACGAAGCCGGCAGCAATCGAATCGTCGACATGTCGGAGTGCCACATCCTTCATCCGCGCCTGTTCTCGCTGGTGGCGCCGTTACGCCGGCTGCTGACCACCATCCTTCCGGCGAAACGGGTGGCCGACGTTCATTTCACCCTTGCCGACCAGGGTCCGGACCTGATGCTGAAAGGGGTCGAAGTCTCCGGGCTGGACGCGGTTGAGGCGGTCACCGGCTTTTGCGAGGCCAATGGGCTTGCCCGGCTGAGCATCGACGAGGGGCTGGGGCCGGAGCCGCGTTACGAACCGCAACCGGTGACGGTGACGCTTGGCGGCACGCCCGTCGCATTGCCCATCGGTGCATTTCTCCAGGCAACAGTCGACGGCGAAGCGGCGCTGGTTGAGGCCGTGCGGGAAGCGACCGCTGGAGCCACCAGGGTTGCCGACCTGTTTGCCGGGCTCGGCACGTTCGCCCTGTCGCTTGAGGGCCAGGTTACGGCAGCGGAGGCATCGCGAGAGTCGATCCTGGCCCTGAAATCCGCCGCGGGGCGGGAGGGTCGAACCATTCAAGCCGAGCATCGCGACCTTTACCGCCGGCCTCTTGACGTGAAGGAGCTGGCGCAATTGGACGCGGTCGTGCTCGACCCGCCGCGCGCTGGAGCCCAGGAACAGGCCCGCGAA
>DASTDX010000109.1:0-7617 GCA_035710145.1 Allosphingosinicella sp.
CGATTTCCCGAATATGGGCTTTACCCCGTGGCCGAGCCGATGGACCAGATCGATCAAGAATTGGGGATGGCGGATGCAATCGACGACCTGGCCGACCTGACATTGGACATGCGCGAGGTCGTTTGGCTTGCCGACAACGTCGGCCTTGACGATGCCCACTGGGCGTTCCGCCTGCACTACTTCCACTGGGGCGAGCATGCCCGAAGGCTGGCGACCTACCTTTTTGCTCGCCGATGGTGAATGTCGGCAATGGGTCGAAGCGGACATGCATTAGCCCATGACGGGTCAGTTCAAAGGCTCGATTCCAAGGTCGATCCCGACTTCAGCCATTCGCGACATCAGGCCAATATCGAAGACCTCCCCTCGATTGCCGGGGCGCCAGGTAACGTAGAAATTAATCCTCCCGCCTGTCGCGCGAATCTGTTGGAAAAAGGCTTTTGCCGCTTCGAACTCGGTGACCGCATCGAGGAGGCAGGAGGCAAGTTCCCCGTCCTCACCTCGACCGACGTCGAATGCACAGTAGGTCTCACGATAATTGCCACCTAATGGCTGGCCCTTGGGGCGGGTCCTTGGTTCACCGGCGCGCCACGATCGAACCGGTTGGCGATCCAGATGTCGAGCAATGTCATCGGGATCCATGTTCGGATGCCGGAATTGGATCGAGACGCGATATTCGAATGCCATCAGCGCAGACTAGCGTCCTGCACCCGAAAGGCCATGGACGACGGGAGGGAGGAAGGCAGACATTCGCTGGTCAGTGGCGTTCCGGTTTAAGGCGGCCTTTCCAGGTCTCGATGGTCGCGACGGCCGTTGATAGCATCGCGTGCAGATCTGCGACCGAACCGCGCCAGGCATTTTCCAGCTCCGTCTCACGGCCGTCGTTCGTGTCGATGGCCCGCGCACGCACGCTCACGCTGTCCGCTGACGGCAGTTCGATGGAGATTTGGAAGCATTCGAACGGCGGCTCGCCGGGAACGTGGAAGAACCGCGTGGGCTGCCCCTCCCATTCCGTGAACAAGGTTGAGCCGGTGGCCTTCACCCAAAGGTCGATGACTCCATCGACAGCAGCATAATCGCTCATGGCCCCGACGATGCCGCGCAACACCTGTGTCCGCAACGGGTGGAAAGCGGACATCGGCTGTGAGAAGCTGTGGCAGTGGAGACAGGCCTTCCTAGGAGCCGCGTTGGCGGAGGCGAACGCGCGGTCCTTCTCGTGGCCAGAATATTGACGGCTGCGCTGCTCACGGCGTTCGTCGGTGCCATCCAGAACGGGTTTTACGAACGGTTCTTCGCTCCCGATCTATATTCTGCCGGCCCTCCGCTCGCACGCTTTGTGGGAGCGATTGTGTTGACCTTCCCCTTCATCCTGGTCGGCCTGATCGTTCTCGGACTGCCGGCTGCCTATCTCTTGCGCCGTGGGAAGCTGGAAAGTGCACTTTCCTACGCTGCGGCCGGCGGCCTTGGCGGCGCGATCTGGGGCGGGATCCTGGGTTTTCAGACGACCTATGGCTCTGCCGTATCCGCCTTCTACGGCGTCACGTGCGCATTGTTCTGGTGGGTGTTGCGATCAAGGGCCTGATGTCCGCAAATGTCGAAAGCGGACATTGCCGGGAGCGATGGCGTGAAAATTACGCCGTCTGGCCCAGTGCGGCGCGGACTTTCGCGAGGGCAGCCGAAATCCGGTCCGAGGCTTCCGTGAAGGTCACGACAGCGTCCCGGTTGCGGTTCGCTCGGGCGTCCTTGGCGGCTTCGACATAGCCTTCCAGATCGGCTTCGAGCGCGTCGATGATGATCTCCGCTTCGTCTTCGGTGAGTGCGAGATTGAAAGTCTTGGGCATCTGATTCTCGTCCATGGAAAGGTGGCCACTGGGGGACAGCAATCGCGCTGACCAGGCCGGGACCGACGATCCCGAATGGCCGGCCAGATGCGGGCTCCCGCCGGAAAATTCAACAGCGGGAGCGTCGCTTTCGGTCTTTTCAGCCGATCCTGACGCCCGGCGGCGGCTCCGACAGGTCCTCGCCTTCGGGCGAATGCCAGCTGTCGTCGATCATCTTGATGATCCCGGAAAAGTCCTTGCCGGCGCCGCCCAGCCGTTCGGCGAAGCGGGTGTAGAGCTCCTCGGCGTGGCTTCCCATCGGCGTATAGGCATCGACGCTCTGCGCCGCCTCCATCGCCAGGCGCAGGTCCTTGAGCATCAGCGCCGACGCGAACCCGCCGTCATAATTCCGGTCGGCGGGGGTTTCCGGGCCGACCCCGGGGACCGGGCAGTAGCTCGTCATCGACCAGCACTGGCCCGACGCCTTGGAGGCGATGTCGAAGAAGGTCTGCGGATCGAGCCCGAGCTTCTGGGCCAGCACGAACGTCTCGCAGGTCGCGATCATCGATGCGCCGAGCAGCATGTTGTTGCAGATCTTGGCCGCCTGGCCCGATCCCGGCGCGCCGGCATGGATCACCGTCTTGCCCATCAGCGAGAGATAGGGCTCGGCGCGGGCAAAAGCTTCCTCGGTCCCGCCGACCATGAAGGTGAGCGTCCCGGCTTCGGCCGCGGCGATCCCGCCGGACACCGGCGCATCGACCATCATGTAGCCGGCGGCGCGCGCTTTCTCGATCTCCTCGCGGGCGGTCGCGACGTCGATCGTCGAGCAGTCCATCAGGATGGCCGACGCCGGCGCCTTTCCGATCACCGAGCTTTCGTAGACGTCGCGGACATGTTTGCCGGCCGGGAGCATGGTGACGACGGCTTCCGCATCGGCCACCGCCTCGGCGGCGGATCCGGCGACCAGGCAGCCGCGGTCCTTCGCCCGATCCAGCGCCTGGGGCGAAAGATCGAAGGCGCGGACGTCGTGGCCGGCCTTGGCGAGATTGGCCGCCATGCCTCCGCCCATGTTGCCGAGCCCGATGAATGCGACGCGTGCCATGTCTTCAACCCCTTGAGTCTTTTCGGCGGAACCGGGACGCTATGAACAGTGAACGCCGAGATTTCAAACCGCCGAGTTCATGGATCCCGGCTTTTGCCGGGATGACGTCCATCCTGTGCACCCCGTTCGCCCTGAGCCCGATCGGTTGCCTGAACGGACTCCTTTATCGGCCCTTCCAGTCCGCCTTTCTTTTCTCGACGAAGGCGGCCATGCCTTCCTTCTGGTCCTCGCTCCCGAACAGTCCGTGGAACAGCCGGCGTTCGAACAGGATCCCCTGGGCGAGGCCGGTCTCGAAGGCCGCGTTGACCATTTCCTTGGTGGCGATCGTAGCCAAGGGGGCCATTCCGGCGATCTGCGCGGCCGTCTTCAGGGCTTCGTCGAGCAACTGATCGGCCGGGACCACCTTCGCGACCAGGCCCGAACGTTCCGCCTCGGCCGCGTCCATCATCCGCCCGGTCAGGCACATCTCCATCGCCTTCGCCTTGCCGATCGCTCGGGTGAGGCGCTGCGATCCGCCCATGCCCGGGGTGACCCCCAGCTTGATCTCCGGCTGGCCGAACTTCGCGGTTTCCGCGGCGATGATGAAATCGGCCATCATCGCCACTTCGCAGCCCCCGCCCAAGGCGTAGCCCGCGACCGCGGCGATCCACGGCTTGCGGGTGGCGGTGACCTGTTCCCAGCCCTGGAAGAAGTTGGACGCGTACATCGACGCGAAGCCCTGGTCCGACATCTCCTTGATGTCGGCGCCCGCGGCGAACGCCTTTTCCGATCCGGTCAGGACCGCGCATCTCTGGCCGTCGTCGGCGTCATATTCGGCGAACGCCCGGATCAGCTCCTTCAGCACGGTCGAGTTGAGCGCGTTGAGCGCCTGCGGCCGGTTGAGGGTGATCAGGGTCACCGCATCGCGCCGCTCCACCAGGATCGTTTCGTAATCTGCCATCGTCTGTCCTCTGCCTGAGCGCGGATTCGTCAGCGCATCCTCACGTAGCTGCCCGGCGCCGGCTCGATCGCCTTCAGGCCATTCTTGCCGGGCACCCGGGCCTTGACCCGGTCGATGCCGTCGCGGACCAGCCATTTCTGCCAGTCCGGCCACCAGGAGCCTTCGTGGCGGACGGCCTGTTCCATCCAGGCCTCGGCCGTTTCCGGCATGTCCTCGTTGGTCCAGTAGCCATGCTTGTTCGCCGAGGGCGGGTTGATGACCCCGGCATTGTGGCCGGATCCGCCGAGCAGGAAACGGACCTCGCCGCCGAACATCTTCGCCCCGTCATAGGTCGCTTCCCAGGCGGAGACGTGATCGTCCTTCAGCGACACGACCATCACCGGCGTCTTCACCGCATTGAGATCGATCGCGTCCTGGCCGAGCTTCAGCGCGCCCGGGGTGACGAGCTTGTTCTGCTTCAGCACCCCGTCGACCCAGTCGAGCAGGAAGGCGCGGGGGATATGGGCGCCGTCGGCGAACCAGTGGAGGATGTCGGAAGGCGGCGCTTCCTTGTCGAGGAGATAGTGGCTGACCACCGACGACCAGATCAGGTCGTTGGCCCGGACGACGCTGAACAGGGCCTGCAGCTCGTTGGCGTGAAGGATCCCCTTGGCATGGAGGTGACGCTCCATCGCCGCCAGCTGCTCCGGCTCGGTGAAGGCCGCCCACTGGCCCAGCCGGGCGAAATCGAACAAAGATCCGATCGCGGTGACCGAGGCGAAGCGATCGCCTTGGCCGCGGGCGGCGAGTAAGGCGGCGGCGATCCCGGCGAGGGTGCCGCCCATGCAGAAACCGAACACGTCGACCTGGCGTTCCTTGGTCGCCTTGGCGATCGCGTCGAGCGCGGCGATCGGGCCCTTCTCGATATATTCAGCGAGCCCGTTGTCGCCGAGCTCCGGGCCCGGATTGACCCAGGAGATGACGAACACGGTGTGGCCCTGCTCCACCAGCCAGCGGATCAGGCTCGATTTCGGCTGGAGATCGAGGAGGTAATATTTGTTCACCAGCGGCGGCACGTACAGCAAAGGCCGGCGCCAGACCGTCTCCGTCGTTGGCGCGTACTGGATCAATTGCATCAGTTCGTTCTGGAAGACGACGCTTCCGGGTGTCGCCGCCAGGTCCCGGCCGAGCTCGAACTCGGCGCTCGCCCGGCGCTGCGGCAGCTTCGCCTCGCTCGCCGCGTCGGCGAGCAGGTTGGCGAGGCCGGACAGCAGGCTGATCGATCCGGTGTCGATCGCCCGGCGGATCGCCTCCGGGTTGGTGAAGGCGAAATTGGCCGGCGAAAGGGCGTTGAGATAGGCCTGGGTGAAGAACAAAGCGCGGGTCCGGGTCGCCTCGTCGACGCCCTCTGCCTGCTCGACCAGGTCGGTCGCCTGGCGGCTGGCGAGCAGATAGGCCTGCTTCAGATAATCGAACACCGGCTCTTCCGACCAGGCGGGATCGTTGAAGCGCCGGTCGCCGCGTTCCGGCGCGATCACCGGCTCGGCTTCCAGGCCGCCGGCGCGGCGGGCGGCGGCGCCCCACAGTTCGATCCATTCCGCGGCCGCGGCCTGGCTCGCCTGGAGCACGCCGACCGGATCGGTCCACATCTGGCGGGTGAAATCGGCGAAGGCGCGGGCCGGGGCGGTGGGATCGTGGGCGATGCTGGCCGGCGGCCGGACGCCCGATCCCATCGCGGCGAGCGCGTTTTCCACCACCTTCGTCCAGGCGCCGGCCAGCTCGGCCGGCGACGGTACCTTTTCGGGAAGCTTGAAGACCCGGCTGTCCGTCATTGATACCTCGTCAGTGGAAGGGGCGTCCAGCTGTCCTGCGGCGGCAGCGGATCGAACATCGCCTCGACCATCTCCTCCGTCACTTCTTCGGGGCTCGCCGGCTGCCACCTGGGGTTGTTGTCCTTGTCGACCAGCAAAGCGCGGACGCCCTCGGCGAAATCGGGATGCGCGGAGACATGCGCCATCAACGCATATTCCATGGTCATCTCTCCGGCGAAGTCGCGCATCCCGGCGCTTTTCTCGAGCAAGCGGAGCGAAACCTTGCAGGCCATCGGCGACTTGCGCCGGAGCGTCTCCAGCTCCTTCAGGGCCCATTCCGATCCGTCCGCCTCCAGCGCCTTCAGGATCCCTTCCAGCGTCTCGGGCTCGAACAGTCGGCAGATCTTGTCCCGGTTCGACTTGATCCGCGCCGGCGGCGGCGCCGCCTGGGCATGGGCCAGCCAGGCGTCGATCCGGTCGGGATCGCGGGCGATGTCGGCCTTCAGCTGGTCGACGTCCTCGTGCGCGACATAATGGGTGGCGAGGCCCAAAGCGAAGCATTCGGCGCCGTCCAGCCGGGCCCCGGTCAGCGCCAGGAACTGCGGCAGCCGGCCGAGCAGCCGCGACAGATGCCAGCCGCCGCCGACGTCCGGGAACAGGCCGATCGATGTTTCCGGCATCGCGAACAGGGTCCGGTCGGTCGCGATCCGGTACCGGCACGGGCGCGAGATCCCGACTCCGCCGCCCATCGTCACCCCGTCCATGAACACAACGGTGGGCTTGGGATAGGTGAAGAGCAGGTGATTGAGCCGATATTCGTTGAAGAAGAAGGCGCGCGCGGCGGCGCCCGTGCCTTTCGCGCTCTTCGCGATCGTGACGACGTCGCCGCCGGCGCAGAAGCCCCGCGACAGTTTCGGGTCCCCGTCCGGGGCGGGCGCGTGATCGATGATCACCGCCTCGACCTTCGGCTCGTGGAGCCATTCGATCAATGAGGCGGTCATCGCCAGCACCATGTCGAGATCGAGCGCGTGGATCGCCTTCGGCCGGTTGAGCCGGAGCCGGCCGGCGGCGCCGTCGACCTTGGAAATCAGGGTTTGCGGGGAGGCGTTTATGGCAGTGGGTCCTTCGGTGCGCCGGTCGATTGGGAAAGGGGCTGATCGGGATCGGGGCGGGTTTGTCAACGCCGCGATCGCACGGGGCGGCGGCTTACTGCCGCGAAAGCTCGCGGCCGACGATCATCCGCATCACCTGGTTGGTGCCTTCCAGGATCGAATGGACCCTCAGGTCGCGCCAGAACCGCTCGATCGGATAATCCTGGAGATAGCCGTAGCCGCCGTGGAGCTGAAGCGCGCGATCGACGATCGACGATCCGTTGTCGGTGGCCAGGCGCTTGGCCATCGCCGCGAACTTCGTCTTGTCCGGCGCGTTTTCCGTGACCTTCACCGCCGCCGCGTAGAGCAGCATCCGCGCCGCCTGGAGATCGGTTTCCATGTCGGCGAGCATGAACTGCGTGTTCTGGAAATCCGCGATCGCCTGGCCGAACTGCTTGCGTTCCTTCGTGTAGCGCACCGCCTCGTCCAGGCAGCGCTGGGCGCCGCCCAGCGAGCAGGCGCCGATGTTCAGCCGGCCGCCGTCCAGGCCCATCATCGCGATCCGGAAGCCCTCGCCCTCGCCGCCGACCAGGTTTTCGGCCGGGACCCTCACCTCGTCGAAATTCACCATCGCCGTGGGCTGCGAATGCCAGCCCAGTTTGCGTTCCTGGGCGCCGAAGCTGACGCCCTTCATGTCCTTTTCGATCACCAGGCACGAAATGCCCTTCGGCCCTTCCTGTCCGGTCCGGGCCATCGTCACGTAGATCTCGTTTTCGCCGCCGCCGGAAATGAAGGCCTTCGATCCCGACACGACATAATCGCTTCCGTCCTTCACCGCCCGGGTCTTCAGCGCCGCCGCGTCCGATCCCGATCCCGG
>DASTDX010000110.1:0-8980 GCA_035710145.1 Allosphingosinicella sp.
GGCGCCGCGCAGGGCGAAGCCGGCGACCGCCGCGGCAAGGCCGGCGAGCCCACCCGGAATGCCGGCCATCACCAGGCCCACCAGCAAGGCGGCGGACAAGGCCGCGGCGGTGACGTAGAGCTCTGAGCGCATCAGGATCGAGGGCTCGCCGGCGAGCACGTCGCGAATGATCCCGCCGAGGCAGCCTGTCAGCACGCCCATGCCGAAGGCGGGAAGTGGGGCGAGTCCGAAGGCGAGGCCTTTCGCCGCGCCGACGCTCGAGAATGCGGCCAGCCCTGCGGCGTCGAACCAGAGCAGGGCCCTGCCCTTCCACAATCCGGCGGGCGTGATCCAGGCCGCGGCGGCCGCCGCAAAGCAGATCAGAAGGGTGAGATTTTCGTGCACCCAGAAAACGGGCGCGCCGATCAGCAGGTCTCGAACCGTGCCGCCGCCGATGCCGGTAACCACGGCGAAGAAGATGAAGGTGACGAAGGTCTGCTTCTTCTCAGCCGCGAGCAAGGCGCCCGACAAAGCGAAGACGCCGATGCCGGCCCAATTCAGAAAATCGAGCAGTGGGCCCAAGGCGACGGGGATTTCGGCGGGCGGCATCGGTCCTCCTCATTGCCTCCGTCAGCGCGCCGGGCACAACCTCGTCATTTGGACGCCGAGCCTGACAGACCAGGCCGCATCCGGCTTTTGATCGTCACCCCAGCGATCAGATGTGAATCGGCTTTCCGGTGACGGCCATCGCCGCTTCCTTGAGCGCCTCCGAATGGGTCGGATGGGCGTGGCAGGTATAGGCAATGTCCTCCGAGGTCGCCCCGAATTCCATCGCCTGGGCGGCCTGACCGATCATCGTCCCCGCTACCGAGGCCACCATCCAGACCCCCAGCACCCGATCGCTCTTCGCATCGGCGATCACCTTGACGAAACCATCCCGTTCGCGATTGGTCTTGGCGCGGCTATTGGCAAGCATCGGAAACTTGCCGACCTTGACGTCATGGCCCTGAGCCTTGGCATCCTCTTCGGTGAGGCCGACGCCCGCGATTTCCGGCATCGTATAGACGACCGAGGGGATGACCTCGTGATTCACGATCCCGATCTGTCCGGCCAGGATTTCCGCGACCGCGATTCCTTCATCCTCCGCCTTGTGGGCAAGCATCGGACCGGGCGTGACGTCGCCGACCGCGTAGATGCCTTCGACTCCGGTGCGGAACTCGTGATCGACATCGATCTGGCCGCGTTTGTTGAGGACGACCCCGGCCGCTTCGAGACCCAGACCTTCGGTGTTGGGCCGACGGCCGATCGAAACCAGGACGACATCCGCCTCGATCGTCTCCGCCGCGCCGCCTTGCGCCGGCTCGAGCGTCAAGGTGACGGTCTCCCCTTTCCGCTCCGCCTTCGTGACCTTGGTCGACAGCCGGAACTCCATGCCCTGCTTCTTGAAGATCTTGTGGGCTTCCTTGCGGATCTCGCCGTCCATTCCCGGAAGAAGCTGGTCGAGAAATTCGACCACGGTGACCTTGGCCCCGAGCCGCCGCCAGACCGAGCCGAGTTCCAGACCGATCACGCCGCCACCGATGACGACGAGGTGCCCCGGGACCGCCTCAAGCTCGAGAGCGCCGGTCGAATCGACGATCCTCTCCTGATCGATCTCCACTCCGGGCAGCGGCGTCACGGACGAGCCGGTGGCGATGACGATGTTCTTCGCCCGGTAGGCGGTTCCGGCAACGTCGATCGAATCCTTGCCGGTGAACCGCGCATGGCCTTTCAGCCAGGTCACCTTGTTCTTCTTGAAAAGGAATTCGATGCCGCCGGTCAAGCCGCTCACGGCCTCCTCCCGGCCCGCCTGCATCGCCGCCAGATCGAGCTCGACCCCGGCCGTCTTCACGCCCCATTTGGCGAGGACGCCATGATTGGCCTCCTCGAACAGCTCGGACGCGTGAAGCAGCGCCTTGGACGGGATGCAGCCGACGTTGAGGCAGGTGCCGCCGAGCGTTTCCCGGCTTTCGACGCAGGCCGTCTTGAGGCCGAGCTGCGCCGCCCGGATCGCCGCGACGTAGCCGCCCGGACCGGAGCCGATAACGATGAGATCGAAGTCAGTCTCTGCCATTTCCTGGAATTCCTATAGATCGATCAGGAGCCGCGTCGGATCTTCGAGCGCTTCCTTCATTCGGACGAGGAAGGTGACGGCTTCGCGACCGTCGACCAAACGGTGATCGTAGCTGAGCGCAAGATACATCATCGGACGGGCCACGATCTGACCATCGCGAACGACCGGCCGCTCCTCGATCCGGTGCATCCCGAGCACGGCCGATTGCGGCGGGTTGATGATCGGCGTGGACAGCAGCGACCCGAAGACCCCGCCATTGGAGATGGTGAAGGTTCCACCCTGCATCTCCTCCATCTTCAGGGTCCCGTCCTTGGCTCGCTTGCCGAAGTCGGCGATCACCTTTTCGATCTCGGCGAAACTCAGGGCCTGCGCGTCGCGGATGACGGGAACGACCAGTCCCTGCGGCGCCGACACCGCCACCGAAACGTCGAGATAATCGCGGTAGACGATCTCGTCGCCTTCGATCGAGGCATTGACGGAGGGGACGTCACGCGCGGCGAGCGCAGCGGCCTTCACGAAGAAACCCATGAAGCCGAGCCGGATATCGTGCTTCTTCTCGAACAGATCCTTGTAGCGGCTGCGGGCCTCCATGACCGCCGTCATGTCGACGTCGTTGAAGGTCGTGAGAATCGCGGCCGTATTCTGGGCCTCCTTCAGCCTTTTGGCGATCGTCTGGCGAAGGCGGGTCATCCGGACCCGTTCCTCGCGGCGCTCGCCCGGCACCGAAGGTCTCGGCGCCGCCGCGGCCGGTTCGGCCGCCTGGGCGGGCGGCTCCGCCGGGGCCGCGGGTTGAGGCGGCGCCGGCGCGGGTGCCGATTCCTTCTGGGACTGGGCTGCGGCCAGGACGTCGTCCTTGGTCAGACGGCCGTCCTTGCCGGTGCCCTTGATCTTGGAAGGATCGAGATGGTGTTCCAGCACGACGCGCCGTACCGCCGGCGACAGGGTCAGATGCGGCTCTTCCTCCAAGGTCGCGGCCTCGGGCGTCGCCTTCACCTCGATATTCTCGCCAGCGCCGGTCGGGTTGACCGGGCTCGATTCCGGCAAGGCTGATTCCGGCGTGGGTGCAGCGCCTGCGGTCTCGCCGCCTTCATCGATCCGGGCGATGAGGGCGCCCACCGCGACATTGTCGCCTTCGGCGACGAGCTGCTCGCCCATCACTCCGGCGACCGGGGCGTTGACCTCGATCGCGACCTTGTCGGTCTCCAGGCTTGCGATCGGCTCGTCGGCCTTCACCGCTTCGCCCGGCTTCTTCAGCCATTGCCCGAGCGTGGCTTCGGTGATCGATTCACCGAGCGTCGGCACCTTGACGTCAGTCGCCATTCTTCTTCCTTCAGCTGGCTTTTCTGTGGGCAGTATCAGCGGAATGGCCGAGCGCCTCGGCGATCAGGGCCGCCTGCTCCGCCGCGTGCCGCCGGGCTAGACCGGTGGCCGGCGAAGCGGCCGCTTCGCGGCCCGCATAAACCGGCCGCTTCGGCTTCAGGCCGGATTCGCCGAGACGGCGCTCGAGCCGCGGGGCGACGTGCGCCCAATAACCCTGGTTGCGCGGTTCCTCCTGCGCCCAGATCACTTCCTCGAGATTGGTCATCTTCTTCAGCCGGGCGACCAGAGCCTCGCCCGGGAAGGGGTAAAGCTGTTCGATCCGGACCACCGAGACGTTCGTGTCTCCAGCCTTGTCCCGGGCCTCGAGCAATTCGTAGGCGAGTTTGCCCGTGCACAGGACGAGGCGCTTGATCTCATCGTCCCGGGGCGGATTGGGATCCGACACGATCCGGCGGAAATGGCTCTCGCCGCTGAAGTCGGCAAGGCTCGAGACGGCCTGCTTGTGACGGAGCAGGGACTTCGGCGTCATCAGGATCAGGGGCTTGCGGAAATCGCGATGCATCTGACGGCGAAGAATGTGGAAATAATTGGCCGGCGTCGTGCAGTTGGCGACCTGGATATTGTCCTCCCCGCACAACTGGAGGAACCGTTCCGGCCGAGCCGAGCTGTGCTCCGGCCCCTGGCCTTCGTAGCCGTGCGGCAGAAGCATGACGAGGCCGCTCGCGCGAAGCCACTTGGCCTCGCCGGCGGAGATGAACTGGTCGATGATGACCTGAGCGCCGTTGACGAAATCGCCGAACTGCGCCTCCCACAAAACCAACGTGCGCGGATCGGCCAGCGAATAGCCATATTCGAAGCCCAGCACGCCGAATTCCGACAGCGGACTGTCGCGGACCTCGAACCGGCCCGGCCCGACCGTGGTGAGAGGAATGTATTTGGCGCCCGTATTCTGGTCGACCCAGACCGAGTGTCGCTGGCTGAACGTGCCGCGGGCGCTGTCCTGGCCGGACAGCCGCACCTGGGAGCCCTCGCGAAGCAAGGTCCCGAAGGCCAATGCCTCGGCCGTCGCCCAATCGAAGCCCTCCCCGCTTTCGAACATCTCACGGCGGGCGTCGATGACCCGCTGAAGCGTCTTGTGGACGGCGACATCGCCCGGGACGGTCGTGATGATTCGGCCGACGTCGCGGATCGTCGCTTCATCGACGCTGGTGCCGACGTTGCGGCGCTCGGTGACCGGAGTCGACGGACGGCTGAGGCCGGTCCATCGCCCTTCGAACCAGTCGGCCTTGTTGGGGAGATAGGATTTGGCGGCTTCGAACTCATTCTCCAGCAGGCTGGTGAACTGTTCCACCTGCCGGTCGACCCAGGCCTGGTCGACGACCTTTTCGCGGATCAGCCGCTCGGCGTAGAGAGCGGAAATGGGCGGATGCTTTTTGATGGCCGCATACATGAGCGGCTGGGTGAAGCTCGGCTCGTCGCCCTCGTTGTGACCGAACCGCCGGTAGCACCACATGTCAATGACGATGTCGCGATTGAACCGCTGGCGATATTCGATCGCCAGCTTGCACGCGAACGTCACCGCCTCCGGATCGTCCCCGTTGACGTGAAGGATCGGCGCCTGGACCGACTTGGCGACGTCGGATGGGTAAGGCGAAGAACGGGCGAACTGCGGCGAGGTCGTGAAGCCGACCTGATTGTTGATGATGAAATGAATCGTGCCGCCCGTGGCGTAACCGGGGATCCCGGAAAAGGAGAAACATTCGGCGACGATCCCCTGGCCGGCGAAGGCCGCATCGCCGTGGAGGAGGACGGGAAGAATCTTGTCGCCTTCCGCATCGCCGCGAGCGACCTGCTCGGCCCGGCACTTGCCCAACACGACCGGGTTCACCGCCTCGAGGTGGCTGGGATTGGGCAGCAACGACAAATGAACCTTGATTCCGTCGAACTCCCGGTCCGACGAAGTCCCGAGGTGATATTTGACGTCGCCCGAGCCGCCGACATCCTCCGGGTTGGTGGCGCCGCCGGCAAATTCCGAGAAGATGGCCCGATAAGGCTTGCCCATGACGTTCGAGAGGACGTTCAGGCGGCCGCGATGGGCCATGCCGATGACGATGTCCTCCACGCCGAAGGCGCCGCCATATTTGATCACCGCCTCCAGCGCCGGGACCATCGATTCACCGCCGTCGAGACCGAACCTCTTGGTGCCGACATATTTGCGGGCGAGGAATTTTTCCCATTGCTCGGCCTGGATGACCTTGGCCAGGATCGCCTGCTTGCCTTCCGGCGTGAAGCGGATCTCCGCCTCCCGGCCTTCCATCCGTTCCTGCAGGAAGCGCCGCTCCTCCAGGTCGTTGATGTGCATATATTCGAGGCCGACCTTGCCGCAGTAATTGTGGCGCAGGATGTCGACCACATCGCGGACCGGGGCCTGGCGGAGGCCCAAGGCGCCGCCGAGGAAGACGGGCCGGTCCAGGGCTGCACCGGTGAAACCGTGGAATTCCGGGGTCAGATCGGGGGGCATGTCGCGCTTGACGAGCCCGAGCGGATCGAGGTCGGCGGCGAGATGGCCACGCACCCGGTATGTCCGGATCATCATCATCGCGCAGATCGAATCGTTCGCCGCCTGCTCGACGTCCGCTTCGGACAGCCCGGAAGCGCGCGCCGCTTCCTTCGCTCCGGCCGCGACGCGTTCGACGGCCATGCGGGTGGGGTCGAGGCCGACATTGACATCGTCGAGCTCGATCAGCGGCCAGTTGTCGCGAGCCCAGCTCGGGCCCGGCTCACGATCGCCGAATGTGTCCACGTCTCTCAGCCTTCCCATCACCCGGACGAACGCGCGCCGGGCCTAGAATATTCGTCAGCCCTTCAAAAGCGCCGCCAATGTCGTTCCGAGCTCAGATGGGCTCGGACTGACTCGAATTCCAGCCGCCTCCATCGCTTCGATCTTGCTTTCGGCGCCGCCCTGCCCGCCCGACACGATCGCTCCGGCATGGCCCATTCGGCGCCCCGGGGGCGCGGTCCGGCCGGCGATGAAGCCGACGATCGGCTTGTTGCGGCCTTTCTTCGCTTCGTCGGCGAGAAATTGCGCTGCCTCTTCCTCGGCGCTGCCGCCAATCTCCCCGATCATGATGATCGACTGGGTCTCGTCGTCGGCAAGGAACATTTCCAGCACGTCGATGAACTCGGTGCCCTTGACCGGATCGCCACCGATTCCGACCGCGGTCGTCTGACCGAGACCTTCGTTGGTCGTCTGGAACACTGCCTCATAGGTGAGAGTACCCGACCGGCTGACGATCCCGACCGATCCCTTGCGGAAGATGTTGCCCGGCATGATGCCGATCTTGCATTCCTCCGGGGTCAGGACGCCCGGGCAGTTGGGCCCGATCAGCCTGGATTTCGAACCCGACAAGGCCCGCTTCACCCGCACCATGTCGAGCACCGGAATGCCTTCGGTAATGCAGACGATCAAAGGCACTTCGGCATCGATCGCCTCGAGAATGGAATCGGCGGCGAAGGGCGGCGGAACGTAGATGACGCTGGCGTCGGCTCCGGTCCGCTCGCAGGCTTCGGCGACGGTGTCGAAGACCGGCAGGCCGATATGAGAGCGTCCGCCTTTCCCAGGGGTAACGCCCCCCACCATCTTCGTCCCGTAGGCGATCGCCTGTTCGGTGTGGAAGGTCCCGGTTTCACCCGTCATTCCCTGGGTGATGACGCGGGTTTCCGAATTCACCAGTATCGACATTCAATAGTCTCCGATGGCCCGGGCGACCGGGATATTGCGGTGGCCGAACTGATTGCCGACCGGCCCGTCCGTGAAGAGGGGATGGAAGGCAAGGGCCGACATCAGGTGAGGCTGCTGTCGATCCCCTTGCAGGCTTCGAGCAGCTCCTTCACCGCGTCGACCGAAACCTGGAAGTTGGCTTTCGCCTCGTCGTTCAATTCGATCTCGACGATCTTTTCGACGCCGCCGGCACCGATGATGCTGGGGACGCCCACATAGAGATTGTCGACCCCATATTGGCCGGTGAGATGGACGGCACAGGGCAGAAGCCTTTTCTTGTCCTTGAGAAAGGCCTCGGCCATCTCGATTCCGCTCGTCGCCGGCGCATAAAAAGCCGAACCGGTCTTGAGCAAGGCGACGATCTCGCCACCGCCGGAGCGGGTGCGCTGAACGATCGCATCGATCCGCTCCTTGGTCGACCAGCCCATCTTGATGAGATCGGGGATCGGGATCCCGGCGACGGTGGAATATTCGACCACCGGCACCATCGTGTCGCCATGGCCGCCGAGCACGAAGGCGGTGACGTCCTGGACCGAAACCCCGAATTCCTCGGCGAGGAAGTGGCGGAACCGGGCGCTGTCCAGCACCCCCGCCATCCCGACCACCATGTGGTGGGGAAGGCCCGAAAATTCACGCAGCGCCCAGACCATGGCGTCGAGCGGATTGGTGATGCAGATGACGAAGGCGCCGGGCGCGTTGGCCTTGATGCCCTCTCCGACCGCTTTCATCACCTTGAGGTTGATGCCCAGCAGATCGTCTCGGCTCATGCCGGGCTTGCGGGCGACCCCGGCCGTGACGATGATGACGTCCGCCCCGGCAATGTCGGCATAATCCTGGGTGCCCTTGAGCTTCGCGTCGAAGCCTTCGACCGGGCCGCACTGGGCGAGGTCCAGCGCCTTGCCTTCGGGAACGCCCTCGACGACGTCGAACAGGACAATGTCGCCCAGTTCACGGGCCGCGGCCAGGTGAGCGAGCGTGCCGCCGATATTGCCGGCACCGATAAGCGCGATCTTGTTGCGAGCCATGGGCCCTCCACCCTTCCTGTCTAAAAACGAGGAGGCTGCAGGACGCAGCCGGGAACGTGGCGCTCGCTTAGACGCCTAGGCGCAGAGGGGCAACAGGGGGAAAAGCCGTGGCAGGCATTTAGCCCCGACTTCGGGCGCCGTCCGCGGCGGCTCTCCCGGATCGGCGGCGGCGTCGGCTCAATCGGCTTCGCCATGACCGGCGGCAAGATAATCGCGCGACTGCATCTCGATCAGGCGGGAGGCGGTGCGCTCGAACTCGAACGCCCCGTCCCCAGCCCGGTAGAGCTGGTCAGGCGGGGCATCGGCCGCCGCCAGCAGCTTGACCTTATGCTCGTAGAGCGCGTCGATCAGGGTGACGAAACGGGCCGCCTCGTTGCGGTTCTCCGGCCCCATCCGCGGAATGCCGACCAGGATCATGGTATGGAAATGACGCGCGATGGTCAGATAGTCCGCGGCACCGCGTGCTTCGCCGCACAGGCGTCGGAAGGAGAAGACGGCGACCCCTTTCAGGCTCTTCGGAACGTGCAATGTCCGGCCACCCGGCACCTGGAGCTTCTCCGTCGGAACATGGGCCCGGTCCTCGACCGGATGATCGGTCAGGCGAAAGAAGAGCTCACTCAGCTTTTCCGTCGCGGCCGGCCCGTTCGGGACGTACCAGGTGGGCATCCCGCCCAGCCGCTCCAGCCGATAGTCGGTCGGACCGTTCAGTCCCACGACGTCGAGCTCGCGCTCGACCAGGTCGATGAAGGGCAGAAACAATTC
>DASTDX010000111.1:0-2676 GCA_035710145.1 Allosphingosinicella sp.
TGCCAAAGTCCGCGCCGGCCAGATCGCGCGGCTGGATAAAATGCGTAAGGGCCGCGACGAGGCGAAGGCGCGGGCGGCGCTGGACATGCTGGAAACTGGCGCACGCGACGGAGGCAATTTGCTCGCGCTATCGGTCGAGGCCGCGCGGGTGCGCTGCTCGCTTGGCGAGATTTCCGAGGCGCTGGAGCGGGCGTTCGGCCGCTATCATACCAATCCACATCCGGTCAGTGGCATTTATGGCCGGCGGAGCGACGGGCGCTGGAAGGAAGCGCTGGCAGGCACGCGCGCGGTCACGGATCGCATGGGCCGCAAGCCCCGCATCCTGGTCGCGAAGATGGGCCAGGACGGCCACGACCGCGGCGCCAATTTGGTCAGCTCGGCGTTCGGCGATTTGGGCTTCGAGGTGATCGCCGGGCCGCTGTTCCAGACCCCGCGCGAAGCCGCCGAGCTGGCGGTCGAGAATGACGTCGACGTGGTCGGCGCTTCCTCGCTCGCCGCCGGCCACAAGACGCTGATCCCCGAGCTGATCGATGCGCTCAAGGAAGCTGGCCGGGCCGACATCAAGGTCGTCGCCGGCGGCGTCATCCCTCCGCAGGACTACGCCATGCTGCGCGAAGCGGGGGTGCAGGCGATCTTCGGGCCGGGGACGAACTTGGCCGATGCGGCTGACGAGGTGTTGCGCCTCCTCGGTCATAACAAACCGCCGGTCGAGGAGGCCGCTCTGTGAATCCAGCGAATATCGCGTTGATGGCAGCCTTTGCCGCCTGTGTTGCGGCGTCTGCGCAGGCTCAGCCGGCAAGCGTTCCGCAGCCGATCACGATCGGAACCAGCTATTCGATCGCTTCGGCGGCACTCAAGGAGCAACGGACTATCAACCTCGTGCTTCCGGCGAGCTACGCAAGGGAGCCGAACCGGCGCTATCCGGTCATCTATCTGATCGACGGCGGCGTCGAACAGGACTTGCTGCACGTTGCCGGAGCGGCACAACTTGGCGGGATTTGGGGTCGCTCGAAGGAGGCGATCGTCGTTGGTATCGAGACGAAGGACCGCCGCAAGGAACTGGTCGGAACGACGCATGATCCGGAACTGCTCAAGAAATATCCGACCGCTGGGAATTCCGCTTCATTCCGGAAATTTCTACGGGAAGAGGTGAAACCCTTCATCGAGCGCACCTACCGCACCGGCGGCGACGATGTCGTCATTGGGGAATCGCTTGCCGGCCTGTTTATCGTCGAAACCTATCTGTCCGATCCCCAATTGTTCGACGGCTATGCGGCAATCGACCCCAGCCTGTGGTGGGACAAGGAAGCGCTGTCCCAGTCTGCCGCAGCTAAGATCGGTGAGGCGCAGAAGGGCCGGACGCTCTACCTGGCGATGGCGAAAGAGCAGGCTGAACAGCCTGCGGCGATAGGCCGGATCGTGGCGGAACTCGAGGGCAATGGACAGCTGGGTTGGTGCCTGGCCGACCGTCCCGACCTGACCCATGCGACCATCTACCAGCAGCTGACTCCACAGGCATTGCAATATCTGCTTCCTCCCACTGAAGCCGCTCCGGCGGAATTCGGATTCGAGGTCAAATGTTCAAAAAAATCCTGATCGCGAACAGGGGCGAAATCGCCTGCCGCGTCATCCGCACCGCGAAGCGGATGGGGATCAAGACGGTCGCGGTCTATTCCGATGCCGACGCCCGCGCGCCCCACGTCCGCATGGCCGACGAGAGCGTGCGGCTGGGACCGGCACCGGCAGCGGAGTCCTACCTCAAGGCCGAGCTGATTATCGACGCCTGCAAGGCGACGGGGGCCGAGGCGGTGCATCCGGGCTATGGCTTCCTGTCGGAGCGAACCAGCTTCGCCGAGGCGCTGGACAAGGCCGGCATCGCCTTCATCGGCCCGCCGGTGAAGGCCATCGCGGCGATGGGCGACAAGATTGAATCCAAGAAGCTGGCGAAGGCGGCCGGCGTCAACGTCGTCCCCGGTTACCTCGGCGACATTTCGACGACCGACGAAGCGGTGAAGATCGCGCATGACATCGGCTTCCCGGTGATGATGAAGGCCAGTGCCGGCGGCGGCGGCAAGGGGATGCGGCTCGCTTACTCCGAGAAGGACGTGCGCGAGGGCTTCGAGGCGACCAAGCGCGAGGGGCTGAGCAGCTTCGGCGACGATCGGGTGTTCATTGAGAAGTTCATCGAAGACCCGCGCCACATCGAGATCCAGCTGCTCGGCGACAAGCACGGCAACATTCTTTATTTGAACGAGCGCGAATGCTCGATCCAGCGCCGCCACCAGAAGGTGATCGAGGAAGCGCCGTCGCCGTTCGTCTCGCCCGAGATGCGCAAGGCGATGGGCGAGCAGTGCGTCGCGCTGGCCCGGGCTGTCGGTTACTATTCGGCGGGCACAGTCGAACTGATCGTGTCGGGCGCCGACCCTACCGGGAAAAGCTTCTACTTCCTCGAGATGAACACGCGGCTGCAGGTCGAGCATCCGGTGACCGAGGAAACTGCCGGCATCGACCTGGTCGAGCTGATGATCCGAGTTGCTGCCGGCGAGAAGCTGTCGCTCACCCAGGACGATGTGAAGCTGAACGGCTGGTCGATCGAGGCGCGTGTCTATGCCGAAGATCCGTATCGGCATTTCCTGCCGAGCACTGGGCGGCTGACGACGTACAGGCCTCCAGCGA
>DASTDX010000112.1:0-9208 GCA_035710145.1 Allosphingosinicella sp.
GGAAAAAGGGGCCCTTTGTCCGGCTATGCACCGCGCCAATTTGGTCTCTGTCGAAAGTACGGCGGATCCGCAGCCTCTTGAGTCACGGAAATCACGCCGCGAATGTCGGCGCGAAAGGCGGGCGAGGGTGCCAGTCTCGGATCCCAGGTAAAAGGTGGTGCCGCTTAGGTGACTCGAACACCTGACCCCATCATTACGAATGATGTGCTCTACCAGCTGAGCTAAAGCGGCTTTCCCGGGAAGGGCGGCCCTTACCAGCGCCCTTGGCCGAAAACAAGCGGACGCGCAGCGTTTGCCTTAACCATATTTCAACCACGACGGGTCCACTCTGGCCGCTTGAACAGGCGCTGCCGAGGACGCCCAATTATGGACAGCATGCGGGGATTCCAGGACGAGGCCTTCTCTCACGGTCATTCCGAAGAGGAGCCGGCGATGGAGCGGCCGCCCGAAATCGGGCTGGACGAGCGGCGGATGCACGTGCGCGCCTACAATTACTGGGTGTCGCTCCTGGAGGGGCGGCCTTATCCTTCGATCCACGATCTCGATCCCGGCAATATCGAGGATTTCGGATCCCATAGCGTCCTCCTCGATTTCACCGCGGACCGTGACGATCCGCAGCTCGCCTTTCTCGGCCGGAGCCTGCGCGGCGAGTGCGAGCTGGAGGACAACTTTCCGCGCCACATCAGCGAAGTCCCCGGGCGTTCTTTGCTGTCGCGGCTCACCGACCATTACATGCAGATCATGGCCAACCGGGCGCCGATCGGCTTCGAGGCCGAATATCTCAATCGGCGGGGGCTCAACACACTCTATCGCGGAATCCTGATGCCCTTTTCCTCAGACGGGGATTCGATCGATTACATTTACGGCGTGATCAACTGGAAGGAGCTGGCCGGGAACGAGATCACGGTCGATCTCGCCGACGAAGTCGACCGGGCGATCGCCTCGGCGCCGGCGCCGCCGGCCGACTGGCCGGTCTGGGCCGACGGTCCGCATGCCGCGCTCGAAGACAAACCCGCCGACGCCCAGCCCGAAACCGTCGAAGCGAATTTAAACTTCTGGCCGTCCGAAGAGACGCCCGAGGCCGTTGCACTTCCGGCCGACGCGGGACTGGCCGACCGGCTCTGCATGGCGCGCGACTGGGCCGGCCGAGCCCATGATTCCAACAAGCGCAGCCGATCCGCTCTCTATGCCGCGCTCGGTCATGCCTACGACTTCGCCCTCGCCGCGGAAGGCGAGCCCGACGATTATGCCGATCTGCTGGAGGATTGCGGGCTCAAGGTGCAGGCGCGTTCGCCGATGACCCCGGTCGTGAAGCTCGTCTTCGGCGCCGATTACGACAAGACCCGCCTGACCGAATTCGCCGCCGCCCTGAGCTGGGCGAAGCGCGAGAATGTGCCCGCCGGAACCCTGGCCGAACAATTGGAAGCGCAGCCCGGCGGCCTTAAGGGCGTCGTCCAGGCCGAGCGCGCCTTTCGCCGCCCGGCCCCGCGTCCGGATAGGGTCGAGGAAATTCGCGATCGGCTGCGCAGCCTCCCCGCCTTCGCCAATGTCGAAATCGAGGTGGGCGGCGAGGATGAGTTCGTCCTGCTGGTCGCGCGACGCGAGGCCGGCGGTCTGGCGATCGTCGCCCCCGTCGCCGACGCCCGGCTGACCGAACAGGCGATCCGCAAGAGCGCCGCCTGATCCTTCATCCTCCTGGCCGGTTCGGGCGTGAATGGCGCCAGCGACGTGCTGCCGATCCAGTGAAATCATGATATGCCAGGTCGACAGGGGCCGGAGACGTATCATGCGATATCTGTTGCTTTTGCCGCTCCTCATCGCCACGCCGACCGCGGCGCCAGCCCAGAACGCCCCCCGCACCGTCGAAGTCCGGCTTTCCAGCTTCGATTATGATCCGCGCGAAATCCGGCTTCGCGCCGGCGAGCCGGTCGTGCTCCGTCTCGTCAACAGCAGCGGCGGCGGCCACAATTTCTCGGCGCCCGCTTTCTTCGCCGCGGCCCGCATCGACCCCGGCCAGCAAGCGATGATCCGGGAGGGCACGATCGAGGTCCGGGCGCGCCAGTCCGTTTCGGTCCGCCTTGTCCCGGCGCGCGGCAGCTTCCGGTTGCGCTGCACGCACACGCTTCATTCCGCCCTGGGGATGCGCGGCCGCATAATCGTCGAATGAAACGCAACCGGGCCACCAGCCTTGCCGCCGCAAGCCGGGGAGGGCTATAGGCCCGCGCGTAGCCAGGCTGCCCGCCGATCCCACCCCCGGAGTAGTTATGAACACCGATGATGTTGCCGCGCACCAGGTCACTTCCAGCGGAAGCGGCGCCGGGGGCGGAGCGGATCGATCGGCCAAGGAGCGGCTGCTGGAAGCGATAGGGCGAGCGCTTTGCGACGGCGCCTTGCCCGGCGAGCTCGAGGATTTCAGCGCCGAGGATTGCCGTTCCGCCGCCGAATTCGTCGCTGCCTGCGCCGCCCGCCGCCCCAACGGAATCGCCCTCGTCCGGCTCGAATCGCTGAGCACCAAGCTCGGCCACCGGCGGATGCGCCTGTGCATCGCCAATGACGACATGCCTTTCCTGGTGGATTCGGTGGCGGCAGCGATCGCCGCACGCGGCCTGATCATCCATCGCCTGCTCCACCCCGTCGTCTGCGTCGATCGCGATTCCGATGGCTGCCTGACCGTCGTCGAGCCCCTGTGCGACGACAAACGCCGACGCGAATCGATCATGTATATCGAGGTCGACCGAGCCGATGCCCGCGCCCGCGCCGAGCTCGTTGCGGAGCTTCACCGGGCGCTTGCCGACGTCCGCGCCGCGGTCACCGACTGGCCGGCGATGCAAAAGCAGATGATGGCCGACGCCGAGCGCATCGAAAGCGAAGAAGGCAAGGCCCTGCTCCACTGGTTCGCCGAGGGCGCGATGACGCTGTTGGGCTATCATGTCGAGCGGCCCACCGGCCAGCCGACCGAGGCGCTCGGCATCTTCCGGATTCCCGGCGAGCCGACCGACGAAGGCGGCTGCATGGGCGCGATCCGCTATTTCGAGCAAGGCGGCGAAATCCCGCTGATGGCGAAGGCCGACCGGAAGTCGACCGTTCATCGGGGAGTGCCGCTCGACCTCGTCGTCGTTCCGGTGCGCGAGGGCGGCCGGATCACCGGCGTCGGCGTCCATGTCGGCCTTTGGACAAGCCAGGCCCTGACCGCCCCGGTCGAGGAGGTGCCCGTCCTTCGGCAACGCCTCGCCGAGCTGGACAGGGAGTTCGGATTCGATCCGGAGGGCCATAACGGCAAGGCGCTTCGCCACGCCATGACCTCCCTTCCCCACGATTTGCTGATCAATCTCGGCCGTGACGCCGTTCGGGATCTGGTCGCGACGGCCATGTCGCTCGCCGACCGGCCGCGGCCGACGCTTGCTCTGTTCCGGTCGATCCTCAGGGGTCACCTGTTCGCGTTCGTGTGGCTTCCCCGCGACGAGCTCACGACGCGGCGCCGGGTCGACATCGGCAAGATGATCGCGAAGGCGGCCGAGGGCCGGCAGACCAACTGGTCGGTCGATCTCGGCGACGGCGACCTCGCCCTTATCCGCTACACCTTCACGATCGAGAACGAGCGAGCAACGCCGGACACGGTCGAGCTGGATCGCCAGCTCGACGAGATGGTGCGCGGCTGGGCGCCGGCGGTCGAGGCAAAGCTTGCGGAACTGGCGGGCGACGCCCGGGCGACGCGCCTGACCTTGTCCTACGCATCGCATTTTCCGCCGGCCTATCGGGCTCGCTACCCCGCCGACGACGCCGCCTTGGACATCATCCGTCTGGACTCGCTGGAGGACGAGAGGAAGCGGTCGGTCCGGATCTATCGCCTCCCGATCGATCCCGAGAGCCAGTTGCGGCTCAAGATCTACAGGCAGGGCGGTCTCGTTACCTTGTCCGACGTCGTTCCCGTGCTGGAACATTTCGGCTTCCGGGTGCTCAAGGAGACGCCTACCCGGCTCGAGAACGACAGCGCCCATATCCACGAATTCGCGGTGGACCTGGCCGACGCCTCCGCCGCCGACCCGGTGATGGAGCGGGCGGAAGTGATCGAGGCGGCCGTCGCCGCCGTGCTCGAAGGCCGGGCGGAGAACGACGTCTTCAACCAGTTGCTCGTTTCGGCAGGCCTCGACCCGCGCGACATCGTCCTGTTCCGCGCCTGGTTCCGCTACCTTCGCCAGACTGGGCTTTCTTATTCGATGCAGACCGTGGTCGACGCGCTTCGCCGCGCGCCCGAAGTCACCAACGGCATGATCGCTTTGTTCGACGCGCGCCACGACCCCGTGGCCGCGTCTTCCACCGATGCCGTCAAGGCGGCCGAGCGCCGGATCGAGCGCGGCCTTTCCGCCGTCGCCGCGATCGACGAGGACCGGATCCTGCGCCTGATCCGTGGCGTCATCACGTCGATCCTGCGGACGAACGCCTTCGCGCCGGCCGGCGGCGAAGCGCTCGCCTTCAAGCTCGATTCAGCGGCAGTGCCCGGCCTTCCGGCGCCGCGGCCGTGGCGGGAAATCTGGGTCTACAGCCCCCGCCTTGAGGGCATTCATCTGCGCGGTGGCCCGATCGCCCGCGGCGGCCTTCGCTGGTCCGACCGGCGCGACGATTTCCGGACCGAGATCCTCGGCCTGATGAAGGCGCAATTGGTGAAGAACGCGGTCATCGTCCCGACCGGCGCCAAGGGCGGCTTCTATCCCAAGCAGCTGCCGCCGCCCTCGAACCGCGAAGCCTGGCTCGCGGAAGGCACGGAATCCTATCGGATCTTCATCCGCTCCCTGCTTTCGGTGACCGACAACATCGTCGACGGCAAGGTCGTCCATCCGGAACATGTCGCCGTCCATGACGGCGAGGACCCCTATTTCGTCGTCGCCGCCGACAAGGGCACCGCGACCTTCTCCGACGTCGCCAACGACATCGCCATCTCGCGCAATTTCTGGCTCGGCGACGCCTTCGCCAGCGGCGGCTCGAACGGCTACGATCACAAGGCGATGGGGATCACCGCGAAGGGCGCGTGGGTTTCCGTGCAACGGCACTTCCGCGAAGCCGGAATCGACGTCCAGACCCAGCCGATTCGGGTCGCGGGCGTCGGCGACATGTCCGGCGACGTGTTCGGCAACGGCATGCTGCTGTCCAAGGCGATCAAGCTGGTCGCCGCCTTCGACCATCGCCATATCTTCATCGATCCCGATCCCGATCCGGCAGCAAGCTGGACCGAGCGCAAGAGGCTGTTCGATCTGCCGCGCTCGACCTGGGACGATTATGCCAAGAGCCTGATCTCCAAGGGCGGCGGGATCTATCCGCGAAGCCAGAAGTCGATCCCGCTCAGCCCAGAGGCCCGCCACGCTCTCGGCCTCGAAATGGAGGAGATCGAGCCTGCCGCCCTGATCAGCGCGATCCTGAGGAGCCCGGTCGACCTGCTCTGGTTCGGCGGCATCGGCACCTACCTCAAGGCGAGAAGCGAAAGCCATGCCGAAGTCGGCGATCCCGGCAACGACTCGATCCGGGTCAACGCCGCGGAGATCCGGGCCAAGGCGATCGGCGAGGGGGCCAACCTCGCCGTCACTCAGGCCGCGCGAATCGAATTCGCCCAGGCCGGCGGCCGGATCAACACCGACTTCATCGACAATTCGGCCGGCGTCGACTGCTCGGACAACGAGGTCAACATCAAGATCCCGCTGAACCGGGAAATGAGCGAGGGGCGTCTCAAGATCGAGGAGCGCAACCAGCTGCTCGCCGCGATGACCGACGACGTCGCCGACCTGGTGCTCGAGGATAACCGGCTCCAGACTCTCGCCCTGTCGATCGCCGAGCGCGGCGGGGCCCGCGATCTTCCGCAGCTCGTCCGGGTGATCGAGTTGCTCGAGGAGAGCGGGCGTCTCAACCGCTCGGTCGAAGGGCTGGAAAGCAACGAGGAACTGCTGCGGCGCGCCCAGGACCATCGCGGACTGACCCGGCCGGAGCTCGCCATCCTGCTGTCGACCTCGAAGATGCGCCTCCAGTCGGCGATCGAGATCGCCGCGTTCGTCGACGACGAGACCCTCACCCCCGAGCTTTGCAACGCCTTTCCGAAGCAGATGCAGGAACAGCACGGCGATGCCATCCTCCAGCATCGTCTACGCAAGGAGATCATCGCGACCAAGATCGCCAACCGGTTCGTCAACCGGCTGGGGATCGTCGCGCCTTTCTCGCTGACGGAAGAAGAAGGCGCGGCGTTCGGCCAGGCGGCGGCCGCCTTCGTCGCCGCCGAGCGGCTGTTCGATATGCAGAGCCTGTGGGCCGAGATCGATTCAGCCGAAGTTTCGGAGCAGGTCCGGATCGCCTTGTTCGAGCGCGCCTCCACCGGCCTTCAACTCCACATCGCCGATCTGTTGCGCTGCACCGCCTCGGACATGCGCCCGGGAGAAATGGTCGAGCAGCTTCGGCCGGGACTCGAAAAGCTGAACGTCGCCATCGACGATCTGCTTCGGACCGAGGCGCGTGCCGAGGCCGGCGGCCTTCGTGCTCAGCTCGAGGAGCTGAACGCGCCCGCCTCGATTACCGAACGGATCGTGCGCCTGTTCGAGCTGAACGGCGCGATCGGCCTCGCCTTGCTCGGCAAGAAGATCAACGTCGACGAGGTCGTCCTGACCAACGCCTATACGAAGCTGGGTGAAGCCCTGGGTCTCGACTGGGCCCAGAACGCCGCCAATCATTTCCAGGCGCGCGACCAGTGGGAGCGCCTGCTCACCGCCGGTCTGGCCCGCGATTTCGAGCAATTGCGGCTGGAATTCCTCGAACGACGCAAGGGCGACCCGAAGGAGATTGTCGACAAGTGGGTCGCCGCGCAGGGGCCACGGATCGACCAGTTCCGGCGCACCGTCGATCGCGCCCGGACCGCCTCGATCACCACGGCGCCGATGCTCGCACAGATCGCCACCCAGGCCCGGGTGCTGCTCGCGCGCTAGGCTGCTTGGACGAAAGCCGGGGTCACCCGGCGCGCGCCCGTTCGAACAGCCAGACCCGGATCGCGCTCGCAAGGTTGGCCGGATCGGCGGCCGTCACGCGCTCCGCGTCGATCCGGGCCACCAGAGCGTTCAGCGGCAGCGATTCCGACTCCGCGGCCTCGCGCAGTGCGTCCCAGAAGACCGGCTCCAGGCTGATCGAGGTCGAATGGCCTGCGATCATGATCGATCGCTTCACCGGCCCCATCACCCCTCCTGTCTGCCCGGGTCCGTCAATACATGTGCTGGCCGCCGTTGATCGACAAGGTCGACCCGGTGACGAAGCCGGCATCCTCCGAACACAGGAAAGTGACGCCGCGCGCGATCTCCTCGGCCCGGCCCAGGCGACCGACAGGGATCCGGGCGACGATCTTGGCGAGCACGTCCTCGGGCACGGCAGCGACCATCTCGGTGTCGATATAACCCGGGGCGATCGCATTGACCGTGATCCCGGCGCGGGCGCCTTCCTGGGCCAGCGCCTTGGTGAAGCCGTGGATGCCGGACTTGGCGGCGGCATAATTGACCTGGCCATATTGGCCGGCCTGGCCGTTGATCGACCCGATGTTGACGACCCGGCCATATTTGCGGGCGTTCATCCCTTCCCAAACCGCCTTCGCCATGTTGAAACAGCCGCCTAGATTGACGTCGATCACCTCGTCCCAGGCGCGCCGGTCCATCCGCTTCATCGTGCCGTCGCGGGTGATTCCGGCATTGTTGACGAGTATCTCGATCGGGCCGAGCTCGCTTTCGATCCGCTGCACGCCGGCGATGCAGGCGTCGAGATCCGACACGTCCCATCGGTAGGACTTGATCCCGGTGCGATCGCTGAAATCTCGCGCTTTCTCCTCGTTGCCGGCATAATTGGCGGCGACGGTCACGCCGGCGTCGCGAAGGGCGACACTGATCGCCTCGCCAATGCCCCTGGTCCCGCCGGTAACGACTGCAACGCGTGCCATAATCCTCTCCTGTTGTTATGGAGACGGGCCTTATTGTGGCGGCAGCCAACCTTCAAGCTCGCGCCGGATCAGCGCCCCGAGCATGACGAGCCCGGCCTCGCTGTCGTTGAGGCAGGGCAGATAGGCAAAATGGGTGCCGCCCGCCGCCAGGAAGGTCTCGCGGCCCCGGATGTCCAGTTCTTCCAGGGTCTCCAGACAGTCGGCGGCAAAGCCGGGCGCCACCACCGCCACCCGCCTGACCCCGTTCGCCGGAAGCGCCGCCAGTGTCTTGTCCGTCGCGGGTTCCAGCCATTTGGCGCGGCCGAAGCGGGACTGGAAGGCGACCGTGAGTTCGCGTCCCAATGCTTCGGACAGCAAGCGCGCCGTCTTGCGGCAATGACAGTGATAAGGATCGCCCAGCTCCAGAGTCCGTTGCGGCATGCCGTGAAAGCTCGCGACGATCGCGTCGGGCGCGAAGTCCAGCCGCGCCAGCTGCAGCTCGATCACCGACTTGAGAGCCGAGATGTAATCGGGCGCGTCATGATAAGGCGGCAAGGTCCGGACCGCCGGCTGCCAGCGCATTCGTCGCAAATGCGCGAAGGCCTCGTCGTTGGCGGTCGCCGTCGTTGCCGCGCAATATTGCGGGTAGAGCGGCGCGATCAGGATCCGGTCGCAGCCCATTTTCTTGAGCGCGTCCAGCCGCTCCGAGATGGCCGGCCGACCATAGCGCATGGCGTGATCGACGATCACCTCCGGGCCGAACCGGTCCTTAAGGGCGGCCGCCTGCCGGGCGGTGATCGCCGCCAGCGGCGAGCCTTCTGCCGTCCAGACCTGGCGGTAGGCATGCGCCGACTTTTTCGGACGCGAGTTGAGGATGATGCCACGAAGGATCGGCTGCCAGACCAAAGAGGGGATTTCGACCACTCGGGGATCGGACAGGAATTCCTTCAGATACAGTTTCACAGCCCCCGGCTCTGGCGCGCTCGGCGTACCGAGATTGATCAGCAGGACGCCGATCCGGGACGGCGGCACGACAGGGTGATCGGGCGGCCGGTTCATCGACTGCCGATCACGAGCGGACGCGTCCGCAGCCTCTGACCGGTCAGTGCGAACAGGGCGTTCGCCACCGCCGGCGCCGCGGTCGGAACGGCCAGCTCCGTGACCCCGCCCGGCTCCTCCCCGCTCTCGATCAGCTCGACCGTTACGTCCGGTGAATTGCGCAGGATCGGGAGATCGTAGCTGCCGATCGTCCGTGCCGTGGGAAGGCCGTCGGCAAAT
>DASTDX010000113.1:0-57700 GCA_035710145.1 Allosphingosinicella sp.
GAGATCGAGCCGATCGATCCGCCGCCGGTCGCGCCGGAACTGGTCGAGCGCACGTTGAAGCCGCTCTGGAACTGCTGGCGGGCGATGTACAACGCGCGGGAGAAGCGCGGCCCGCTGGAGCTGGACCTTCCCGAGCGGCGAGTGATGCTGGACGAGAAAGGGCGCATTACCTCGGTCGCGCCACGCGAGCGGCTCGACGCCCACAAGCTGATCGAGGACTATATGATCGCCGCCAACGTCGCCGCCGCCAAGGCGCTGGAGGCGAAGAAGGCGCCGGTCATGTACCGTGTGCACGAGCCGCCCAGCCGCGAGAAGCTGGTCGCTTTGAAGGATTATCTGAAGACCTTCGGTGTCGAGTTCGCGCTCGGGCAGGTGGTCAGGCCCGGGACGTTCAACCACATCATCGAGCGGGTGGGCGAGGCCGATTTCAGGCCCCAGGTCATGGAGCAGATCCTTCGAAGTCAGACCCAGGCTTATTACGGCCCGGAAAATCACGGCCATTTCGGCCTCGCTTTGGGCTCCTACGCCCATTTTACGAGCCCGATCCGGCGCTATGCGGACCTCGTCGTCCATCGATCCCTGGTCCGGGCCTACCGGCTCGGCGACGGCGGCCTCGGCGATTCCGAAGCCGAGTCGATGGAAGTGACCGGGGAGCTGATTTCCAACCTGGAGCGGCGGGCGATGGAGGCGGAACGTGAAACGCTCGACCGCTACGTCGCCGCTTATCTGGCCGATCATGTCGGCCAGCTCGTCAAGTGTAGGATCACCGGTGTCCAGCCGTTCGGATTCTTCGCCACGGTGGAGGAGTTCGGCGGCGACGGGCTGGTGCCCGTCGCGACCCTGACCCACGATTATTTCCGCTACGACGAAACCCGTCAGACGCTCACCGGCGACGACAGCGGCGAGCAATTCAGCCTCGGCCAGCGCCTGACCCTTCGCCTTGCCGAAGCCAATCCCGTGAGTGGCGGCCTCCGCTTCGAGTTGCCCAACACGGCGGGCTCGGCCCGCCGTTCAGGGTCCAGGCGCGACGGCCGGCGCGAGCAAAAGACCGAGCGCAAGCACGTGCAGGGCAAGCGCGGCCGTCCCGCCAACATTCGCCATCGCGGCCGCCGCTGACCGGCCGGCTTCACGGCCAATTCCGCGCCCGGGTGCACGGCGATCGGTTTCGGCCCAGGCCCTGAATGCGGCCTCCGGCAAACGAAAAAGGGCGACCCCGAAGGGCCGCCCTTTCTTTTCTCGTCTCGAAGCTCGAGGCAGAGATCGATTACTTCAGCTCGACGGTGCCGCCGGCTTCCTCGATCTTCTTCTTGATCTCTTCGGCTTCGGCCTTGGAGACGCCCTCCTTGATCGGCTTCGGAGCGCCTTCGACCAGCGCCTTGGCTTCGCCGAGGCCGAGCTGGGTGATGGCGCGGACTTCCTTGATCACGTTGATCTTCTTGCCACCGTCGCCGGTGAGGATCACGTCGAACTCGGTCTGCTCTTCAGCGGCCGGAGCGGCAGGACCGCCGGCAGCCGGAGCCGCCGCAACCGCGGCAGCGGCCGAGACGCCCCAGCGCTCTTCGAGCAGCTTGGCGAGGTCGGCGGCTTCAAGGACGGTCAGCTCGCTCAGCTGATCGACGAGGGTGTTGATGTCTGCCATTTCAATTCTCCACTTTGTTCATTCGGGCATCGGCCCTGGGTTCACTTCAAGCAAAAGGTCAGGCGGCGTCCTTGGCCGCATAGGCACCGAACACACGGGCCAATTGGGCCCCCGGCTCGTTGATCGTCCGGGCGATCTTGCTCGCGGGCGCCTGGATGAGGCCCACGATGGTCGCACGAAGCTCGTCGAGCGACGGCAAGGCGGCCAGCGCCTTGATGCCCTCGGCATTGAGGACGGTGTCGCCCATCGCCCCGCCGACGATCTCGAGACGATCGTTGGTCTTGGCGAAGTCGACCGCGGCTTTGGCGGCAGCGACCGGATCGGACGAGGTGGCAAGCGCGGTCGGCCCGGTCAGCAGGTCGCTGAGCGGAGCATAACGCGTGCCTTCGAGCGCGATCAGGGCGAGCGTGTTCTTGGTGACCTTGTAACGAGCGCCGGCGTCGCGCATCCGGTTCCGCAGAGCGGTGGACTGGGCCACCGTCATCCCGAGATTGCGGGTGACGACGACGACGTTCGTTTCGTTGAACGTCTGCTTGAGCTCGGCGACCTGCTCTCTTTTCTGAGCTCGATCCATATCAGTCTCCAACTTCACCCGGCGGACCATCCGCCGGGCGCACGAAGCGCGCGGCAAGGCCGCACGCCGTTCGACCCGCCGCAAGCGACGGGACGATGTCCGAAGGGGAGAAGTGGTTGGCCCAGCGCCGTTTCAGGCTGAAACCGACCGGCTGCCATCGCACAGCGCCGGAAATACTTTCCCCGTCTAGGCTGGACATTAAGGGCTTGCACCCTCCAGCTGTCTCGGACGGACCTGCGGGCAAGCCCGCAAGCGAAGGCGCGCATCTAAGCCTTCAGCCGCCAAAGTCAATCTCTCGGCGCACGCTTGCGGCATAAGCCCCATAGCCTTGGAAGGAGAGGCCAAGCTTGGACACGGCTTCGAGTCTGGCCATCATGTTGCGCCGGTTGAGGCGCATCAGCCAGTTATATGGGCTCCAGCGAGAAAACCCCGGATGGGCATAACCCTCCTCCTCCGGGTCGATGTCGTACGGATGGGTGTAGCTGAGGAGCGGCTGACCACGCCGCGTTCGCCTTCGAATTGCAGCGAGGACGAGGGGCATGGGCAGGACTCGAAGGTAGACACCGCCCAATGGGACAGGAAGCCAGGAGGAGTGAAGGCTGACCGGAAGTTCGAGAACGGAGCCGATCGATCGCGGGTCCGGACCGAAACCCGCCCAGCCGTGAAGTGGGTTAAACGCGGGGACGACCGAGCTCGAATAGGAAAAGCCGAGTTCGGCCAATATCGGATACGCCCAGCAGGTGCTTTTCGTGAGCGAGAAGCAGGGGGCACGGTAGCCGACCGGTCGATCGACTCCCGCCGCCTCGATGGCCTCGATGTTGCGGAGCAGATCCTCACGAAATGCCGCCGGACCCAAATCCGCGAGGACGATGTGACGGTCTGAATGACAGGCGATTTCATGGCCTGCCGCGGCGATCCGATTCACCATTTCCGGAAAACGACGGGCGACCTCGCCGACGACGAAGAAGGTGGCTTGGGCCTTCCTCACCTCCAGGAAATGAAGATAGGTCTCGATCAGCCTCGGAACCCGGAGCGTCGATGGTTCGCCGCCTTCGATCGACATGCGCGGGTCTTCGACGTCCACACTGAACAGGAATGGGGTCAAGCCGATCATCGGAGCCGAAACCGCCGTTCAATGTCGGCAATGCCGCCGGCGGCGAGAAGAATGAGATGCGGAAGGATGGGCGATCGGTAGCGCCAATCGAAGTCGACCTGTACGAGCCCGTGGAATGTGGCATAGGCCAGTACCGCTCCGGCGGAAGCAAAGAAGAGCTTTCTCTCCGAATCTCCAAAGCCGGTGTCGCTGCGCCAGAGAGCGACCAGAAGCCAGGCCGCGAACGCGTAACATGGGACGAAAAAAATCAGCTGCGCCACCCAGTGCGTCGCGCTGAAATCGGCGGCGCCCGGGGCGAAGAAATGAATGAATCTGTCGCCGGATATCAGGACATAGTCGATTAGGTCGCTCGGCGGCGCGTGGTAGGTTTCGAAGCGGGCGTCGACCACCGCGCCGGCCAAATAGCCGGAGGCCGTCACCTCGAACGCCCTCGCCAGGATAGCGAATGGCCATCTTTGCGGATCCTGCATCAGCCAGGCGAACAGGCCGGCGGCCGATACCGCTGCCGCGCCGAAACCGAGGACGAGCCGGCCGCGGTGGATCGGGAGTCTGCCTACGCGGGCGAGATAGGCAGCCCAGGCGAGGTCTGGCACGAGGACTATGCCAGTCGGCCGATAGAAGATCCCTGCGCCAGCAAGGCCGATCACAGCCATCCAGCCGCGAGAATCGCCGAGAATCCGAGCGGCGACCAGGGCGAAGATCGCAAACGCGATGAAAACGAAGGTTGAGTCCGAAAGAGCATAACGAACCCACTGGAACAGGTCGAAGCAGCCGAGGAACAGAAGAAGCGCGGCCCAGCGCGCCGCGTTACTTGAGGTCGACCGTCCGACGAGGCGAAGAATGATTAGTCCGACCCCCACGTCGGCGCCAAGGTTGAGTGCAATTAGCGCGAACTGCCAGGCGGAGCCGAATGCCAGCTGGAGGAGCGCGACAAGAGTCACGAACAGAACGTATAGGATCGCCGGAAACTCGGGATTCACCTGCGCCAGCTGGCCAGCATAATCGAAGCCGCTCTCCACCAGCTGCTGGGCGAGCCGCGCGTAAGTGGCGCTGTCTTGACCCGTCGTAGGTCCCGCCACCACAACGTAGGAGCCGTGGACCAAGAAGATGATAAGGGCCACCTGCCACGGACCCGGCGCAGGCAGGCGCGAAAGCCAGCCTGACATTTTCGCACGCCATTTCATTGCTGCCTCGGTCGCCCGGCCACTGGCCGCCATCAATTCGACTGGGTACCGGCGAGCGGCCTCGTCAGCAGCCGCGCGCCAAGCCCGCGGGCAAGGCGCTCGGCCAGACGGACGGTAATCAATATTCCGAAACGGGGCGCTACACGGCGCAGGCTGACGTTGCTGACTTCGTCCGAATAGCGGGCCGGCAATGGTACGTCGGCAACGGTAGCCCCGATTTTTCGAAGACTGAACAGCATGTCGGTTTCGAAAAAGAAGCAGTCGGCGAGCTCATCGAGCTTCATCCGGCGGAGCGCTTCGGCGTGGACGGCGGTATATCCGTTGGCGGGATCGCCAATTCGCCAATAGCCGGTAGCCCCCTTGTGGAGGACGGAGAGCAGCCGGTTGGCGACCCGCCTCACCAGCGGCATTGCCTTGAGGGCATCGACCGAGGTTCCAGGTGGCATGAGTCCAATCGGCGCGAGCCTGTTCCCCTTGCTGTAATCGGCCTCGCCACGAAGAATTGGTTCGATTAGCAGAAGAATCTGCCCGGGATCCATCTGGCCGTCGGAATCCAGCTTCACGATTATTTCGGCGCCGTCGGCGAGTGCGTGCCGGTAGCCGTGTTTCATCGCCCCGCCGACGCCGAGATTACGGCTGTTGTGAAGGACGGTGATCCTCCGATCCGAGAAATGGGCGGCGACGTGCAAGCCGGTCGAATCTGGGCAGCCATCGTCCACCACGTAGATTCGCCCGACCTCGGGCCCGATAGCGGCCAATACGGTGCCGATGGTCGCCGCCGCGCGGAACGAAGGTATGACCACCGCAAGCACCGGCAAATCCTGTGGCAGGTCTTGCGGCACAGCGCTTAGGCTCCTTTTTCCAGCTCACGAATGAGCGGCTTGTTAGCCACCGGTTCCGACCAAGTCCACGCGGAGAACATAGTGCGGCGATTAACGGGCCTTCAGCGCGTCGGCGATCATGGCTATGCGGTGCAACTGGACCCGAGCGGGAGCAGAACTGGATGAGTGAGGCTTACGAGTTTCGGCTGCTGACCCTCTCCTCGGCGGAGCTTCTGCAGTTGTCGGCGCTCCTGCACAGAGTCTTCCCCAAGGCCCGCCACCTGACCGAACGCTACCTTCAATGGAAATATGCCGGCAATCCCGACGGACGGGCGATCGGCTGCAACGCCTATCTCGCCGGTGAACTGGTCGGGCACATGGCGGCGCTGCCCATGCAAGGCCGGCTCCATGGGAAAACCGAGCGTGGGCTGTTCTTCGTCAACGGCGCTGTTCACCCCGCCCATCGCGGCCGACGGCTTCAGAGTCGGATCAGTGCCGCCATGTTCGAGGAGGCGCAGCGCCAAGGCTACGCCTACTGCTTCGGGACGGGCAATCGTTACAGCACCGGCCCACTACTTACCCGATTCAGCCTCATCGGACCTCTCGAGGCGCGGATCGGAATAGGGGCTCCGCGACGGCGTCAAGCGGTGGCCCTCGATTTCGAGCGGCTGTGGAGCGAAGAGGCCCTGCGATGGCGGCTGGCCAATCCGGAACGTCTTTATGGTCTTCGGGATCACGACGGACGTCTCGCCGTGACTGCGCCCGCGGCTCCCGGAATCTCGGCGCTGCTCTATTACGGCCCCAATGACTGGCACCTGACCGGAAATGGGAATTCTTCGAGGGCACCGCTTCGACTTTGGATCGGGCGCGATCCAAGGATCGACTGGTCGCAGTCGGCATTTCTTCCCATCCCGATCCGGCTCCGTCCGTCGCCGCTGAACCTCGTCTTCAGAGATCTTTCCGGAAGGCATACCCCGCCGGACCCGGCACGCACGGTATTTCGCGCCATCGACTTTGATCCTTACTAATCCTCCGACGGATCCAGCGCGGCGGCGGAGACTAGTCCATGTTCTCGACGATCTGGCCGCGGATTGCCCCATTGGGATAATCGGCGGTGTGGACGTTGACGTAAAAGGCGCTCGGATTGCGCCGAAGCCGGTCGACCAGGGCGTCGGACACGGTGTCGCAATCGTCGCTGTCGTCGTCGTCGGGCGCGTCGAGCGTGATCACCGGAGGTCCGTTCACACCGGCCCGGCCCTCGTGGATATGGGCGGCGGTGACGGCATTGATGTTGCGCACCTCCAGATCGGTGCAGACCTGGTTGGTGGCATCGTTGATCGCGATCCGCGCCATGCCCGCGCCATCGGCGTCCGCCGGCGGCACCTCCGAGGCGCCGGTCAAAGTGGCGTGGAAGTTGTTGCCGACGACTTCGTTCACCTCCTCGGTGACGGTCTCGCAGGCGGAAAGCGCCAACACCCCGCACGCGGCAGGAATCAGGCAGGCCATCTTCAGACGCACCATAAGTACACCTCCTTTCGGGCGGGCAGCCCGAAGTGGAGATTCGGGACTCGCCCGTCGTTCATCAAAGTTCATTCCTGCGCTTTGTTCCCGCGTTGAAAAGCTGGCTGTCGGCTGCGCGGGTGGGATCGCCTGCACCCCTCACCGACGCGATTGATCGAAGGCTCTGGCACTCCCGTCGAATAATCGGCCCGAGCCGCTACCGAAGCTGTGCTATGCGAACGAAGCGGACCCGCGCGGGACGGGCGGGAACCGGAGGGGAGGGCGCCATGACGATATCGGGCTCAAGCACGCGTCGAGGAGCCCGCTATCGGGCGTTGCTGGCGATCGGCGCCGGGCTGACTCTGGCCGGCGCTCAACCCCCATCGGCACCGACGTCTCAGAACATGATCATCGTGCCAGGCCATGTCTCGTCCGAGCGGGAAGTCCGCCAGCGGGCTGGCGATTTCGTCCGCGGTACTGGGGTGGCAAGCGGAGCGACGCCTGCCGCCCGCTGGGTCGACCCGGTTTGTCCGCGGGTAATCGGCGTTCGCGAGGACGGGGCCCGAGCCGCCGAGGCCATGATCCGAAGGATCGCCGTCGACGCCGGAGTGCCCGTCGCGGCGGAAAGCTGCGATTCCAACCTCGTCGTCACGTTCGCGCCCGATCCCGGGGCTCTGATCCAGGAAATCGGCCGGCGTTCACCCAATCATCTGTCCGAAGTGCCCGTCACGGCGCGCGAGGCCTTGCGCACGGGTTCGGCGCCCATCCGTTGGTGGTACACGACTCGGACGATCGGCCGGCACGGAACCGGTCGGAGCCACGGGGCGGGATCGGCTGGACAGAACACGCCCGCGACTCATGATGGCTCGGGGGCGGGCTCCGACTTCGGCGGTGATATCCCGACCCTGATGCACTACGAAAGCAGCACGATCAGCACTCTGTCCCAACGGGTCCTGAACAGCGCCAGCGTCGTCGTGGACGAGAACGCGGTGGTGGGCATGCCGCTGAATGCCGTCGCCGCTTATGCGGCTCTGGTCGCCCTCGCCGAGATCCGATCCCGTGACTTTGCGCCGGGCGGCTCGATCCTCGGCCTGTTCGCCACTCCGGATGCGCCGCGACGGCTCACTTCGCAGGACATGGCCTTCCTTCGCGCGCTCTATCGCCTGCCGCTCGATCGCGAGGCTTCCAGCCATAGGGGAATGCTGATCGGCGACATGGTCGATCAGCAGACGGGCAGCTAGAGCTGTCGGCGCCGGACATCGTGCCTGACCAATGAAAAAGGGCCGGAGCTCGCGCTCCGGCCCTTGTTTCTTGCGTCTCCGACGTCAGGTCAGACGGAAGCGACTTCGGCGACGTCGAGCTTGAGGCCCGGGCCCATCGACGAGCTGATCGCCGCCCGCTTGACGTATTTGCCCTTGGCACCGGCCGGCTTGGCGCGGACGATGGCGTCCACGAAGGCGTCGAAATTGCGACGCAGATCCGCGTTCGAGAAGCTCGCTTTGCCGATGCCGCTATGGATGATCCCGGCTTTTTCGACCCGGAACTCCACCTGGCCACCCTTGGCGTCCTTGACCGCCTTGGTCACGTCCATCGTCACCGTGCCGAGCTTCGGGTTCGGCATCAGGCCTTTGGGTCCCAGCACCTTGCCGAGGCGTCCGACGACGCCCATCATGTCGGGCGTGGCGATGACCCGATCGAAATCGATCGTGCCGCCCTGGATCGTCTCCATCAGGTCTTCGGCCCCGACGACGTCGGCTCCGGCGGCGGTCGCCTCTTCAGCCTTCGCGCCACGAGCGAACACCGCCACCCGAACGTCCTTGCCGGTACCGGCCGGGAGGGTGACGACGCCGCGGACCATCTGGTCGGCGTGCCGCGGGTCAACGCCCAGGTTGAGGGCGATCTCGACCGTCTCGTCGAACTTGGTGGTGGCGTTGGCCTTGACCACCTCGATCGCCTCGTCGACGCCGTACAACTTCAATGTGTCGACGGTCTCGGCGATCTTCTTCTGCCTTTTGCTGAGTTTCGCCATGACCTTAGCTCCCCGTCACTTCGAGGCCCATTGCGCGGGCACTGCCTTCGATGATCTTCGCCGCAGCGTCGATGTCGTTGGCGTTCAGATCCTTCATCTTCGCTTCGGCGATCTCGCGCAGCTGGGCGCGGGTCACGCGGCCGGCGCCGATCTTGCCCGGCTCCTTCGAGCCCGACTGGATCCGCGCCGCCTTCTTCAGCAAATAAGAGGCTGGCGGAGTCTTCGTTTCGAACGAGAAGCTGCGGTCGGCATAGACGGTGATCACGGTGGGCAAAGGCGTGCCCTTGTCCTGATCGCCGGTCTGGGCGTTGAACGCCTTGCAGAATTCCATGATGTTGACGCCGCGCTGACCCAAAGCAGGGCCGATCGGCGGCGACGGATTGGCGGCGCCCGCAGGCACCTGGAGCTTGATATAGCCCGTTATCTTCTTCGCCATTTTTCTCACTCTGTTGCTGAGCGGAAGAGCGTGACGCGCTCCGCCCGGTTCAAGTTTAGCGGTCCAAGCGACGCCAGCAGCGCCTCCCGCACGAAATCCACCACAATTGCGTTGGACTCTTCCCACCACGAGGTCGGAAGCGGGAGCCCATAGCTCAAGAGGGGGCAAAGGGGAAGGGGTGGCACGTCGCCCGAATGGCGACACCACCTTGACCGGGCTGGGGCAATCCCGAGCGTTAGTGGACGGCAGCGACCAGGTTCGAGGACCGATCCTCGTCTTCGGCATGATCGTACCACAACGTCCGGCGCCGGAGACCCGGATTCAGATAGAGCAATGGCAGCTTGAAGAGAATCAGGCTGCGATGCACCCAGGCGTCCGCCAGCCTTTCGCGAAGGCTCGGCATGCGCCCGCCTCGTTCCTTGATCCAGTCTTCGTAAGGCATCCAGTGGCTGGGCTCGTCGCGCTCGATGACCCGGAAGATCTTGAGCAGCTGGCGCTCCGCCTTGATGGCGGGCGAGGCCAGCAGGATGTCCACCTGCCGCATGCCGCGCATCTCGGTCAGCATGATCACGCGACACAGGCGTTCGAACAGGTCGTCGTGATTGATGATCTCGTCCGCGTCGAGATTCTCGATGCTGCAGCCGAAAGTGAGGCGGATCAGGCGATCGATATGACCGCAGGTCCGATCGACCCGGAAGGGCATGTAACCGCGATTCTCGAAATAACGGCGGAACATGAGATAATGCTGGCGCTCATCGCGGCGATGCTTCTCGATCCTCGCGATGAAGCGGGCTTCATCCGGATATTTGGCTCGGACCGCGGCGAGCACCCGGTCGATGCTGCTATAGCCCCGATGCTCGTTGTAGATGTAGACCGAAGCGAGGATATCCAGATACCGTCGACGCGCTACAGCAAACATGCCCGTTGAATACGGGGTCGCCGGGATCGGGTCAAACGCGCTCGGTGCGGCCGCCGGCCGAAACCAGGCCCTCATAGGCCTCTTCGACGCTCCTTGAGGCCTCGTCCCAGGAAAAGGCGGCACTGGCCGCCCGGGCCGCTTCGCCGATCCGTTGCCGCTTCATGGTGTCTCGGACCAGCGCGGTGATGGCCTTGGCGTAGGAAGCCGGGTCCGGCGGCACGAGCAATCCGGAGCTGCCGGGCGCGATCAGGTTGCGTGCACTGGGCACGTCCGCGCTGACGATGGCGAGCCCGGAGGCCATCGCCTCGAGCATGACGTTGCCAAAGGTTTCGGTCAGGCTTGGGGCGAGGAGGATGTCGGCGCTCGCTACCGCCCGCGCCAGCTCGGGGCCGTCGAGATGCCCGGCAAGCGTCGCACCGGGCAGGGGCGCGAAACGTTCAACCGCGGGCCCGGCGCCCACCACCAGCGCGCGGACGTGGATCCCACTCGAACTGAGCCGCCGAAGCGTCTCGACGAAGACGTCGACGCCCTTTTCCAGCACCAGCCTGCCGAAGAACAGGATGACGATATCCTTGTCCGCCCAGCCTTGTGACCGGCGCCACGCGAGGTCGCGTCGCTCCGGCGAGAACAATGCGCGATCGACTCCGCGGCCCCAGATTTTCACTCGGTCATCCCCGCGCAGCGCCCTGATCTCCCCCGCCGAGGCCCGGTTGGGCGCAAGCACCAGGTCGCTGCGTCGGTAGAAGCGCCGAAGATGCGCCATCAGTGCAAAGCGCGCCCAGCCCAGGCCGTAATGGCCAAGATAGGATTCGAAGCGGGTGTGATAGCTGGCGAGAACGGGCACGCCCAGGCGTCGGGCGAGGGACTGGGCGCGAAGGCCCAAGAGGTCCGGAGTCGCGACATGCACGAGATCGGGGGCGAAGGCCTCCACATCCTGCCGGATTCGGCGGGGAAGGCCGAGGGCAAACCGGAACTCGCTCCGTACCGGCAACGGGATAGAGGGCACCGGGACGAGCGTGCCGGCGGGTGCGAAGGCCGGCCTGTCCGTCACCGGCGAATAGACCCGCACCTGATGGCCATGCTCCTCGAGCCAGGCGACGAGCCGGTTCAGCGCCTGGTTGGCCCCCTCGCGTACATAATTGTAGTTGCCGGTGAACAGGGCGATGCGCATCGCCCTAGACGCTTCGGAAATTCAGCACGGCATTCAGAAGGAACACCGAAAGCCCGGCGAAGACGGACGCGATCACCCGGGCGACTAGGTAATGGAATCCGATCGCCATGAACGCCCAGAACAAGACGATCGTCAGCACCAGGCCGACCAGCGCGTTGACGAGAAACCACGCATAACCCTTGCCGATCGCCTGCTCGGTGCCCTTGAAGATCCAGCCGTGGGCGAAGGCGTAATGGAGCGAGGTGGCGATGAGGAAAGCGATCGCGGCGGCGACCAGCTTGTTCATGCCGAGATATTCGACGAACGCCCAGAGCAACAAGAGATCGAAGGCGAAGCAGACGCAACTGACGATGGTGTTGCGAACCAGTTGGCCGGCAACCCTGACGGTGAGCAATCGGCGGAGCAGGCTGGGCCTGCCCGGCGAAGGCTTGCCCGCCACGGCGGCTTCGGAAGGATGCGGAGCGCCGGAATCCATGCGGACGTGCCAGATGCCTCGAGTCAGAGGGAAGGCGGCGACATCAGGTCGCCGCCTCTCCGGGGACATTGCTCGACGATCGGGAACCGCGCAAGCGGCGGATCCGGTCAGGCAGCGATTGGCATCGGCTCCATCTCATTGGCGTCTGCGCTGGCGGCTTCATCGTCCGCCATCGTATCCGCCACTGCGGCCCGGCGCGGATTGGGGACGATCAGCCGGGTGAGCAACACCACGACCGCAAGCGCAAGATAGGCGGCGATCGTCGCGAGCGGTGCGTAAAGCAGAGGCAAAGCGAAGGCGATCCGCAGATAGTTGGAGTTGAACCCCAGATCCTCGCCGATGGCCTGGCAGACGCCGAAGAAGGTATCGTCGCGGGCGAAGACGTTGGTGTCGGAAAAAGGCATTTCGTGGCTCCCTTGCGGAGCGGGCCGGTAGGGCCCGCTTGCTTGTCCCTGTGTGTCCTCATCCTCAGCACAAGCCGTGCCAGTTTCGAGGGATCTAGGTTTTTCAGAGACTTGGCGGCGGCCGACGGCACGAACTGGCCCGTCGGCCCTTGGGTTTGGCGCCAAATGTTGGGAAATGCCGCCGCGGTGCCGACGCCGCTCAGGCCGGTAGCATCGCTCCGCAGTCCAGCTGTTCCCACTGACGCGACGCATAAGCGCCGATCTTGCGGTGCAACTCGGGTGGAAGCAGCAGTGGGCCAACGCTTCGGTCGCCGGCGATCGCCGCCTGCACCTGCATTTCCCATTGCCGAAGCCCATCGCGGACCGGCAGCACGCGATCGCCGCTCCGCTCCAATGTGCCTTCCCCTTCCAGCTCGGCGATCGCGCGTTGCACCCACGCCCGCTCCGCCGGCCAGAAGGGCTCGTAGCTGGGCTTCACTCCGAACTGGGCGAGGCGCGGCCAAAGCTCGCCGAGCCCCACCGGCCGGTCGTCCGATCGGAGCAGGATGAACCGGAGGACCGATTTCCAGGCGCCGAGCTTCGAGGCTTCGTGATAAGATGGGTCGCCGGCGAGGAACCGGCTGAAGGCCGTCTCGCTGAGCCAGGCGTTGAACCAGCGGTCCGGCCGGCCGATCCAGTAATCGGAATGTTCGACCGGCGGGAATTCGTTTGCCATTCTGCCCTCGAGAGCGAGCCCGCGCCACCTTATGGCCTGGTCGATCGCGGCCGGGACGACATATTCGGCCGGAAATTCGAGATCGGGATCGAGCCCGAGACGGGCATGGACCCTGAGATAGACCTGGATGAAGCTCTCAATCCGTTCGAGCGTCTCTTCGTCGGCGGGGATGGCCGTCCTCTCGTCGAGCACAACCACGACGTCGATGTCGCTCCGCCCGGGCTTGGCGCCATTGTAGACGAAGCTCCCGCTCAGCCACGCGGCCTTGCACCTAGGGCCGAAAACGTCGTTCACGGCGCGGCGGAACTCGATCTCGGCCTCGACCCGATCGGCAGCTCCACTCTGGCTTCCATCGCGCAATTCGATCTCCTTCCGCGCAGCTGCGCCGGTGGCCGCTTCCACTTAAGCGGCCGACGGCAGAACGGCCGAGGCGAAAAAAGGTTTTCGAAGGATTCTCGAAAGTTGCGACAGCCCCGTTTCGCTTCCGCGCCGGACCCGAAGAACAACTCAACTTATCCACAGCTTTCTGTCGCCGGTCGGGAACGAGGCGCATGAAGGGACGTTCTACCCATGTCCAATCGATCGAAAGATCGAATGGATTTGGAAGCTCCGACCTTCGGGAAAGAGTTTTCAAGGAGCCCCGCCAGGTCAAACTGGCGGGGCTTACCTTTTGGGGGCCACGGCGCTGCGTTCCAATCTGCCCGCCGGCCCTCGGATCTCCCCCGACTTCAACCCTGTCCTGCAATGAAAAAGGCCGGAAGCTTGCGCTCCGGCCTTCTGCATGTCCGTGTTTCGCGCAGGGTCTTACTTGACCAGTTCGACCTGCTCGAACTCCAGCTCGACCGGGGTGGCGCGGCCGAAGATCGAAACGCCGACCTTGACCCGGCCGCGGTCGAAATCCAGTTCCTCGACGATTCCGTTGAAGCTGGCGAAGGGCCCGTCGAGCACCTTCACATTGTCGCCGATCTCGTAATCGACGCTGACCTTTTGCTTGGGCGCGGCGGCGGCCGCCTCGTCCTTGGTGTTCAGGATCCGCGCCGCCTCGGCGTCGCTGATCGGCTGCGGCTTGCCGCTGCTGCCGAGGAATCCGGTCACCTTGGGCGTGTTCTTCACGAGGTGGTAGACGTCGTCGCTCATGCTCAGTTTGGCGAGCACGTAGCCGGGGAAGAACTTGCGGTCCGAAGTGACCTTCTTGCCGCGGCGGACCTCGGTCACTTTCTCCGTCGGTACCTCGACCGATTCAACGAGCTGATCGAGCCCCAGGCGAGTGGCCTCGGACATGATCTGGTCGCGGACCTTGTTCTCGAAACCGGAATAAGCGTGGATGATATACCAGCGGGACATGTCTTGCCTTTAAACCCCTGAACCTGAAAACCGGACCGGCCTAGCCGAGCAGGCCGAGCATCGCCTGGACGATGGCACTGAAAGCGGAATCGACGCCGAAAAAGAAAAGCGCGAGCAGGGTCGTCATGATGACGACCATCAATCCGGTCATCAGGGTCTCTCGGCGCGACGGCCAGACGATCTTGGCTGTCTCCGCTCGGACCTGCCGAAAAAATTCACCGGGATTGACTCTCGCCACGCTTAGAACCGTCCTTCATTCTTCATGCTGCGCCTGTGAGATAGGGGCCAACGCAGCCTCCGTCCAGCCGCGCCTGGGCCTGCCTTTTCCGCTCCCTTGCTCCGCGAAGCGGAAACCGCCGTTCAGGCGGGTTTGGCAGGAGTGGAGGGACTCGAACCCACGGCCCTCGGTTTTGGAGACCGATGCTCTACCAACTGAGCTACACTCCTAAGAGCCAGAGGCGCCGCCCTTAACCGGGCGCCCCTGACAGCGCAAGATATATCCGGCGGCGCGAAGTTCAAGCGACGGCGCTGTGCCCGGACTCGCCAAGCAGGGTCTTCACGTCCGCGCCCGCCACCGGGCGCGAATAAAAATAGCCCTGCATCCGGTCGCAACCGAGAAGCTGGACGAGCCGCCGCTGCTCGGCGGTCGCAACCCCCTCCGCAACCGTCTTCATGCCCAGGCTGCCGGCGAGGGCGACGACCGCGCGGATAATCGCCAGGCTCTCCGGGTTCCGTTCGGAGATGGCATGGACGAAGCTGCGGTCGATCTTGAGCGTGTCGAACGCGGCCTTGCGCAGATAGCCCAGGGATGAATAGCCGGTGCCGAAGTCGTCCATCGCAAGCCCCACGCCGAGGCTCTGAATCTGTTCGAGCACTTTCTGAGTGGTCGCGCTGAGCTCGAGGAAGACGCTCTCGGTGACTTCCAGCTCCAGTCGGTGCGGCTGGAGACCGGCTTGGGTCAAGGCGGAGACCAGGGTGACGATGAACGAAGGATCGCGCAGCTGGCGCGGCGAGACGTTGACGGCCAGGAAGATGTCGTCGGGCCAGTTCGCGGCCTCGCGGCAAGCGGTGCGAATGACCCATTCGCCGACCCGCCCGAGCACTCCCGTCTCTTCGGCCAGAGGAATGAACCTGGCCGGCGCGACCTGGCCAAGCTCCGGATTGTGCCAGCGCAGAAGGGCCTCGAAGCCGCAGATCCGTTCCGACTGCGAATCGACCACGGGCTGGTAGGCCAGCGACATCTCGCCATTGTCGATCGCGCTTCTCAGCGCCAGTTCGATCCGGCGGCGCTCCTCGACTCGGGCGTGAAGGCTCGATTCGTAGAAATGTATCTCGTTGCCGCTGCCGTCCTTGGCGCGATAGAGGGCCAGATCGGCGTTTCGGATCAACTCCTCGACCGTGCCGCCGTTGCTCGGACCCAGCGCGACGCCGATGCTTGCGCCCACGAACAGGCGCTGTTCCCGATAATGGAACGGCCCCTGCAGGGTTCCCACCAGCGCCAGGCAGAGCTGTTCGAGCTCTTCGCGGCTCTCGAACCTCGGGACGACGATTGCGAACTCGTCGCCGCCGAGGCGGCCCGCTGTCATGTCGTCCGAAATCACCGTCTCGAAGGACCGGGCGACCTGCTGGAGCAGATGGTCGCCAGCCATGTGGCCGAGCGAATCGTTGATCGCCTTGAAGCGGTCCAGATCGACGAGGAGGACGGCGCAGTCCCGGCCAGATGCCGCGGCGCCGGCAAGGGCCTGGTCGAGGCTCTCGAGCAACTTCACTCGGTTCGACAGACCGGTGAGCGCGTCGTGGCGCGCCATGTGGGCGATGCGCTCGGCAGCCAGGCGGTCAGCGGAGACGTCGGATCCGACCCCCTGATAGCCGGTGAAGCGCCCGCCACGGCTGAAATTGGGGCGGCCGGAAAGCTGGATGCACTTGACCGATTCACCCACCGTGAGCGGAATCACGACGTCGCTCAGTTTCTCCTTCCGGGCGATCGCCGCCCGGGCCGCGCCGAGGCTGCGCCGAACGGCCGGATCGGCGCCGGCCGGCGCGTTGAAGAGGTCAAGCAGCGACAGGGTTTCGATTGCTGCTGCCTCGCGCCCGATCGCGCGGGCGAAGCGGGCGGAGACGCTGCGGAAACGCAGCCGGCTGTTGGTCTGCCACAACCAGTCGGCATCGCTGCTCTCATATTCGCGGAGCAGCAGGCTCACCGTTTCCTCCCGCTCGGCCAAGGCGATGTCGAGGCAGGCGCGCTGAAGAAAGGCCCGGCCGTTCAGCATCACCATCGCCAGCATGGCGGCGGTGTAGATCGGGCCGATCGAGGCGATCGAGAGGGAGCCGGCGCTGGCCAGCATCCCGGTCACGCCAATGCCCATGATGACGACATAGGCCGCCGCCGCGATCGGGACCGGCGCGAAGATGAAGGCGACCGCGGCCATCATTGTCGCGGTCATCGTGCACAAGGCCAATTGCTGCCCCTGGTCGGCATGTTCGAAGAAGAAACGCGCCGGAAAGGCCCAGACGATCCCGAAGAGGAGGCTCGGATAGGCCGCCCGATCGATCGTCTTCCGGGGCAGCGCATGGACCTTCCGGCCCCGCAGCTTCCTCTTGTGGCCGGCCATGTACGAAATCAGGAGAGCAAGGCTGGCCAGCCACAGGATCATCTCCACCGGCGGCGCCTGCCGGCCCAGCATGTAGACGATAAGGAGGGCGTTGAAGGCCTGGCCCCAGGCGGCGATGACCAGAGCGCGGCCCATCTGCTCGTGCTGCGCGGCGCGCACCCGCCCCCAACCGCGGACGCCCGGCGGCGCGGCGCGGTTGAAGACAACCAGCCAGTCGAGCTTGGGGAGTGGCGTTTCGGTCATGGCGATCCATCATCGCCATAAGTAGCTAATCGTTAGTGAAGTCTTATGCCGCGGCGCTCAGGCGGCGATATCGTAGGTCTGGATTTCGCCCGACAGATAGAGATTGCGGGCCTTTGCGCGGCTCAATTTGCCGGAGCTCGTTCGGGGCAGCGAACGTGGCGGGACCAGTTCGACGACGCAATTGATCCCGGTGATCGCCCGAACCCGCTCGCGGATCGCGTCCCGCAGCCGGCCCCGTTCCTCGCCGTCCGAGGTTCGGCACTGGACCAAGACGGCCGGGGTTTCCTCGCCGCCCGGAGTGGTGATCGAGAAAGCGGCGATGTCGCCCGCCTTGAAGCCCGGCAACTGTTCAACCGCCCATTCGATGTCCTGCGGCCAGTGGTTCTTGCCGTTGATGATGATCATGTCCTTGGCGCGGCCGACGATGTAGAGATAGCCGTCCGACAAATAGCCCATGTCGCCGGTGTCGAGCCAGCCATCGGGATCGAGGCATGCGGCGGTCGCTGCCTCGTCGCGGAAATAGCCGGCCATCACGGCGGGGCCGCGGCAATGCACCTTGCCGACCTCGCGCTCGCCGATCCGGCTGCCGTCGTCGCCGCGTATCTCGACTTCCATCTCGCGGACCGGCTTGCCGCAATTGACTACCGCCCGATAACGCTGCGGGCGGTCGCGCTCGCCGGGGCCGCCGCCGGCGAGCAAGGTCTCCTCGACCATCTCGACGACGATCCCTTCTCCGGGCGGCATGATCGTGACGGCCAATGTCGCTTCGGCAAGGCCGTAGCTCGGAAGGAAGCTGGAGGCCTTGAACCCCGCCGCGGCGAAGGTGTCGACGAAGGCCTGCATCACGTCGGGGCGGATCATGTCGGCGCCATTGCCGGCCACCCGCCAGCGCGAGAGGTCGAATCGCTCGGCGACGTTCATCTGGCTGGACACGCGGCGGGCGCAGATGTCGTAGCCGAAGGTCGGCGAATAGCTCATCGTCGTACCGGGGTTTCGGCTGATGAGATCGAGCCAGGCGAGCGGTCGACGGGCGAAATCCTCCGTCTTCAGATAATCGGCCGACATCTGGTTGGAGACGAGGGTCAGCAGGCAGCCGACCAGGCCCATGTCGTGATAGAAAGGCAGCCAGGACACGCCGCGGTCGCCTGGCCCGAGCTTCATTCCGTGGCTGTGGGCGGCCAGGTTGCTGAGCAAGGCGCGATGGGTCACCGCCACACCGTGCGGGAACCGCGTCGATCCGCTCGAATATTGAAGATAGGCGATGTCGTCCTGGTCCGGGCGGATCAGCTCGACGGCGGGCGCTTCGGCTTCACCGAAGCTCTCCCAGTCCAGACCTGCGATTCCGACGGCGTCGGCGGCGGCGCCGGCGAGCGAGGCGAGTTCGGCCGGGTAAAGGAGGAGGCTGGGATCGGCGCTCTTCAACTGCACGGAGAGCTGGCCGATATAGGCGTCACGGCCGCCGAAAGAGGTCGGCAAGGGCAATGGCACCGGCCAGACCCGGGCGTACAGGGCGCCGAAGAACAAGGTGACGAATTCCGGTGCGGTTTCCGCGAGGAGGGCGACCCGATCGCCGGGCTGGAGGCCGCGGGCGATGAGTCGATGGGCGGCCGCGATCGCGTCGGTGCGGAGCTCGCTGAACGGGTAGGGGCGGACAAGCTGGCCGCGGGCGTCATGAAAATTGAGGCCGCGGGCGCCCTGGGCCGCATAATCCAGCGCTTCCGGCATGTTGGTGAAGTCGGAAAATCGACGCGGCAGATCGTCATCCGTCGGAGTCGGGATTAGCGCGCCGGCGGCGCTGCCTCTCTTCACGTCGATGTTGGCCTGATCAGACACGTTCGGCTGAATCCTCATTGCTGGGCCGCAAATGTCCCGGAATCTGCTTGTCGCCCCGATCCTCTAGCCCACGAGGCGCGTTCATAATCCGGCTCGACTGTGGCACAAACATGGCGGTGAAGCCGCCTCGCCCCCGAATGTCGCGTCCACCCCTCGACGCGGAGGCGCTCGAAAGGAGCGCCCTCCACTATGTCGGCCGCTATGCATCGACAAGGGCAAAGCTTGCCGCTTTTCTCCGCCGCAAGTTGCGGGAGCGCGGCTGGGAGGGAATCGGCGAGCCACCGGTCGACGCGCTCATCGAACGTATGGCTCGCCTGGGCTATGTCGACGATCGCGCCTTCGCCACCGCGCGCGCCGCCTCTCTGGGCAGGCGCGGATATGGCGAACGACGGGTGGGGGAAGCCATTCGTGCCGCCGGCGTCGATGCGGCAGACGGCCAGGAGGCCCAGGAAATGGCGCGCGACAACGCCTGGAGCGCCGCCTTGCGCTTTGCCGAACGGCGTCGGATCGGTCCGTTCGCAGCGGCGGAGGCCGCTCGCCCGGAGCGGGAAAAGGCGATTGCGGCGATGCTCCGGGCCGGACATCCGCTCGATCTTTCCCGGCGCATCGCCACCGCCCGTCCGGGCGAAATCCCGGAAGCGGACAGCGACTGAAAGCCAAATGGTTCACAAGACGCGAATCCGTGGTACTTCTACGCGCCTGTATGGCGGATCGGCTTGCAACCATGTCGCGTGAGGAGATGAGTGAAGGAATCTCGCCGTCCGGCCGGGACGTCGATACCCTTGACCATGCCGAGGCGCTTGCCCGCCATACCGGGACCGTCAAATGGTTCGACGCGACCCGCGGTTTCGGGTTCCTCGTCAGTGACGAAGCCGATGGTGACATCCTCATTCATTTCAGCGTGCTGAGAGAGCATGACCGGCGCAGCCTTCCGGAAGGGGCGGTCGTCGAATGTCTCGTCGCCGCTCAGGAGCGCGGGCTCCAGGCTCGCAAGGTGCTGAGCATCGATCTCAGTCACGCCGTCGTGCCGGAGCCCAGCCGCGGCGGCGGACATCCGGACCGAATCGATCCTGCCAGCCTGATCGAGGAAGCGGGGCCGTTCGAGCCGGTGCGCGTGAAATGGTTCAACCGCCTGCGTGGCTACGGCTTCATCGTTCGCGACGCCGACGACAGCGAGGATATCTTCATCCACATGGAAACGGTCCGGCGCGGCGGCCTCAACGACCTCGTCCCGGAACAGCAGCTTCGGGCGCGCATCGCGGCCGGACGCAAGGGCCCACTGGCGGTCGAGGTCGAATCCGCCTGAAAGCCTCGTCGGCTGGCTTCCAATTAGATATCCCGTCCCGCCGCCACGCTCATGAGGGCGGGCTTGCGCCGTGCGGGGCTTCGGCGCTAGGCGCGGCGTCATGGGTTTCTTCAAGAATCTCTTCACCTGGTGGGAAGGCGCGACGACCGGCACCGCCTTGTTCAGCTGGCGCCACGGCAACAAGGTCGGTTCCGACGACCTGGGCAACATTTATCTTCAGACGAAGAACGGCGAGCGGCGCTGGGTGATGTACGAGGGGTCCAACGACGTCAGCCGGGTGCCTCCCGAATGGTATGCCTGGCTCACCCGCCAGATCGACGATGTCCCGGACAAGTCGCTCCCGCCGCCGCCCAAGTTCCTCAAGCCGGCGAGTCCGAACATGACCGGCACGGCCCAGGCCTATCGCCCGTCTGGCGCGCTGGAGCGCGGCGGCCAGCGCCAGGCGGCGAGCGGCGACTATCAGGCATGGACGCCCGATTGAGCCGATGACCGGGCGCCCGCTCAAGATTCTCCTGGTTGGTCTTTCCCTGCTCGCCGGCTGCGGTCCGCGCGGCGCCGAGGAACGTAACCAGCAGAATGCAGCCGAGGCCGAGACGGATACGGTCGACATTCCTCAGACCGTCGAACGGCTCGCGCCTGGGACGACGCCGATGGCCGAACGGGTGGCGGTTCTGGGCTTTCTCAACAAGCGTAACGGCCTGTCGCGCGATCTCACTCTGCGGCCCGGCCAGGCGATCCGGATCGGCGATGCGATCGTCCGGCTGCGCGCCTGCGAGACCTCGGCGCCGTGGGAGGTCCAGACGCTGACCGGCGCCTTCGTTCAGCTTGACGTCCGCAACACCCAGGATCGGTATCAGCGTGTCTTCTCAGGCTGGCTCTACAAGGAGACGCCGTCCCTGAACGTCGTCGAGCATCCGATTTACGACGTCTGGCCCAAGAGCTGCGAAATGACCCATCCGGGCGCCGGGGAGTCGGCGCCGCGAGCGGCAAGCAACCGGTCGAGCGCGCCGAATTCACCGACGACGCCGTCCGCCCCGGCGCCGGCTTCCGAGCCCCAGCGGCCGCCGGCGTCCGCGCCCGCACCCGCCGCCGAGCCGACGACAGAACCGACGGCGGAGCCGACAGCGGCGGAGAGCAACTGAAGATAGGCCTTCTGGTCTATCTCCACCGCGCCGAGGCTCCTGAGGTGGTCGGTCATGAACTGGCAGTCGAGGAGCCGGAAGCCGCCCACAACCAGACGTGCCACCAGCCAGGCCAGGGCGATCTTCGAGGCATCCGGCCGAAGCGAGAACATGCTTTCGCCGAAGAAGGCGCCGCCGAGGCGAACGCCGTACAGGCCGCCCACCAGCTCCCCTCTCTCGTGGACTTCGATGGAATGGGCGTGGCCGTCCTGGTGAAGCCGAATGTAACTGGCCTCGATCTCCGCGTTGATCCAGGTGTCCTCGCGCCCCGCGCATTGCCGAAGGACCCGCTCGAAGGCGCGGTCGCAGGTGACTTCGAAATGGTCGGACCGAAGCTTCTTCCTCAGCGAGCGCGACACATGGAAGCGATCGAGCGGAATGATGGCCCGGCGGCGCGGCTCGACCCAGTAGACCTCTCTCGCGTCACGACTGTCGGACATCGGGAAGACGCCGACGGCGTAAGCGCGCAGAAGGAGATCAGGATCGAGCACCTTCATCGCAGCTAATTTAGCCGCGAAGGACGAGACTTCCCAGTACCTTCAGAGGATCTCGCGAACCTTTTCCTGAGGCCGGCACAGCCGGACGCCCTTGTCGGTCTCGACCAGCGGCCGCTCGATGAGGACCGGGTTTTCGACCATGGCCTCGAGAATGCCCTCGTTGCTGACGGCGCCCTCGACCAGGTCCAGATCGCGCGCGAGGGGCTCCTTGGCGCGAAGGCCCTCGCGCGGAGTGAGGCCGGCCTTGTCGTAAAGCCGCTTCAGCTCTTCCTTGGAGGGAGTCTGCCTGAGATACTCGATCACCGTCACGTCGACACCTTCCGCTTGGAGGATCTCGAGCGTCTTGCGGGACGTGCCGCACTTCGGATTGTGGTAGATGGTCGCTTTCATGGCAGGTCAGTCTCCCTCGTCCCGCGCCAGCCATTCCTCAAGCCACTTGATCGTGTAGTCGCCGTTGAGGAATTCGGGGTCACGGGTCAGATTCTGGTGGAGCGGGATGGTAGTCTTCATCCCTTCTATCACGAACTCCTCGAGCGCTCGTCTGAGGCGCATGATGCAGCGTTCGCGAGTCGATCCGTACACGATCAGCTTGGCGATCATGCTGTCGTAATAAGGCGGCACCTTGTAGCCCTGATAAAGACCGCTATCGACGCGGACGTGCATCCCGCCGGGGGCGTGGAAACGGGTGACCTGGCCAGGCGAGGGCGCGAAAGTCCTCGGATCTTCGGCGTTGATCCGGCATTCGATCGCGTGGCCGCGGAACTCGACCTGCTCCTGAGTGCAGCTCAGTCCTTCGCCGGCCGCGATCCTGATCTGCTCCCGCACCAGATCGATGCCGGTGATCATTTCCGTCACCGGATGCTCGACCTGAAGCCGGGTGTTCATTTCGATGAAGTAGAATTCATCATTCTCGTACAGGAACTCGATCGTTCCCGCGCCACGATAACCCATGTCGGCCATCGCCTTGACGACGATCTGTCCCATCTGCTCGCGCTGGGCGGCACTGATCACGGGCGAGGGGGCCTCTTCGAGCACCTTCTGGTGGCGGCGCTGGAGCGAACAGTCGCGCTCGCCGAGATGGACGGCCTTGCCGGCCCCGTCGCCGAACACCTGGAACTCGATATGGCGCGGATCGCCGAGATATTTCTCGATATAGACGGTGTCGTCGCCGAACGCGTTCTTGGCCTCGGTCCGCGCCTGCATCATCTGCGATTCGAGCTCGTCGGCGGAGCGGACCACCTTCATGCCACGACCACCGCCGCCAGACGCCGCCTTGACGATCAACGGATAACCCGTCTCCGCCGCGACCGCCTTCGCCTCCTCGATGCCCTCGACCGGGCCGTCGGATCCGGGCACCAGCGGCAAACCGAGCCGGGCCGCGGTGCGCTTGGCCTCGACCTTGTCGCCCATGATCCGGATATGCTCCGGCTTCGGACCGATCCAGACGATATTGTGGAGCTCCACGATCTCCGCGAAGCGGGCATTCTCGGAAAGGAAGCCATAGCCGGGATGGATCGCGTCGGCATGGCTGATCTCCGCCGCCGAGATGATGTTCGGGATGTTGAGATAGGATTCGCTGGCCGGGGGAGGGCCGATGCAGATCGCCTCGTCGGCCAGGCGGACATGCATGGCGTCGGCATCGGCCGTGGAATGGACCGCGACCGTCTTGATGCCCATCTCGTGACAGGCACGATGAATTCGAAGCGCGATCTCGCCCCGGTTGGCGATCAGGACCTTTTCAAACGGCATCAGTCGATGATCACCAGCGGCTGGTCGAATTCGACGGGCTGGGCATCCTGGACGAGCACCTGCCCGACGGTCCCGGCTTTGGGCGCCGTGATCGGATTCATCACCTTCATGGCTTCGATGATCACCAATGTGTCGCCCGCGGCGACCTTGCTCCCCGGCGCGACGAACGGTTTCGCTCCCGGCTCCCCGGCAAGGTAGACGGTTCCCACCATCGGTGACTTGACGGCCCCGGGATGCTCGGCCGGAGGTACCTCGGCTGCTGCGGCCGGCGCTGCCGATGGTTGCGCGGTCGCGGCCGCGGCCGCCGCCGGGGCTGGTGCCGGCGCGTAGGAAGCCGGTGCCGAAATCTTGCGTTTGACGACGATTCGCCGGTCGCCATCCTCGACCTCGATCTCGCTCAATTCATTGTCGCTCAGCATCTCGGCCAATTGCCGGATCAGGTCCGTGTCGACCCGCATGGCGCCGTCGGAACCCTTTTCTTCGCTCATTTGAACCTCTTTTCCCCTTTGGCCCCGCGCCTAATCAGAGACGGGCCGCCGCGTCCAGAGCAAGCTCGTAGCCGAGCGCCCCGAAGCCGGCGATTGTTCCGCGCGCGGCGCCGGCGACCAGGCTCCGATGCCGGAAGCTCTCGCGTGCGTGCGGGTTGGACAGATGCACCTCGATCACCGGCACGTTTATGGCCTCGACCGCATCGCGGACCGCCACCGACGTGTGGCTGAATCCGCCCGGGTTAAGGATCACCGCCTTCGCGCCGGAGGCGGCGGCCTCGTGGAGCCAGTCGATCAGATGGCCCTCGTGATTGGACTGGCGGACGTCCACCATCAGCCCGAGACCCCGTGCCTTGTCCTCGAGCCGGCCGGCAATGTCGTCGAGCGTGTCCCGGCCGTAGATTTCCGGGTCGCGGATGCCAAGCAGGTTGAGGTTCGGGCCGTTGAGGACGAAGATCAGAGGTGGCGCCGCCATGGCGCGCTCCTATATGACGCTCGCACCGCCAGCGCAAAGGCAAGGATCAAATGATTCAGGACGGCACCGTCTCGATCAGGGTGAACGGGGAACATCGGCGGGTGCGTCAGGGGATGACGATCGCCGATCTGGCACTGGAGCTCGGCCTCGAGCCGGCGAAGGTGGCCGTCGAGCGCAACCTGGAGATCGTTCCGAGGTCGACTCTGGCGGAGGTGCCGGTGGAGGACGGGGACGATTTCGAGATCGTGACCTTCGTGGGCGGCGGCTAGGTAATTCTCAATGGATCGCGGCTCAGGTCGCGTCTGGGTCGTCCGAAACCAGCGGCAGTGCCGGCATGGTCACCCCGTAGCTTTCCGCGATCCGCCCGACTTCCGCGAACGTGGCTTCTATTCTTGCCTCGGCTTCCGCAAGCTCGGTTGCCGCGCGCTGGGCCGCTTCGGGATCGACGCCATCGGCTTTCTCGAGCTTCTGTTCGGCCGCTGCGGCCCGTTCCCAGGCTCGAACATGCGCCTGGTAGGCGGTCCAGAAATCGTCCGGAGCGGAGCCGCGGGGGATCGTCCGTATCGCCGCCAATACCTCGCTCGAGGTCAGGAGGTTCGAGTCGACATTGTCGGCCGCGAGGATCCGTGAGATCTCCTCCATTTCCACGCTGCGCATGTTTTCCGCTTCGTCCAGCGCAGCGATGGGATCCGCCGCGGCCGGCGCCGCGAGCAAGGTCAGGACCAAAGCCAGCAGCCGCGGAACCATGGACATATGACGTCCTCCCCCTGAAAGCGGCGCAGTCAAAACACGGGTGTCTCTCGCCGCTGCAGAGCCTATATCCCCGGTGCGAAGCCTAACCCAAGAGGACCATGAACGTGAATGCGGAAAGCCGGGTCGATCGGACCGACACCCACAGCGGCGGCAGCTGGACCGTCGCCGGCCGTACCTTCAGCTCGCGGCTGATCGTCGGCACCGGCAAATACAAGGACTTCGCCCAGAACGCGGCCGCTGTCGAGGCGTCCGGCGCCGAGATCGTCACGGTCGCGGTCCGCCGGGTCAACATCTCGGATCCCAAGCAGCCTATGCTCACCGATTATATCGACCCGGCGCGTTATGTTTACCTCCCCAACACCGCCGGTTGCTTCACCGCCGACGAAGCGATCCGGACGCTTCGCCTGGCGCGCGAGGCGGGCGGCTGGGATCTGGTGAAGCTTGAAGTTCTGGGCGAGGCGAAGACCCTTTATCCCGACATGCGTGAAACCCTTAAGGCGACCGACACCCTGGTGGCTGAAGGCTTCAAGCCGATGGTCTATTGTGTGGACGACCCGATCGCGGCCAGGCAGCTGGAGGAAGCCGGGGCGGTGGCGATCATGCCGCTTGGCGCGCCTATCGGCTCCGGACTCGGGATCCAGAACCGGGTGACGATCCGACTCATCGTCGAGGGCGCCGGCGTGCCGGTGCTGGTCGATGCAGGCGTCGGGACCGCCTCCGATGCGAGCGTGGCCATGGAGCTGGGCTGTGACGGAGTCCTGATGAACACCGCCATCGCCGAGGCGAAGAACCCGGTGATGATGGCGCGGGCGATGAAACTGGCGGTTGAAAGCGGCCGGCTGGCTTATCTCTCCGGCCGCATGGGCCAACGGCGTTATGCCGATCCCTCGAGCCCTCTGGCCGGCCTCATCTGAAGCGACCCGTCGGGTTAGGCGGAGGCCGTGAAGACGTGCGCCGACATCGGCGCATCGAGGCCGTCGGGACCAACGAACCGGGCGAGCCGGCGTTCGGCTGCTTCGGCGGCGGCCTCGAGCAAGGCCGGATCGCGCGCCTCGATTTCGGCGCGCAGCGGACTTCCGTGACACATGCCTCGCGCCGCCGCCGCCGGGTCGGGCGATCGACTTCTCTTGGCCACCGTCTCGACATCGATCTTCAGGAACCCGGCCGATCGCAGGTCCGCCTTGACCCGCTCGATGTCATGATAACCGAAAGGCGTTCGCTGGATGAAATTGGGAGGGTCGTCGGGGAAAAGATCCGCCACCGCCTCGGCAATCGCAAGCGAGGCCGGATTCTCGTGAACCTCGTTCCAGACGTTGAACAGGAGGTGGCCGCCCGGGCCAAGGACTCGCAGCGCCTCGCCAAAGGCGCGGACCCGGTCCGGGAAGAACATCGCCCCGAACTGGCAAACGACCGCGTCGAAGCGTGAATCGCCGAACGGCAGCATTTGGGCGTCCACCACCTGAAACGTGACCCGGTCGGAGTCGATCCGGGCCGAGGCGACGTCCAGCATCGCCTGGTTGAGATCGGTCGCGACGATCACGGCCTCAGGCATCCTGCGCGCGAGGGCTGCGGTGACGATGCCGGTCCCCGCCGCCGTCTCCAGGATCTGGCGCGGGCCGAGTGGGGCAAGGCGGTCCGCCAGATCCTCCGCATAAGGTTCAAACAGCAAAGGGCCCAGACAACGGTCGTAAATGGCGGGGATCGACCCGGCAAAGGCGGAATCGCTGGCGGACATCGCTTGCTCCCCTGGAACGCGCTCGGATAATGTCGGTTGAGATGCCAGAGGCGAGAATGCCAGATTTCAGCCGGCGGCGCGAGGAGATGGTCAGGCGGCAGATTGCGGGTCGCGGGATCGACAATCCGCGGTTGCTCGCCGCGATGCGGGAAGTCCCCCGGGAAGCCTTCGTCCCGGAACATCTGGCGCCCCAGGCTTATGAGGATTCGCCGCTTCCCATCGAGGCGGACCAGACGATCTCCCAACCCTATATCGTCGCGATGATGATCGACGCCGCGGAGGTGGCCCCTGGAGACAAGGTCCTCGAGATCGGCGCCGGCTCCGGTTATGCGGCGGCGGTGATGGGGCGGATCGCCGACGAGGTGATCGCGATCGAGCGCCACGACACGCTGGCCCGGCTCGCCCGTGAGCGGATGGACCGATTGGGCTACCATAATGTCACCATCGTCCACGGCGACGGTACCCATGGTCTGCCCGAGGAGGCGCCGTTCGAGGCGATCCTCGCCGCGGCGAGCGGAAGCCACGTGCCCGAGACCCTGCTTCGCCAGCTTTCGCTCCACGGCACGCTCGTGATGCCGATCGGCGAACCCAACCAGGTCCAGAGACTGGTCAGGGTCACCCGTACCGGCGACGAGGATTTCGAGCAGGAGGATCTCGGCCCCGTCCGCTTCGTCCCCTTGATCGGCGCTCACGGCTGGGGCGATGAAGGCAGGAGCACCATCTCGGCCGCGCCGTCGCTTGCCCAGCAGCTCGCCGAGGCGGTGGAGCCCCTGCCGGAAATCGAGGATCCCGCCTTCGCGGCGATGTTCGACCGCTTCGCCGACGCCAGGGTCGTCCTGCTCGGCGAAGCCAGCCATGGCACCAGCGAATTCTACCGGGCGCGCGCCGCGATCAGCCGGCGGCTGATCGAGGATCACGGCTTCAATATCGTCGCGGTCGAGGCGGATTGGCCGGACGCGGCCAGTATTGACCGCTACGTTCGCCATCGGCCGGGCCGAGAAGGCGAGTCCGAAGCGGATGCGCCCTTTCAGCGATTCCCGCTTTGGATGTGGCGCAACACCGACGTCGACCGCTTCGTCCGCTGGCTTCGTGGCCACAATCAGGGGCGCGAGGCGGAAAGGATGACCGGCTTCTACGGCCTCGATCTCTACAACCTCGGCAGTTCGATGCGGGCGGTGATCGACTATCTCGACGACGTCGACCCGGACGCGGCCCGGCTGGCCCGCGAACGTTATGGCTGCCTCCAGCCTTACAGCCGCGATCCCCAGCGTTATGGCCGGCTGGCGATCACCGAAGGCTATGCCCGCTGCGAAAAGGCGGTCGTCGATATGCTGAAGGCGCTTCACGCGAAGCGCCTCTCTTATACGGCCGCCGATGGCGACGAATGGCTCGACGCCGCTTCCAACGCCCGGCTCGTGAAGAATGCCGAAGCTTATTACCGGGCCATGTACCATGGTGCCGCAGACAGCTGGAATCTGCGCGACACGCACATGTTTGAAACCTTGTGCCAGCTGCTCGAGGCGAAAGGGCCCGACGCCAGGGCAGTCGTCTGGGCCCATAACAGCCATATCGGCAACGCGGCCTTCACCGAGATGGGCCGGGAGCGGGAGGAGCTCAATATCGGTCAGCTCTGCAAGGAAAGGTTTGGCGACGAGGCCAGGCTGATCGGCTTCGGGACCGACCACGGCACCGTCGCCGCGGCGACGGACTGGGATGGCGAAATGGAGGTCAAGGCGGTCCGGCCGTCGCTCGCTGGAAGCCAGGAACGGCTTTCGCACGAGGTCGGACTGCCTCGCTTCCTGCTCGACCTTCGCGAAGGCCGGAACGACTCGCTTCGGCCGGCGCTAATGGAGCCCCGGCTCGAGCGGTTCATAGGCGTCATTTACCGTCCGGAGACCGAGCGCTGGAGCCATTATGCCGAGGCGATCCTGCCGAAGCAGTTCGACGCCTGGGTCTGGTTCGACGAGACCGAAGCCGTCACTCCGTTGCCGGGCGAGACACGCGCCGGCGAGGACGATACCTATCCCTTTGGACTATGACCGCCAATGGACCGCGGGCGTGATCATTCCGTCACCAGCGCCCTTTGCTCGTCGCGCCCCATTGCGAGCAGATAGGGTTCGCTCGACTGCATGTCCTGGAAATCGCGCTTAGAGGACAGACCGCGCCAGTTGATGGCGATCAGGGCCTGAGCGATGGCGCCGCCCAATGTGTCGCCAGGGCCCAGCAGGATGATCCGGTCCGGCGCATGCTCGCGCACCGCGACCTGGATCGCCCGGGTGAAATGATAGGGCTCCAGGATCTGGAATCCGAACGTGTAATCGCGAAGCGCTTTCGGGCTCGAGGCATGAGGCCTCCAGATATGGCCCCGGCCGTCGATCATCGGCCGGTCCGGGCCCCCGATATATTCCGCGGGCAGTTGGAAGGCGCGCTCCGAGGATCCCTTCATCAGCGGCGTGTGGAACGGGCCGTGATTGACCAGCCGCATCGGCTCGCGCGCGGGATTGGCCGGCGCTTCCGCCAGCAGCGCTTCCAGGCCGGCCTCGTTGCCCGCAAAGACGAGCATTCCGCCAAGATCGATCGACAGATGGAGTTTCGCGCCGTCGCGCTGATGGATGCGCTCGGCGAGATCCAGCAGCTCGCCCCGAAGGCCGGATATTTCGCGCCACTCATCGTCGACCAGGCCGACAAGGACCTGGCCTCCCGGCTCGCCCGCCTGGCTGTTCTCGCCCATCGCGTCGACGATCCGGAATCCGTCTTCGGCGCTGACGGCGCCGCCGCACGCCAGAGCGGTGTACCAGCCCATCGAATTGCCGGTCACCGCGGCGACGTCGAATCGGTTCCGGTCGATAGCGAGATAGTCCGCATAGGAGGCGGCGAAGATCAGGGGCGAGGCGATGTCGCCTCTCGTGTGCGTGGCGACGCTGAACCGGGCGGCGCCGTCCAGTTCGGACAGGGTCGGCTGGCCGCGGTCGGCGCGAAGTCGATCGAAGCGCTCGATCAGCTCGCGGCGCGCTTGATGGTGCCGTCCCAGATAGCCGAGCTCGTTCTTGCCGTAGGTGCCGCGGCCCGGGCACACAACCAGCGCGGAAAGCCGATCAGCCACGGGTCAGCTCGAGCGCGGCCTCGACGATCGAATCGCGGCTTGGAAGCGTCAGCGTGGCCGCCCGGCCGAGCGGGATGAAGCTGTCTTCGGCGGTAAGGCGGCGGCAATCCACGTCAGTGGCCCGCTCGGCGAACAGGGCCATCAGCGCCTCGCTCTGTGATCCCGTACGGCGGCATTCGTCGACGATGAGCACTTTTCGACAGCCTCTGGTCGCAGCCACGAGGGCCTCCTCGTCGAGCGGCGCGAGCCAGCGCAGGTCGATCACCCGGAGCTTCAGCTTGTGCTTCTCCTCCAGGATCCTCGCGGCCTGACGCGAGAGATAATATCCATTGGCGTAAGAGACGATCGCGAGTTCGTCGCCATCGCCGTGGACGTTGAGCTCGCCGAGCCGGATCGGTCTGGATTCTCCGGGCGCCGCATAGGAAGCCGTCCACAAGGCGTCGCCTTCCTCATGGAGGTCGCGGGTCATGTAGAGCGCGATCGGCTCGATGAACACGACGACCCTCTGCTCCTCGTCCGCCAGTCGGACGCATTCGCGAAGCATCTCGACCGCGTCGGCGCCGTTGCTCGGGCAGGCCAGGACAAGACCGGGAATGTCCCGGAAAACGGCAAGACTGTTGTCGTTATGGAAATGGCCGCCGAAGCCCTTCTGATAGCCCAGGCCGGCGATCCGGATCACCATCGGGTTGGTGTACTGGCCGTTCGAAAAGAAGCTCAGGGTCGCCGCTTCACCGCGTATCTGGTCCTCGGCGTTGTGGACATAAGCAAGGAACTGGATCTCCGTGATCGGCAGCAGCCCGACATGAGCGCCGCCGATGCCGAGGCCCAATATGCTTTGCTCGTCCAGAAGCGTGTTGATGACCCGCGCCGAGCCAAAACGTTCGTGAAGCTTGGCGGTGACGTTGTAGACGCCACCCTTCGGGCCGACATCCTCGCCCGCGACGATGACGTTCGGATAGGCCAGCATGAGGTCGGCCAGCGCCCAGCTCAGCAGCCGTGCCATGTGCTGCGGCTTGTCCATCATGTTGGCATCGCGGGCGAACAAGGCCCGCCGCTGCTCGGGTGCCGGGCTGTTGGTGCGAACGCTCTCGCGTTTGGGCGGGATCAGGCTCGCCATCACCATCGCGCTGTTGGTCAGCTTCGGCCGGGTGATCGCCTGCTCGGCCACCCGGTCGAGCGTCGCCTCCGTCTCGTCGTAGATTTCGAGAATATTGCGGGCGGACAATATGTCCTGCTCGATCAGCAGGGCGGCGCTGTAGACGAGCGGATCGCGCTCCTCGTCTTGCTCGATCTGCTGCTTGCTGAGGTAGGTCGACTGAACGTCGGATCCGGCATGGCCGTACAGACGGACGCAGTCCATGTGCAGGAAGACGGGCTGGCGCCGGCTTCGGGCGTGGCGGCTCGCTTCGAGCGCGCCGCGATAGGAATCGACGAGGTCCAGGCCGCTGCAGTGGATGTACCGGAGCGAAGGCCGATCCCGGAACGAGGCCTCGATCCAGCCCGGCGGCGTCCGGGTGGAGATTCCGATCCCGTTGTCCTCGCACAGGAAGACGAGGGGCATCGGCGTGCCCTGGTAAGCCGCCCATTGGGCGGTGTTGAAGGCGCCCTGGGCGGTGGAATGATTGGCCGAGGCGTCGCCGAAGCTGCCCAGGATGATGGAGTCGCGGGCGACCGCCGTCTCGGCGAGCTTCAGGGTTCGGGCGATGCCTAGCCCGAAAGCTGCGCCCACCGCCTTGGGCAGATGCGAGGCAATGGTGCTTGTCTGGGGCGGGATCGCCAGCGGCTTGGATCCGATCACCTTGTGACGGCCGCCGGAAATCGGGTCCTCGGCGGAAGCCGCGAAGCTCAGGAGCATGTCCCACGCAGGCGTCTGCCCGGGCAGCTTCTTCGAGCGGTGAATCTGGAACGCGTTGGATCGGTAATGGAGAAAGGCGAGATCGTCGGCTCGGAAGGCTTCCGCGACGGCGGCATTGTTTTCGTGGCCGGAACTGCCGATCGTGTAGAAGCCTTCCCCCCGCGCCTGGAGCCGGCGCGAGAGCCGATCCATTTGCCGGCTCGTTACCTGGCTGTAGAACAATTCGACCAGGGCCTCCGGCGCCAGGCCGACCTCCTCCGGTTGAACCGAAGCCACCCGACGCGGCAACCGGCCGCTTTTCACCTTGGCGACGAATTTCTCGTGAATGACCTGTGCGGCGTCCATGATGGCTCCGCTGCCCCGGCCAGCTTCGGCGGTCAAGGGAAGGCGGCAGCTACTGACATCCATGTAGGTCTTGACTATCGGCCCGCGAAACGTAGGTGAAAAAAGCCGCCAGACAGGAGATCGAGATGAACAAGACCGAAATGGCCACCCGTTTGAACGAGGCCCAGGCCTTTCTGCCCGGCAAGCGCGTGAAGATCGATTTCGGCGACCAGGGCGTAGTGATGCTGGACGGCGCTGCTCAGACCGTGACCGAGGAAGACGGGCCGGCCGACACGACGATCAAGGTCACCTGGGAAGACTGGCAGGCGATGGCCGACGGCTCCCTCGACGGCATGACCGCCTTCATGCAGGGCAAGCTTCGGGTCGAGGGCGACATGTCCAACGCGATGCAGCTCCAGGGCGTCTTGGCGAAGATCAAACAATAAGCCGCCGCGCTTATCGCTAGCCGCGCGCCACAGGCGCGCGGGCCCAACTTGAATCGAGCTTCAACTTGGCTTGACCTCGCCGGTCGCGCGCGACTAATCGCTTCGGCGACCCAAGGGAGCGGTTCATGAAGAAGATCTATCCCGACGCCGAAGCGGCGCTGGACGGCCTTTTGTTCGACGGCATGACGATCTGCGCCGGCGGCTTCGGCCTGTGCGGAATTCCGGAGCGGCTGATCGACGCGATCCAGGCGAGCGGAGTGAAGGATCTGACGATCGCCTCCAACAATGCCGGGATCGACAATGAAGGCCTCGGCAAACTGCTCCGTTCGCGCCAGGTGAAGAAGATGATTTCTTCTTATGTGGGGGAGAATAAGGAGTTCGAGCGGCAGTTTCTCGCCGGTGAGCTGGAAGTTGAATTCTGCCCGCAGGGGACTTTGGCCGAGCGCTGCCGGGCCGGGGGCGCGGGCATCCCCGGCTTCTATACCAGGACCGGGGTCGGGACCGTCGTCGCCGAAGGCAAGGAGCACAAGGATTTCGACGGCGAGACCTACATCCTGGAGCGCGGGATCAGGGCCGATCTGGCGATCATCAAGGGCTTCAAGGCGGACGAGAGCGGGAACCTCGTCTTCCGCAAGACCGCCCGCAACTTCAACCAGCCAATGGCGACCGCCGGGAAGATCTGCGTCGCCGAGGTCGAGGAAATCGTGCCGGTGGGAAGCCTCGACGCCGACTGCATTCATTTGCCCAGCATCTACGTGAAAAGGATGATCCTCGGCGCGCCCTACGAAAAGAAGATCGAGTTTCGAACGACCCGCCAGAGGGAGGCCGCCTGATGCCCTGGGACCGCAATCAGATGGCCGCCCGCGCCGCGAAGGAGCTTCGCGACGGTTATTACGTCAATCTCGGAATCGGCATCCCGACCCTGGTCGCCAACAATATCCCGGCCGGGATGGAAGTGACCCTGCAGTCGGAAAACGGGATGCTCGGGATCGGGCCGTTCCCTTATGATGACGAGGTCGACCCGGATCTGATCAACGCCGGCAAGCAGACCATCTCGCAGCTTCCGTCCTCCTCCTATTTCTCCTCGTCGGACAGCTTCGCCATGATCCGCGGCGGCCATATCGACCTGACCGTTCTCGGCGCCATGGAAGTGTCGCAGGACGGCGACATCGCCAACTGGATGATCCCGGGCAAGATGATCAAGGGCATGGGCGGGGCCATGGACCTGGTCGCGGGCGTCAAGAAGATCATTGTCGTCATGGAGCACGTGTCGAAGAACAATGATCCGAAGTTCATCCCGGAATGCACCCTGCCGCTGACCGGCAAGAACGTCGTCGACATGATCGTCACGGATCTGTGCGTGTTCCAGCGGCCGGACCATTCGAGCCCGTTCAGGCTGATCGAACTGGCGCCGGACGTGACCGCTGAGGAAGTCGCCGCCCGGACGACCGCAAGATACGAGAGCTGATCTCGTGCGAGTCCTGCTGACCGGTTCGTCCGGCTGGCTGGGACGTTTTCTCGCGCCGCGCCTTCGCGATGAAGGGCATGAGGTGGTCGGCTTCGACGTCGCCCCGGGTATCGACACCCGGATTATCGGCACGGTGGCCGATCGTTGCGCCGTCGATCGCGCCTTTGCGGAATATGGCATCGAGGCGGTGATCCACGCCGGTGCGCTCCACAAGCCGGACATCGTCCGCTACCCGAAGCAGGCCTTCGTCGACGTCAACGTCACCGGCACGCTCAACCTGCTGGAAGCCGCAGTCGAGGCCGGCAATGACCGTTTCGTCTTCACTTCGACGACCTCCTTGATGATTTCCGATTCGATCCGCGCGGGGAAGGCGGGCGGCGCCGATCGGGCCGCCTGGCTGACAGAGGACTATGGACCGCTGGAGCCCCGCAACATCTATGGAGTCACCAAGCGCGCCGCCGAGCAGATGTGCGCTCTCGTCCATCGGAAGCACGGACTGGCGACGATCGTGCTTCGGACCGGTCGCTTCTTTCCGGAGGAGGACGATACTCACCGCCATCTGCCCGGGCCCAACATCAAGGCGAACGAGTTCCTCAATCGGCGTCTGACCGTCGAGGATGCAGCCGAGGCGCATGTCGTCGCTTTGAACCGGGCCCCGGATCTCGGCTTCGGTATCTTCATCATCGCGGCACCGACGCCGTTCGGTGCCGACGAGGCGGAGATGCTTCTGGCCGATGCGCCTTCGGTGATCGCCCGTCATTTCCCGAAGGCGGCGGCCCTCTATGACCGGGCCGGCTGGGAACTGCCGAACCATATCGACCGGGTTTATGATTCCTCGCTCGCCGAGCGAAGACTGGGCTTTCGCTGCCGGACGGACTTCGCGGCAGTCCTGGGCGCGCTGGAACGCGGCGGGCAATTGCCCTTTGCCCACGATCCCTCTTATGTTTCGCCCAAGGAACAACAGGGAGGCGGATGATGCTGAAGAGGCTGGCGGGCGCGATGATGAGCTGGCTGGCGCTCTCGGGCATGCAGCCCGCACCGGCGCCGGCGCCGACGGCCGAGCTTTCCATGTGGCGGTTCGATTGCGGCCAGTTCGTCATTAAGCAATATGGCGCCTTCTTCTCCGACACCTTTCAATATCCGCGCGGGCCGAAGAACATCGTCGGCAGCTGCTACCTGATCAAGCATGGCGACCGGTACATGCTGTGGGACACCGGCCTGACGGATGAGCTGGTCGGCCAGGGTTTCGAGAACGAAGCGCAGCGGCTGAGCCTCAGCCGAAGCATCGTGGACCAGCTTGCCCAGATCAACGTCCGGCCGGAGCAGATCGGCACGATCGGGATCAGCCATTGGCATTTCGATCATACCGGACAGGCGCGGCGTTTCCCGCAGGCGCGCCTGCTGATGGGGCGAGGCGATGTCGAGCTGCTCCGCGCCGGCCGTCCGCCGGCCGACGAAAGATCCGTGGCGGCGATGGCGCACTGGCTCACCGGCACCGGCCGGATCGAGATGGTGGACGGCGATCACGACGTCTTCGGCGACGGTCGTGTGGTGATGCTCGATCTGCCGGGCCACACGCCAGGCCATTACGCTCTGCTCGTCCGCCTGGCGTCGGGGCCGGTGCTGCTGTCCGGCGACCTCTACCACTTCACCGAACAGGTGGAGAATCGAGGCGTCCCGCCGTTCAACCATGATCGCGCCGATACGCTGGCCTCGATGGACCGCTACGACCGCATCGCCCGGAATCTGCGTGCCCGGACGGTCATCCAGCACGAGCCGGCCGACATCGCCAAATTGCCTGCTTTTCCACAGGCGGCACGCTGATGGCGGGGCCGTTCGGATCGATCTGCCTCGGCTCCGCTAGATCGAAGTCGCCGACGGGAGTGCTGGCATGAAGGCGCTCCTGTCCCATGCACCCGGCGGCCCGGAAACGCTCCGGCTGAGCGAGGTGGACGAGCCGAAGCCGGGACCCGGCCAGTTGCTGGTTCGGGTGAAGGCCTGCGCGATCAACTATCCCGACGTCCTCATCATCGAGGACAAATATCAGTTCAAGCCGCCGCGCCCCTTCGCTCCGGGCGGCGAGATATCCGGAATCGTCGAGCAGACCGGCGCGGGCGTTTCCGGCTGGTCGGCGGGCGATCGCGTGATCGCCATGCTCGGCCATGGTGGGCTTGCGGAGAAGGTGCTGGTGCCGGCGGCGATGGCGCTTCGGCTTCCGGAGGGGCGAAGCTTCGAGGAGGGATCGGCCTTGATCCTGACCTACGCGACGACCATCCATGCCTTGCTGGACCGAGGCAAGTTGAAGGCAGGAGAGACTTTGCTCGTGCTCGGCGCCGCCGGCGGAGTCGGCCTGGCCGCGGTCGAGCTCGGCAAGGCCTATGGCGCTCGGGTCGTGGCGGCGGCTTCCTCCGAGGAAAAGGCCGCCGTGGCAAAGGCCGCCGGAGCGGACGAAGCGATCGTCTACCCGACCGGCCCTTTCGACAAGGATCGGTCGAAGGCGCTCGCGCAGCAGTTCAAGGATGCGGTCGGCCCCGCTGGCGCCGATGTGATCTACGATCCCGTCGGGGGCGATTATACCGAGGCGGCCCTTCGCTCGATCGCCTGGGAAGGAAGGCTGCTCGTGATCGGATTTCCCGCCGGGATCCCGCGGCTTCCACTCAACCTGACCCTGCTCAAGAGCTGCGACGTCCGCGGCGTGTTCTGGGGCGCCTTCGCCGCCCGCGATCCGAAGACCAACGCCGCCCATGTTGAGACCCTGTTCCGGCTCTGGGAAGAAGGCAGGATCGCCCCGAAAGTGAGCCGGACCTGGCCGCTTGAGCAGGGCGGCGAGGCGATCGCGCACATGGCCGCCCGCAAGGCCGTGGGGAAACTCGTCGTGACGATGGATTGAGGCTTGGGCCGCCTTGGGCGCCCGTCTTCTTGCCGCGTCGAGAACGTCCTCAAGATCGACGGGTGCGTCGAAGGGATGAGCTGCATGACGCGCAGCGGCGTCGTCATGCGCTCCTCCGATTCCTGATGCCACTCGCATTGCGCCGCCGCCGCTGCGGGCCTATTTGACCAGCAATCAGCCAAGGCAAAGGAACCCCATGACCACCTTCGACGACCGCCAGAAGGCTTTCGAGTCCCAATATGCGCGCGACCAGGAAATGCAGTTCAAGATCGTCGCCCGCCGCAATCGGCTGCTTGGCCAGTGGGCCGCGAAGAAGATGGGGCTCACGGAGGCGGAGGCCGACGCTTATGCGCGCGACGTGATCCGGGCGGACTTCGAGGAGGCCGGCGACGATGACGTGATCCGCAAACTGCTCGGCGATCTCACTTCCGCCGGAGTCGAGATCGACGAGGCGGCGATCCGGCAGGCGATGGAGCACAAGACCGTCGAGGCGCGCCGATATTTCATCGAGGCGCAGGGCTGATGCCGATGCCGGCCGACCAGATCGAATCCCTGATCCGGGATGGGATTCCCGATGCCCGCGTGGAGATCGTCGATCTGGCCGGCGACGGCGATCATTATGAAGCGCGCGTGGTCGCCGAAAGCTTTCGGGGCTTGCCCCGGGTCAGGCAGCACCAGCGCGTCTACGAGGCACTGGGCGGACGGATGGGCAATGAGCTTCACGCATTGAAGCTTAGCACCGCCGTCCCCGAATGAAGGAAGAAGCAATGAGCGACGTCAACGGTCGGATCGACGAGATCGTCAAGAAGAACGACATCGTCCTTTTCATGAAGGGAACCGCCTTGTTCCCGCAATGCGGCTTTTCGAGTCGTGCGGTGGCGATCCTGGATCATCTCGAAGTGCCGTTCGAAACGGTCGACGTTCTCCAGGATCCCGAGATCCGGCAGGGTATTAAGGATTATTCGGATTGGCCGACCGTCCCCCAGCTCTATGTGAAGGGCGAATTCGTCGGCGGATCGGACATCATGATGGAGATGTTCCAGGCCGGCGAACTCCAGACCCTGCTCGAGGAAAAGCAGATCGCCAAGGCGACCTAGGTCCTCATTCCGGGACGACGGCAAACGTGACGGATTCGCGCTGAGCTTTCGCCTCAGACATCGTCGCTGATCGGAAACAGGAAATAGCCGCGCTCCGACACGCCCTTGGCGATCTCGAGCGAAGTCGCACCGACGCGCCGATCGGCAGGCGAGACGTGGACCTGTTTCTCATAGATCCAGGACGAACCGGTGCGCGGCAGATTCTCGCCAGAGGAATCGGTCGTCAGAGCGCCCCTCCAGCTGTCGTTCTTGACGAACTTGTGGAGGAGCAGGGCCGGCGGGGCCGCCGCCGGTTCGCCGTCTTCACGCGGATCGGCAGCCGCGATGATCGTCATCTTTTTCACGGCGGGCCTCAGAAATTCAGGCCGCCGACCGAGGTCGCGGATTCGTCGGGCTCGTCCTCCTGCAGCTCGGCCACGGCCGCTTCGGTCGTGATGAGGAGGCCGGCGACGGACGCGGCATCCTGGAGCGCCGAACGCACCACTTTCGTGGGGTCGATGACGCCCGACCCGACGAGATCTTCGTAAATCTCGGTCTGCGCGTTGAAGCCGAAGGTTCGGCTGTCCTGGTCCATCAGCTTGCCGGCGACCACGGCCCCGTCGAAGCCCGCATTCTCGGCGATCTGGCGCAGCGGCGCCTGGAGCGCGCGACGGACGATGTCGATGCCCCTTGTCTGTTCGTCATTCGCTCCAGCCAGCCCCTCCAGGGCCTTCGAGGCGTAAAGCAAGGCCGTCCCGCCGCCGGGGACGATGCCCTCTTCGACGGCCGCGCGGGTCGCGCTCAGTGCATCGTCGACCCGGTCCTTGCGCTCCTTGACCTCGATCTCGCTGCTGCCGCCGACCTTGATGATGGCGACGCCGCCGGCGAGCTTCGCGAGACGCTCCTGGAGCTTCTCCATGTCGTATTCGCTGTCGGAACGTTCGATCTGGCCGCGAAGGGATTCGACCCGTGCCTGGATGGCTTCCGGAGTACCGGCGCCATCGACCACTGTGGTCTTGTCCTTGTCGATGCTCACTCTCTTTGCGGTCCCCAGCATATCGAGCGTCACCGTCTCGAGCTTTATTCCGAGATCCTCGGTTATGACCTGACCGCTCGTCAGGACCGCCATGTCTTCGAGCATGGCCTTGCGGCTATCACCAAAACCCGGTGCCTTGACCGCGGCGACCTTGAGACCACCGCGAAGCTTGTTCACCACAAGGGTGGCGAGAGCCTCGCCCTCGACATCCTCGGCAATGATCAGGAGCGGGCGCCCGGATTGCGCAACGGCTTCCAGGAGTGGGAGCATGGCCTGCAGGTTGGAAAGCTTCCTTTCGTGGAGGAGGATGTAAGGGTCGGCGAGCTCGACCTGCATCTTCTCGGCATTGGTGACGAAATAGGGGCTGAGGAATCCGCGGTCGAACTGCATGCCTTCGACGACTTCGAGCTCGAACTCGAGACCTTTGGCTTCCTCTACGGTGATCACGCCTTCCTTGCCGACCTTCTCCATCGCCTCGGCAATCTTTTCGCCGACGACGTTATCGCCATTGGCCGAGATGATCCCGACCTGCGCGATTTCGTTGTTGCTCGACACCGGCCTGGACTGGGCCTTGAGGTCCTCGACGACCTTCAGAACGGCGAGATCGATTCCCCGCTTGAGGTCCATCGGGTTCACCCCCGCGGCGACCGACTTCATGCCTTCGCGGACGATCGACTGGGCGAGGACGGTCGCGGTGGTCGTGCCGTCGCCGGCATGGTCGTGGGTTCTCGACGCCACCGAGCGCAACATCTGCGCGCCCATGTTCTCGAACTTGTCGTGGAGGTCGATCTCCTTGGCGACCGTCACACCGTCCTTGGTGATGCGCGGCGCTCCATAGCTCTTGTCGAGCAGGACATTGCGTCCCTTGGGGCCCAAAGTGATCCTGACGGCATTGGCGAGGATGTCGACTCCGCGGGTAATGCTTTCACGCGCGTCGCGGGAGAATTTGACGTCTTTGGCGGCCATGGTCTGGAATCCTTGTATTGGAGCATCAGCAATCTTGCTGCGGGAGAGGAATGAGTGAGGCGGGTCGCAGCCCGCGCCTCAGCCGACGACGCCGAGTATGTCGGCTTCCTTCATGATGATGAGATCTTCGCCCTCGAGCTTCACTTCGGTGCCCGAATATTTGCCGAACAGAATCCTGTCGCCGGCCTTCACGTCGAGCGGCATGACGCTTCCGTCGTCGGCGCGCGTGCCGGACCCGATGGAGACCACCTGGCCCTCCTGGGGTTTTTCCTGCGCCGTATCGGGGATGATGATGCCGCCGGCGCTTTTCTCGGCGGCGTCGACGCGGCGCACCAGGACTCGGTCGTGGAGGGGACGAAATGTCATGACGTGGGTCCTCACGCTGGATCGCGACCAAGACGTCGCTTCACAAGCGGGAGCCAGCGCTGCCAATTTGCGATTGGCACTCTAGTCGGTAGAGTGCCAACGGGCCATATGTGGGTGCTCGCCGCCCCCGGGTCAAGCCGGGTGTTGGTGCCTGGTTTGGCTCGTATTCGGGCCACCGGCGCTTATATCCGATCATCACCGAATCTGTTTCGGCTACCGGTGACCGAGAGACTTTTGTGCTCTCGCCTCCACAGAGCAAGGTTCAGTCATGAGGCGTTCGGATCCAACAGGAGCGGGGCCGCGAGCCGCGCGCGTCGGCGCGCCGGCGGCGATCCAACGCTGGGTGAATGAAGGCGGCAGCGCTCCTGACGAGACGTCTGAAAGAGAACGGCCGTTCTGGGATAGCAAACGCACGGAGGCGAGGGACACCGTTTCCGGATGCCGGGCGCTGGCAGCCCAGGATCAACTGCGTGCCGCGGCCACCGACATCGCGAACAGCCGGCGCGTCTATGAGCGCAGCGCCGCCAGCTGGGAAACTCGCGCCGACGAGATACAGAAGATGGAAGATGGGTTAGCGAAGCAGCGCGCCACCGATCGTGCTCTCTGGGCAAGCGAGGAGACGGAAGATCCCGCCTGAACGTGGAAAAGCCCCAGCTTCCCCCCCAAGGGGCTGGGGCTCTCCGGGCCTCGAAGAGCGAGGCTGACGCTGCCTTTAGGGCAGGTCCGCCAGGTCCGGATCGATTCCGATCGACGTCCTTGGCGCGGGCTCCCTCTCGGCGCGAAGGAAGACATTGTCAACTTCACTGCCCTGCGCTTCAGCAGCGACGGACCGCTCAGTCGCGGATAGCCGAGGGCGGTCTTTCCTCTCGACCGTGGAATCAAGTGGACGCTTCACAGAGTGGGGAAAAACAAGGGCGGGCGGCGCGACCGGTAAGCGCCAAGCCCGCCCTCCCGAGTGGAACCTGTGGACACGGATCCATGTACATGTTCCGTGCCAGGCCGTGCGAGGGTCGGAAATACGCGCCTTGCGATGGTCAATGACCGTTAACCACGCGGGCCTTGTGTAAACCCATCCGACACTATCCGGAGACGAGTCGTTCATCCGCCGTTCACTACCTTGACTACACCTGTAGTCAACAAGTCAGGCACCGTTGCGGGGATGATTGAATGGCTGACCGCATTTCCAGCGCCGAGCACGAAATCATGGAAGTGCTTTGGCGTGAGTCGCCGCTTACCGCCAACGAAGTGTTCGAACGCGTGCCGGCCGGCAGGGACTGGAGCGTTCGTACCGTCAAGACGATGCTGGCCCGGCTTCTCGTGAAGGGTGCCCTCAAGCACGAGGAGGAAGGCCGCCGCTATCTCTACCGGCCTGCGGTGCGCCGCGAGGATTATGTCGCCGAGGAATCCGGCCGGCTGATCGAGCGCCTGTTCGGCGGTCGAGTGACGCCCCTGGTCGCCAATCTCGCGGAACGTGGCGAACTCAGCGAGCGCGACATTCACGAGATCGAGGCGCTGCTCAGGAACCTGAAGAAATGATCGGGTGGTTCTTCGGCAACCTCGCCTGGGCGAGTGTAGTGATATTGCTCGTCTTGCTCGTCCGGCGCCCGGTGGCGCGTTGTTTCGGTGCCGGGGTGGCTTATGCCTTGTGGCTGCTGCCCGCGGCTCGAATGCTCATGCCGCCGCAGGCCTGGCTCGCCGGCGAATTGCCTTCCCTTCTTCCCCCGCTCGACCTCGTCGTCCTGGCGGGTGGATCGGCCGCGCCGCTGCCGTCGTCCGGCGGACCCGGGCAGTGGGTGCCCTTGTTGCTCGCGATTTGGGCCGGTGGCGCGGCCGCCTTCTTCGTCTGGCAAGGGTTGGGTTATCGAAGATTTCTCACCCGCCTGAGCCTCGCTTCGCGCAGCCTTGGCGGTCTTGAAGGCGTGCCGCTGGTGGAAAGCGCGATCGTATCCGGGCCCCTGGCCTTGGGTCTGCTGGACCGCCGGATCGTCGTTCCGGCCGATTTCGGGACTCGCTATTCACCCGAGGAGCGCCGGCTCGCGCTCGCGCATGAGCTTGTCCATCATCGCCGCGGCGATATCTGGTGCAACCACCTCGCCTTGCTGTTCCTCGGCTTCAACTGGTTCAATCCGATCGCCTGGATCGCCTTTCGCGCGTTCCGAGCCGACCAGGAGCTGGCGTGCGACTTTGCTGTCTCAGCCGCCGCCACCGACCAGTCCCGCCAGGATTATGCCAGAGCCTTGATCAAATCCGCGAGCCCCAACGGTCTGATTGCAGCCTGCCCGCTCAATCATGCCGATCAACTGAAACGGAGACTGAAGATGATGAAGGACCATCGCAGGAGCAGGCTGCGCCTGCTTGGCGGCATCGCCGCGGTCGCGACTCTCGCCGGTGTCAGCCTGACGTTCGGTACGCCCGGAATCGCGCATCCGCACCCGGAAGGGGCGGAGGACGGGGAGCGCCGTCAGCGCATCGTCATCCTCGAGACAAAGGGAGGCGACCACGCCCGCGCCGGTGAGCATGCGAAGCATGTGCTGCGCATTCACCGCCGCGGAGAGAATGGCGAAATCGTCGTTCCCGAGAGCTGTCGCGAAGACAATGAACTGGTCAACGTCGACGAAGGCAGCGCGGACCAGCGCACGCGGATCATGATCTGCGGCGACGGCGAAGGCGACAGCGCCAGCCGGCTCGAGCATCTCGAGCGCGCGAGGCAGCGACTGGCCGAGAATGACGAGCTCAGCGCCGAGCATCGCCAGCGCGTGCTCGAGGCGATGGATCGCGCCATCGCGAGGGTGAGGGCCCAGTAAGCCCGGAATTCGCGCGATGGAGCACAAACGAGGCCGGCACGCCCTCGGGGAGCCGGCCTCGGCTGTGGAGGGTCCGAGGACAGCTTGAAACTCTCAGCGCTTCGTCGTAGAACAAACCATGAACAGTACTCATGCCTTTCCTACCGGCCCGGATCGCCACGAATATCTTCGGCGAGGGCTGCCGGGCGCCGTCTCCATTTCCCGGGAAGGCAAAAAAACGAATGGATGCTGTGAACTTTGTGAACTTCGAGCGGTCACCGCACGCTGACCGGCGAAGATTGACGGCGCTGGCGTCTTCATTTTGGCGGCCGGCAATGCCACATGCTTGTCATGGAGCAGGGTCTTGTGGGCTTGGTCGAGCAGGTGCATCCGCTGGTGAGGCGGGTGCTGGCGGACAATCCGTCGCCTTTCACTTTCACCGGAACCCAGACCTATATCGTCGGCTCGGAGGAGGTGGCGGTGATCGATCCGGGGCCGGATCTGACCGACCATGTCGACGCGATCCTGTCCGCAACCCGCGGTGAGAGGATCACAGCGATCCTTTGCACTCACACTCACCGCGATCACAGTCCGGCCAGCCGCGCCCTCGCCGCGGCCACGGGGGCGCCGATCACCGGCTGCCCGCCCTTGGCGCTCGAGGATGACGGGCCTCGGGCCGATGCGTCGTTCGATTTCGATTATGCACCCGATCGGGTGCTCGCGGATGGCGAAACGGTCGCGGGCAAGGGATGGACGCTTCGCGCCGTCGCCACCCCTGGCCATACGTCCAACCACCTCTGCTTCGCGCTGGACGGCGAAGGGGTCCTGTTTACCGGCGATCACGTGATGGGCTGGTCGACCACGGTCGTGTCGCCGCCCGATGGCGACATGAGCCTCTACATGCGAAGCCTCAAGCATCTGCTCGAGCGGGACGACCGCCTTTATCTGCCTGCGCACGGCCCGCCGGTCGAGAAGGCCCATACCCATGTCAGGGCGTTGATCGCGCACCGCCGGATGCGGGAAAGACAGATCCTCGATTTGCTCGGCAAGGGCGACGGCCGGATCAGGCCGATGGTCGAGGCGATGTACCGCGATATCGACCCGCGGCTCCATCCGGCGGCCGGCCGATCGGTCCTGGCCCACCTGGTCGACCTCGAGCGCCGCGGGATCGTGAAGGGGGAAGGGGAAAGATGGGCGCTGGCCGCCTGAAGCCGAAATTGATGCTTCTGGCCTTGCCGGCGGCGGCGCTTCTGCTCGGGGGATCGATCGGCTTCCTTTTGCGGCCGGAGTCGCTCGCGGCCCGTCCGGATCCACAGGCGATCGCCAACATGGCCTTGCTCTCGGTGCGCGATCAGGGGCGGCTGACTCCCTTTACCGGCCGGTTCGTTGCGGTCGTCACCGCGACCGAGAGCGTGCTGGGCCTCGAGGCGCGCAAGACGCTGATCATGCCGGGGACGGTGCGCTACAGCGTCGATCTCGGCCGGCTCCGGCGCCAAAGCCTGGCCTGGGACGAGGCGACCCATACCCTCACGGTGACCTTGCCGCCGCTTGAAATGTCGGGACCGGATATCGATCTCAATGAGGTTCAGGAATATTCGGAGGGCGGGATCGTCATGGCGCTCACCGATGCCGAACGGACGCTCGATCAGGCCAATCGCCGGAGCGCCCAGGAAGAACTGATGCGCCAGGCACGCGCTCGGACGCCGGCGAGCCAGGCGCGAAATGCGGCGATGCGGGACGTGGCGAGAAGCTTCGCCATGCCGCTTCGTACGGCGGGGATTGACGCGAGCGTGGCCGTGCGGTTCGTGGATTCGGCGGGTGGCGAGGAAGCCTATTTTCTCGACCGACCGCGGCGCATCGACGAAGCCGTGCGCGACCGCCAGGCCGATCGCTGACTGCCGCAGGGGACAAAGGAATGAACGCACCCAATCAGAGCCTTCGAGGCCTCGACCTGCGCGTCGAGATCGACCGTCTGCGCAAGGCGCGCAACGCTGTCATCCTCGCGCATTATTATCAGACACCGGAAATACAGGACATTGCCGACTTCGTCGGCGACAGCCTCGATCTTTCCCGCAAGGCGCAGGCGACCGACGCCGAGGTGATCGCCTTTTGCGGAGTCCGTTTCATGGCCGAGACGGCAAAGATCCTGTCGCCCGACAAGATCGTCATTCTCCCGGACATGGACGCCGGCTGCAGCCTCGAGGACAGCTGCCCGCCCGAGCAGTTCAAGGCCTTCCGGGAACTCCACCCGGACCATATCGCGCTCACCTACATAAACAGTTCGGCCGAGGTGAAGGCCCTGTCGGACATCATCGTCACGAGTTCGTCCGCGGAACAGATATTGAGTCAGATTCCCAAGGACCAGAAGATCATCTTCGGTCCCGACAAGAATCTCGGCGGCTGGCTGAACCGCAAGTTCGGGCGCGACATGTTGCTTTGGCCGGGAGTCTGCATCGTCCACGAGGCTTTCTCGGAAACCGAGCTTCTCAAGCTGAAGGCGAAGCATCCCGGAGCGCCGGTGCTCGCCCACCCGGAATGCCCGCCGCATATCCTCGAACATGCCGACGAAATCGGGTCGACCTCGCATATCCTGAAGGTCGCCCTGTCGTCGCCGTCGCGGGAGGTCATCGTCGCGACCGAGCCGCACATCATCCACCAGATGGAGAAAGCGGCGCCCGAGAAGACCTTCATCGGCGCGCCCGGCGCGGACGGCAACTGCAACTGCAACATGTGCCCGTACATGGCCCTGAACACGATGGAAAAGCTCTACGTCGCGCTTAGGGACCTTCAGCCCCGCATCGAGATGGAGGAAAGCCTTCGGATCGGCGCCAAGAAATCGCTCGATCGGATGCTGGAAATGGCCGGCGGAAGCGTGGGCAAGGGCGACGTCGGCCGGCCGAAAATTTCCGGAGACTGACCCACCCACGTCAGACCGCCCTCGATAGCGTCGCCCTGAGTGCTCGATCTCATCCTTGTCGGGCGCGGCGCCTATCTCGCGGCAACGTGCTTCACATCCCGGCCCGCATTGTGAACGAACGCCTTGCCGTGGCTGTGTGGCTCGACCCCGTCATGGCGCTCGAAATGCTTGTCGAGCTCCTTGATCAACCCTTCCGCCGCCTCGCCGCCGTTGATCCGAAGCAAAGCGTCGATCTTCGCCTCCATCCGGTCGTCATTCTCCTTGGACGCGGGCGAGCCGATGTAGAGGAAATAAGCCAGGCCGACGACCTGCCAGAGCAATTGCAGGAATTCGGATTGCCAGTTCTCGAACGTGTCTCGGCCCATTTCGGTCAGGTAGCTGGCGACTTCGGCCTGCTGACCGTGCTGGCTCGATTCCTCGACGAAGGCATACCAGCCGAACAGCCAGTGAAGCCCGAAGGAGACGAGAAAGAAGGCCAGGGTGATCCAGCCATATGCATAGCGTCGCATGCTTTTCCTCCATTCGTTTGAAGCTCGAAACGTGCTTCCTTCATCGCGGTTGCGCGGGGGCGTGACAGGGACGGTGAGAGGCTCTAGCGTCCGCGCCGATTCACCTATCGGAGACGCACTTGTCTAGGAAATCCATAGTCTTGTCCGCATTTCTCGTACTTGCCGGCTGCACGACCACGCCGCCGGCCGAACCTCGCGCGGCAGAGGTGGCTTCCCCCATGACGGCGACCGCCGCGAGCGAAGACGATCCTTATCTGTGGCTCGAGGACATTCAGGGCGAGCGGGCACTGGCGCAGGTCGAGGAATGGAACAGGCGCACCGAGCGCGAGCTCAGTCAGACGGCTGGATTCACCGGGTGGCGGGACCGGGCCCTCGCCATTCTCAATGACGAGCGGCAGATCGCCTTGCCCGAAAAGGTGATGGGCGAGTTCGTCACCAATATCTGGCGCGACGCCGAGAATCCCCGCGGCCTGTGGCGGATCTCGCCGCTTGCGGATTACCTCGCTGGGCGGCCGCAATGGCGGGTGCTGATCGACGTCGACGCGCTCGGCCGGGCGGAAGGGAAGAGCTGGGTTTGGCACGACGCCGAATGCCTTGCTCCCGAATATCGGCGCTGCCTGGTCCAGCTCAGCCCGGGCGGCGGTGACGCCGACGTCGTCCGCGAGTTCGACATCGCCAGCGGGACTTTCGTCGAAGGGGGTTTCACGCTTCCGGAAGCCAAATCGAGCGTCACCTGGCTGGACCGGGACCGGCTATTAGTGGCGACCGATTATGGTCCGGACAGTCTCACCACTTCGGGCTATCCGCGGATCGCAAAGATCTGGCAGCGTGGCACGCCGCTGGCCGAGGCGGAAACCGTGATCGAGGCGCAACCGGCCGATATCGGTCTCACGCCCTTCGCCAGGATGGACGGCGACCGGCGCTGGACGATGATTCGGCGCAGCCTGACCTTCTGGACGCAAGAGACCTTGCTGTTGACCGAAGGGGGGCTGAAGCGCGTCCCTCTTCCCAATGATGCGACCTTCATGGACGTCAGTGGCGGACGGCTCGTCGCCCAGCTCAACAGCGTCCTCGACCTTGGCAATGGACGCGCCTTGCCGGTCGGGTCGCTCGTTGCAGTGTCTCTAGAGGATGTCGCCGCAGGCCGGGAAGCGGAGCCGGAGCTGGTCATGGCCCCTTCGCCCCGCCAGGCGATCGAAGAGGTCTCTGCATCCGGCGACGTTCTCTGGGTCAAGACGCTCGAAGACGTGTCTGGGCGGTTGTACCGGCTCCGTCGCAGCAGCGAGGGCGGCTGGACCAGCGCAGCGGTCGACCTTCCCGCCAACAGTACCATCCGGCACCGAACCTCCGGGGGCCCCGATGATCTGGCCTTCGTCGTGGTGCACGGAATGCTCACTCCGGATTCGCTCCACGCCATATTCCCCAACGGGGAGACCAGGCTCGTCCAGACTCTGCCCCCGCAGTTCGACGCGAGCCTCTTTACCGTCGACCAGCGCTTTGCGACGTCCAGCGACGGCACCCGGATCCCGTATTTCCTGGTGCGCCGGCGCGGGGTCGAGGGGCCCGTCCCCACCTTGATCCACGCTTATGGCGGATTCCGGAATGCGCAGACTCCAACTTATCTAACCGAGCAGCCCTACCGGTCCGGTCCACTCGGGCTGTTCTGGGTCGAAGCCGGCAATGCCTACGTCCTCGCCAACATTCGTGGCGGCGGTGAATATGGCCCGGCCTGGCACGAGGCTGCGTTGCGCGAGAACCGTCAAAAGAGCTTCGACGACCTCCATGCCGTGGCTGAAGACCTGATCAGGACCGGCGTGACCGAAGCCAACCGGATTGGCATCTCTGGCCGCTCCAACGGCGGGATCCTGGTCGGGGCAGCCGCCAATCAGCGACCCGACCTTTATGGGGCCGTCATCTCCGGATCGCCCCTTACCGACATGAAGCGTTATTCGAAGCTCCTCGCCGGCGCTTCCTGGATGGGGGAATATGGTGATCCGGACGTGCCTTCGGATTGGGCCTTCATGTCGCGTTATTCGCCTTATCAGAATCTGCGCGCCGACCCCGATTATCCGGCGACCTTCTATTATCTCTCGACGCTGGACGACCGGGTGCATCCCGGTCACGCCCGCAAGATGGCGGCGCGGCATTCGGAGCTCGGCCACGAATTCTACTTCCGGGAGTATCGCGAGGGGGGCCATTCGGTCGGCGCCGACCGGACGGAAGACGCCACCCGCGCGGCTTTGCTCCAGGCCTTCCTGACCCGAGAGCTGGGACGCCCGAGATGAGCTTCGCGCTCGACCGATTCGATCTGGAGGCCTTCGTCGAGACGACGCTTGCCGAGGATCTTGGGGACCATGGCGACGTCACTTCGTCCGCGGTCATCCCGGCGGAAGCCCGGTTCGGCGGAGTCATGCGAAGTCGGGAGGAGATTGTCGTTGCCGGCCTGCCGATCGCGGAAGCCTTCTTTCGGGCGCTTGACCCGGACGTCGAGGTCGAGCGCTTTGCGCAGGACGGCGACGTCGCTGTCCAGGGAGACATATTGCTGCGCCTTCGTGGTCTTGCGAGGCCGATGCTGACGGCGGAGCGATCCGCCCTCAACACCGTCCAGCATCTGTCCGGCATCGCCACCCTGACCCGCCGCTACGTCGACGCCATCGCTGGGACCGGAGCGGTCCTGCTCGACACTCGAAAGACACTTCCGGGACTTCGGGTGCTCGAGAAATATGCGACCCGGATGGGCGGCGCCCGCAACCACAGGATGCGGCTCGATGACGCGGCGATGATCAAGGACAATCACGTCGCCGTTGCCGGGGGCGTCGGCGAGGCGGTCCGCCGTGCCAGAGAGGCCGGGATCGGCCGGATCATCGTCGAAGTCGACCGCCTCGATCAGATCGGCCAAGCTATCGAGGCGGGAGCGACCCATTTGCTCCTCGACAACATGGGAGACGCTGCACTTCGCGAGGCGGTGGCCCTGGTCGCCGGCCGCGTTCCGACCGAGGCCAGCGGCGGCGTTTCGCTGGAGACGATCCGCGCGACCGCCGAGACCGGTGTCGATTATGTTTCGGTGGGTCGAATCACGCAGTCGGCGCCGGCCGTGGATATCGGGCTCGATTTCGAAGCCATCTGACTTCGAACCATTCCCGTCGCCTAAGTTTCGCGGCGGCCGATCACCTCGCCCTCGATCGTCCGAGTGGCAGGATGATGCTTGTCGAGCCAGCGCTTCATGATCCGAAGGTTGCGGCTGTTGGATTTGAACAGGAAGTCGACCGCGTCACCGACGAGCGGAATCATGCCGATCGCCGTGTCGAAGGCGACGTTGCCGCTCATCCGGGCGAGCTGCCATTTGGACATTCCCAGGTTTCTGGCTTCCCAGATCAACCAGGCCCCCATCGCCGCGGTGACGACATCACCAAGCACAGGGACAAGGCCGACGACGGAATCCAGGCCGACCCGAAAATTCGTCCCGGGAAAGGTGAACGCGCGCTCGAGCAGTCCTTCCATCGCTTCCACCCGCCGGCGCACCGCAGCCGGATCCCTCCCTGCCAGCAGGCGATCGGCCATCTGGTCGAATTCCCCTTGGTCGATCGGCATCATTCGCTCTCCGCTATGAGTTCGCCGAGTGGATGGCGGCCGAACTGGTTGGTCCGGAAGCCCGTCAGCCGGGACGAAACCAGCGACCAGCGTACCGGGGTCGTCAACGGGATGAAAGGAGCGAGCCCGGCGAGGATCCCGTCGGCGGTGGCGAGCTGTGTTCGCCGCTCGGCCGGAGCAAGGGCGGTTCGTGCCGCTTCCAGCGCCAGATCGGCGGCGGGATCGCAGACCGGGCTGAACTCGCACGTGAAGTGGCGCAGATACCAGGTCGCCAGTACCGACGGTGCCACCCGATCCACCAAGCTCAGCTCGGCCGGAGCGTCGGCGCGGACCCGCTCCGCTTCCACGCCGATCAGACGCCAGTCGTGGCGAACGTGGGCGAAGAGGATCCGATATCCGGGCGAGTCCGGCATGGCCACGCGCAAGTGCAGCGGTTCTTCCAGATCGAGATCGGCGATCCGCCGGCTCGCCAGCTCGCGACGCATCGGCAGGGGTGAAGTTGTCCAGGCGGGCTGGCTGGGTGAAGCAAGCTCGACCGTGCCGGGTGGTACCAAGGCGGTTCGTGCGGCAAGACCCGGTGCCCCGAGCGCACTGGCGAGCGCCTGACGATCGATCGCCATGCTGAGCGCCTGTCGTATCTCGGCATTGCCGAGTGGGCCCTCGACGGTTTTGAACTCGAGCCCGAGAAGGCCTGAAACAGGATCGAATTGCAGCCGGGCCGCGGGGAGATCGGCAGCCCTGACGAGCGGAAGGTCGCCGATAGTGCCTCCCAGTATGGCGTCACTGTCCTGCTGGGCGAAACGGGCGATTGCGGTCGCGGCGGGCTCGCCTCTCAGCAAAAGGCCTATGGGGCCGGGATCTTCCTCCGGATCCTCTTCGCTTTCGGTAGAGCGCAGGACGAGCAACGTTCCCGCGGAATCGGCGTGCGACACGATGTAGGGGCCGGTCCCCCGGCCGTTCAGAATGATCCCCATTTGCGGTTGCGCGAGCAACTGCAGGAAATTGGGCCGTGGCCCGGAAAGGCTTATCTCGAGTACTTCGTCCGTCATCGCCACGATGTCGGTTACGGCGCCTAGAACAGGCTTGAGCGGGTTGCGACTGGCGCGGCTCACCGCTGCCCGAAGCCGGGCGGCGACCTCGTCCGCGGTTACCCGGCCACCGTCGGGCCAGTCGATCCGACGGAGTCGAAAAGTGTAGCGCAGGCCGTCATCCGATACGATCCAGCTTTGCGCCAGAGCAGGCTCGATCTCGCCTGCGGAATCGAACCGGACGAGGCCCTGTGCAGTCGCCTGCAGAAGCAAGGCCGAAGGCGGAGGCAGAGGTTCGAGATTGGGGTTGACGAGCCTCGGCGGCGGGCCAATCGCGCTGACCTCAACCGGGCCGGTCTGCGGCTCATCGCAGGCGGTGATACCGGCGAGGAAAAGGACGCAAAGGACAAGCTTGGAGTCGCGAAGGATCATAAGCTCCCGTCAAAGGCCACCGAGCGCCGTCTTTTAGCCGGTCCGCTGCGGATTGCAGCCCCGCCTTTACCTCTCTTTCACGAGTCTCGGTCTAACCAGCCTCATGGACAGCGGTATCAGCCTCCGTTCGGTCACAGCCGACGAGTCGCACGGATTCAAGCCTCGACGAAGCCCACGTGTCGTCATCGAGGGCGAAACCGAGCTGTCGCCGCACAAGCTTTACAAGATCGAGGTGACGGTCCGAAACGTATCGGCGCTCGGTTTCATGGCCGAGTGCAGCGAACCGGTACGCATCGGCAGTTACGTCTCCCTCGATATTCCGGGGATCGGCCCAGTCAACGCGCAGGTGCGCTGGCAGATCGGCGTGAGGATGGGCGGGATGTTCGTCGACCCCATCAGTCTTGCTCGCTGCGACTGGACGGCTACCGAGGCCGACTGATCCGGCGTCGGGTTCTGATGGCGTGGGGTGTTTCGTCAACTCGGTCACAAATGTGCGATGTGCCGGCTAACCAGAGCTTCGGCGCCTAAGCTGGTGCGGACGGCGGGACTCGAACCCGCACGCCCCGAGGGGCAGAAGATTTTAAGTCTCCAGCGTCTACCGGTTCCGCCACGTCCGCATTACCCGCTGACGTGGCGGCCCTGTCCCGTCACGTCAACGTCCTCAGACGTTTAAACGCTCGCGCATTTCCTTGCCGGGCTTGAAGTAGGGAACCTTCTTCGCGGACACGTCGACCGGCTCGCCGGTCCGGGGATTGCGGCCCTTGCGGGCGTCGCGGCCGCGGGTGGAAAAGGCACCGAACCCGCGAAGCTCGACCCGGCCGCCATTCTGCAGCTGCGACACGATGGAGTCGTAAAAGGCGCTGACCACCCGCTCGACCTCCTTGAGCGTCAGATCGGGATAGTCTTCGCACAATTTCTGGACGAGTTCGGAACGAATCACGGCTCCCCCCTCCTCAAACAATTTCACCGGAAACCGCCGGATTCGGATTGCCACGCTTCCCCCGGCGCAGCCTCGCTAACTCAGATCAGTCGCACTGACGACGCACAAAAGCAATATATACGAAGGTTTACATCCGATCTTCGGCGACGCCTAATCCCAATGCGGGGAAGAGGGCAGGCGGCAATGGCCGACCTGCCCTCTGGCCGCGATCAGCTGTTCTTCTGCTTGAGCGCTTCGCCAAGGATGTCGCCCAGGCTGGCGCCCGAATCGGACGATCCGTACTGAGCGACCGCCTGCTTCTCCTCGGCGATCTGGAGCGCCTTGATCGAGAAGTTGGGCTTCTTGGAGCGATCGAAGCCCGTAACCATGGCGTCGAACTTCTGGCCGACCTGGAAGCGCTCCGGACGCTGCTCGTCGCGGTCGCGGCCCAGATCGGACCGCTTGATGAACCCAGTCGCGCCATCGTCGCCGACCTGAACCTCGAGCCCGCCGTCGCGCACTTCGAGGACCGTGACGGTCACTGTCTCGCCCTTGTTGACGCCGCCGCCCGCGCTCGTCGTGCCGCCCTTGGCGACGCCGCCGCGCTCGAGCTGCTTCATCCCCAGGCTGATCCGCTCTTTCTCGACATCGACGTCGAGCACGACGGCCTTCACCGTCTCGCCCTTGTGATGCAGATTGAGGGCTTCCTCGCCGGAAACGCCCCAGGCGATGTCCGACATGTGGACCATGCCGTCGACGTCGCCGTCGAGCCCGATGAAGAGGCCGAACTCGGTCGAGTTCTTGACCTCGCCTTCGACTTCCGTGCCGACCGGATGCTTGTCGGCGAAAGCCGCCCAGGGATTGGCCTGAGCCTGCTTGAGCCCGAGCGAAATCCGGCGCTTCTCCTCGTCGACCTCGAGCACCGAGACTTCGACTTCCTGCGACGTCGAGACGATCTTGCCAGGGTGAACGTTCTTCTTGGTCCAGCTCATCTCGGAGACGTGGACCAGGCCTTCGATGCCCGGCTCGAGCTCGACGAACGCGCCATATTCGGTGATGTTCGTCACTCGACCCTTGAACACGCCCTCAAGCGGATATTTCGCAGCGGCGCCTTCCCACGGATCGGTCTCGAGCTGCTTCATGCCGAGGCTGATGCGCTGAGTGTCGCGGTTGATCCGGACGATCTGCACCTTGACGGTATCGCCGATGTTCAGGACTTCGGACGGGTGGCCGACGCGCTTGTAGGAGATGTCGGTGACGTGAAGGAGGCCATCGATGCCGCCGAGATCGACGAACGCGCCGTAATCGGTGATGTTTTTGACGACGCCGTCGACGACCTGGCCTTCGGTCAGCGACTGGATAAGGCCCGAGCGCTGCTCGGCGCGCGTTTCCTCGAGGATGGCGCGGCGCGAGACGACGATGTTGCCGCGGCGGCGATCCATTTTCAGGATCTGGAAGGGCTGCGGCAGGTCCATAAGCGGACCGACGTCGCGGACTGGACGGATATCGACCTGGGAGCCGGGCAGGAAGGCCACGGCACCGCCGAGATCGACGGTGAAGCCGCCTTTCACGCGGCCGAAGATGACGCCGTCGACGCGGTTGCCGGCGGCAAATTCCTTTTCGAGCGAATCCCAGGCGGCCTCGCGACGGGCGCGGTCACGGCTGAGCATGGCTTCGCCGTTCATGTTCTCGATTCGGTCGACGAACACCTCGACCTCGTCGCCGACGACGATCTCCGGCTTCTGGCCCGGCGCGGCAAATTCACGCAGCGGGACTCGGCCTTCCGATTTCAAGCCGACGTCGATGACGGCCATGTCGTTTTCGATGGCGGTGACGGTGCCGGTCACGACCCGGCCTTCAAAGCCTTGGTCCTCGCCGCCGAGGGATTCATTGAGGAGCGCCGCAAAATCGTCGCGCGTGGGATGTGCCGTTGTGGCCAAGTGCAATACCTTTGTCATACCGGTCCGCACCGCGGGTTCAAAAGGCGCGCGGGCCGGGCCAGAGTGATGTGGCCGCCACGACCCCATGCCGAAGCGGCGCCCGGCAAGACGGCTGCGCGCGAAAGGCCGAAAAGCAAAAAGGCGCGTCAGGAGGCGGCTTGCCACCCCCCACGCGCTTCGCCCGTTCCGGCTTTCCGCGAGCGCAAGCGCCCGCTGGACGGCGGCCATATAGTGAAATGTTCGGAGTCGAGCAAGGCGCCTCGTCCTTCGCGGGACACGCGGCATCGGCGCGATTTTGCTCAACATCGCCATATGCTACTTTCCGAACGCAAAGGAGGCAGAAGGTGGCGAAGCGGATTCAGCGAAAGCGATGGATCGGGATATCCCTGCTGGCGCCCCTCATCCTGGCCCCGGTAGCCACCGGCGAGGCTCGGGGACAAACACTTCCCGACGGCGCGTTCGGTTGGATGGCTCAGCTCGCCGGAAATTGCTGGACCGCCCTGTATCCGGACCGCGCCACCAGGGACACCCAGTGTTATTCAGTCCAGTACGGGCGTTACCTTCGCGGCACTATCAGGATCGAGTCCTCCAGCTCCGGCGGAGATCGCCCCCCGTACCTTGGTGATTCCGTCTTCGCCTGGAATGCCGAAACCTCGGAGATGCAATTTTATTACTGGAGCAGTGGCGGAAGCCACGGAATGACCGTCGGCAGGGTCGAAGGCGCGACGATCAATTTTCCACGCCCGCCCCAGGTCGGCGCAAACGCTCCGATGACGCGGACGAGCTGGACTCGGCTCGGCCCTGATTCCTATCGGGTGACGACGCAGCGCCTCGACGACGGAAATTGGGTGGACGGCATGTCCATTACCTATACTCGGGTTGCAGCAGACCCTGGCGAATAAGCCGGCGCGGGGAGGGCGAAAGTGCTCGGCGCCGTCCTGATTCGGGCTGCGCTGGAGGAAAAGATGCGTGACATGACAAGGTATTGGGCGGGCCGTTATGTTGCGGGTGCTCTTGCTGGGCTCGCGATCCTGCCACTTGGCGGATGCGGTAACCGCATCGACACGGAAACCGAGGCGGAACGGCTTATGCAAACCAGTCGTGATTGGTCCGCGGCCGCCCAGAGCCGAGATGTCGATCGGATGCTGGGCTACTGGGCGGAAGACGCCCTGATCATTTCGCCCGGTGAGCCGGAGCGGCGTGGCAAAGCGGCGATCCGCGAGTATCTTTTGACGAGCTTCGCCGTGCCCGGTTTCAGGATCAGTTGGGAACCCCTCGAGGCGACGATCGCTGCGTCAGGCGATCTGGGTTATCTGATCGAACGCACGCAGGTGACGGTCACGGGACCCGAGGGGCGGCCGTTGACCCAGCAGTTCCGGGCGGTAACCTTGTGGCGGAAGGAAGCCGATGGCGCGTGGCGTAACGTGGTCGACATCAGCAACGCTCCTCCGCGCTCCGATTCCTGATCAGCCGACCCCGGCAACGGCTTGATTTCGATCGGCTGCAGGCCTAGCGGCGAGCCGCCGGGGGCGGCGACGATGGGTTGTGCATGCGGGACGCTGCTTACTGCCGGTCTCAGGCTCAGAAGTGCCGTGAGCTCGCCATGGCGATCGGCGACCCTGGGATGATCGAGCATCTGTTGCTGATCGCCGAGGAATATGAGGCCGAGGCGGCGCGGATCCAATCCGAGGCCGATTCGCGGCCCGCCAATCCGATCATCGATCAAGGCTGAGCGGGAGTCGTTACCTCGACTGCACGCAAGTCGAGCGACGCCATTGCCACCCTGAGCTGTCAGTTCGGCGGCATGGTGTTGGTGGAGTGATAATCGGCGTAATATTCGATCTTGGTGGCACGTATGTCTTCCATCTGCATATGCGCATTTTCCTCGGCGCGGGCTCGGCCGTCGGCGCGGGAGTCGCGCTGGACCACGGCCGACGTGAAGGCAGCAGCTCGATCGCTGCACTGGCTGGCCAGCGCAGCCTCGAAGGCGGCCGGCTCCGTTCGCTGCTCCAGTTGGGCACGCATGTAGGCCTGCAGGCAGTCGGTATAGGCGCGGCGGGCGCTGTTCACCGGGTCCGCTTGCATCGACGCTGCCGCCGCGATCACAGTCACAAAGCTGAAAAACATAGCCAAGTCCCCTCCCGACTTGAATTTTTCGCCGTTCCGAGACTGCGCCACACGCATCGGAAAGGAAAGGGCTTTTTCGGGATCGTCGCGGAGGTGTCGGAACTGCTCTTGCGACGATCGGCACGGGATCGCGCTGGCGATGCAGGAAGCCTTCCGCGTTCGCAGCCCTGATTATCCGCCAAGGCCTTTTTCGACGCCATCAAACCGTTGCCACGAAAGCAGAAAATCATCGACCGCCAAGCCGCGGGTCATTCCAGGGTGCGACATTGCTGCAACAGTTGCCACACAGTTTGACGGACGGGAGCGAAAGCATGCAACCGAAGAGGGCAGCCGTCGTTTGGGCCTGGTCTGGTAATCTGCAGTTCATCTCCAAGGTGCGCTGCGGCATTTCAGCAACAGGTCGGGGGCGAAGCGTGCTTGCACCCAAACTCGGCTTACCGTAAGGAGTTCACGTCGTTCCGCTTAGGGACGCAGATGAAAGGGGAAGATTATGCGGAAGCTCGCCATTGTTGTGGCGCTGTCCTCCACCGTACTCGCCACCCCGGCACTTGCGCGCAATGGCGCCTGGTATGTCGGCGGCGATTTTGGTGGTATGCTCATCGAGGATACTGGGTTTGAGTTCGACCTCGCGCCGACGACTCCCAGCCAGCCTGATGCACAGGTGGTCCTCGACCATTGCTGTGGCTTCGATGCGGCGCTGTTCGTTGGCTATGATCTGGGCGGCTTC
>DASTDX010000114.1:0-2773 GCA_035710145.1 Allosphingosinicella sp.
CCGCGCCGTCGCCAATCCCCGCCGCGCCGAGCGAGCGATCCGAAGCGTCTTCTCGCGGGGCGGCGCATGTTACGATTGCCATCTGGTGCAGGCGCCGCCCCCGGGTTCGCTGGCCTACAAGATCCAGCCGGTCGCATTCCCTGTCCGCTATATGCACCATGGGTGGTTCGATCATCGGGCGCACAAGACCGAGACTTGCGAGAGCTGCCATAAAGCGGGCGCGTCGAACTCGGCCGCCGATTTGCTTCTGCCCGACCTCGCCAGTTGCCGGACCTGCCACGGAGGCGAAAGCGCCAACAAGAAGGTGCAGTCGAGCTGCGCGATGTGCCACGACTATCATCTCGGCGCGGGCAAGCCCTCGATGATGATCCGCCAGAGGATCGGCGCAAAGAAGCGGGAGCGGATTGCCGCGCGCGAGGAATTCCAGCTCGATTCCAGGCCGATCGAAGCCGGCGGCAAACGGTGAGCCGGTAGCCGGCCGCTACCTTTGGGCGACCCAATCGTCGAGGCTGCCGGTGTCGCTCACCTTGTAGGGAATTCCGCCGCGATTGAGGAACAGGCGCTCCATTTCCGCGCGGCTGAACGGACGCGACCCTAGGCGCCCGAAGATCGCGATCTGCCCGCCGGTTTCGTCCACCGCCCGATCCCGGTCGAGCCCCTTGGCAAGCGCTACTGCCGGCCTTGGTGTCCTGGCCCAGGCGATCAGCTCCGGCTTTGGCGCGGGCGAGAATCCGTAGAGGTTGGGTTGGGTCGCGAAGGAGGTGAGCTGAAGGACCTTCATGCCGTTGCGGCCGTCGGCGACATAGGCGAAGAACGACGCATTGGTCGACGCGACGATGACGTCTTCCACATCGTTCATGGCGCCCCCGAAGGTGACTTTCTGATAGAGCTTCGGCGCTTCCGGCCTGGTGATGTCGACGATCGCCAAGCCTTCCTGCTTGGCCGCGACATAGGCGTAGGTCCGCGCCAGATAGACTCTCCGCCCATCGGCGAGCGGCACCGTGGCTTCCGGGATCGGTCGCGGCGCGTCCAATTGGGTCACGTCGAAGAGCTTCAGCCCTTCGCGATCGGTCACCCAGAGGTACCGGAACTGGATTGCGGAGGCGCGGGCATCGGCAAGCGGAACCCGCGCCGCGAGGCGGGGCTTCAGCGGATCATTGAGATCGATGACGACCAAGCCTGAATCGGCGGCGATATAGGCGTAATGGCCTGCCAGCGTGACGTGCCGCGCGCCGTTCAGCACCCCGCCGTCGTTCCACGTCACCGCCCGTTTAATGAAGTTGTTGCGCGGCTCGCCATCGGCGAAGGTCTCGACGTCGACGAGGATCAGGCCCTCTTTGGAGTCGGTGATCACCGCGTAGCGGTAGAGCGGATGGAACGCCTGCTCCTGGTTCTCGGGATGGTTCTTGATGATCGACGCGTTGCGGCCGACGCTGATCGGCTGGTTGGTTGAAAGCGCCATGCAGGTGGCGTTGCTGGTCTTCACACGCGCATCCTGCCCGAGCGCCGAGAAGGGCGCGGTGACGATGCGCTCCGACACGCCCTTGTTGCCGACGTTGGCGATGTCATAGACCCGGAACCCACCGCGTCCCTCGGCGACGAACATATATTCGCCGCGGTTCTGAAGGCAGCCGACGGTGCCGCCGGTGTCCTGAACCGTGTTGACGAACGGCTCGAGCGCTCTCGTTTCGCCGCTCCATTTTTCGTCGAAGGCCTTGCCGCGCGTCCACCGCACCAGCTCACGCTTGTTGCGTTCGACATGGGCTCGCCAAAAATCCGGATAGGCAAAGCGGTGGAGGTACGACCCGATCACCGCCTGCGGCTCGTCCCATTCCGTCACTCGGGTCGCCTGGAAACCGCCTTCCAGGCCGATGAAGGCGTGGAGGCCGACGAAGTTCACCAGATTCGTGCCCTGCAGCAGCAGCTGGGCCATGATGGCGTTGTTGTCGTTCTGCTCGGAGACGTGGCAGTCGGTGCAGGTCTTCGTCTCGGTCAGGCGGACCGTGTGGGGGAAGTGCGGCGCGAAGGCCTGTGAGGAGAAGCCAGCCGCGCTGATTGGCGGCTGCTGCACGTAAATGCGCTCGCGGTTGATGTTGGTGGAAGAGAGAATCAGCGCCGAGCTCGAGCGGACCGGCGCGACGATATTGCCCTTCGTCGTCTGGTGCCGGCCCAGTTGGAACATGTCGTCCCGAGCGACTTGCGGATTGTAGGTGGCGAAGTTGCGGGTCTCCATGCCGTCAAATTTGTGAGAAGTCGTCTTCCAATTGGCTTCGATCGGCAGGTGACAGCCGGCGCATGCGGTGGTCCAGCTAAGATGGCAGGTGAAGCAGGCCATCTCGTCCTGCTTGTGAGCAAGGTTGTCATCCGCGACGCCCGGTCCGAACGAGAACTTGCCCGTGTCCGCGCCAGTCTTCGACATCAGCTTTGCGCGAGCGGACTTCATGTTGAAGCTCGGATGCTCGCGATCGACGCTGTCCTTGACGAGCGAGACATTCCACTCGAGCTTCGGGTCGACAATCGATCGCTGGATCAGCATGCGTCGCCCGTCGCTGCCGGTCCTCCATTCGAAGCGGCGGCGTCCGTCGGCATTACGGATCAACGCGAGGTTGTTTCCCTTGGGAGGCGCCGCAGGCCCGGAGGTCAGCAGCTTCGGATATTCGCGCGCGGTGCCGTGGCAATCCTTGCAGCCGATCTCGACCGCGTTGGCGACTTCGCCATAGATGAAGCCGGTGCCGTGACTGTCCTGGCTGAAGTGGCAATCCGCGCACTGCAT
>DASTDX010000115.1:0-3217 GCA_035710145.1 Allosphingosinicella sp.
CAAAGGCTATGACGAAGGCGACAAGGAAGCCGAGCTGCACGCCTACGTGAAAAAGGTGATCGCGGAGGTGCTGCCGGCCGAATTGCTCTCCGACGAGACCGTCTACCACATCAACCCGACCGGCAGCTTCGAGATCGGCGGCCCGGACGGCGACGCCGGCCTCACCGGCCGCAAGATCATCGTCGATACCTACGGGGGCGCTGCGCCCCACGGTGGCGGCGCCTTCAGCGGCAAGGATCCGACCAAGGTCGATCGTTCCGCGGCCTACGTCGCGCGTTATCTGGCCAAGAACATCGTCGCCGCCGGCCTTGCCCGGCGTTGCACGATCCAATTGTCCTACGCGATCGGAGTCGCTGAGCCATTGTCGCTCTACGTCGACCTGCACGGCACCGAAGCCGCGGGTGTCAGTGCGGCTCGCCTCGAGGAAGTGCTTCCAACTTTGGTGCGGCTGACGCCCAAGGGTATCCGCACGCATCTCGGGCTGAACAAGCCGATCTATTTGCCGACTGCGGCCTACGGCCATTTTGGCCGAAAGGCGGAAGGCGATCTGTTCAGCTGGGAAAAAACCGACCTGGTCGACAAGCTCAAGCAGGCGATCTGAAATCCGGTTCCCGCCGCGCTAACGGCGTTGGCGGGGCAGGACATCGCCGCGATAGGGACGCGATGGGCGATCCGACGACCCTGAAGCGCCTTTACGGGCGCCGCTCCGGTCACAAGCTGCGCGCCGGTCAGGCGCAGCTGGTGGACGAGCTTCTGCCCGCGCTGAGCGTTCCCGAAGCGGGGCCGATCGACAGCCGCAGGTTGTTCGGCGACGAGCGCCCGCTTCACTTCGAGATCGGCTTCGGTTCCGGCGAGCATCTTGCCTTCCGGGCGGACCTGCTGCCCGACCACGGATTCATCGGCTGCGAGCCCTTCCTCAACGGTGTCGTCGGCGCGCTCGGCCATGTCCGCGACGCCCACCTGGCGAACGTCAGGCTCCATATGGGTAATGCCCTCGACGTCCTCGAGCGACTGCCTGACGCCTCGCTTCGCTTCGTCTATCTGCTCCACCCGGATCCCTGGCCGAAGGCGCGGCACGCCAAGAGGCGAATGATGAATCCGGGGCCGCTGGATCTGATCGCCGCCAAGCTGGAGCCGGGTGGGGAATTCCGGTTCGGGACCGATCATCCGATCTACTGCCGCTGGGCGATGATGGTGATGAATCGCCGAACCGATTTCGAATGGCTGGCGGAAACGGCGAGCGACTTCCTCGACCGGCCGGGCGGCTGGCCGGAAACGCGGTACGAGGCGAAGGCGCGACGCCTCGGCCACGAAGTCTGGTACTTCCGCTACCGCCGTAATCTGGACTTGCCGGCGGCGGCCCCGTCTAGCGGGCCGGGGTCAGTCTGAGTAGGCGGCCTCCGCCCTCCCGATTCTGGTCCTCGAGGACATAGATAGACCCATCCGGCGCCTGCTCGACTTCACGGATCCGATGGTCCATCGCCCAACGTTCCGCCTCGCGGGCGCTGTTGCCGTCGATTGTCACTCGAACCAGCGCTTTGCCGGAAAGGGCGCCGATCAGGGCATCGCCGCGCCACTGCGGGAACATCGACCCGGTATAGAATATCAGGCTCGAGGGTGAGATGACCGGAGTCCAGGTGATTTCCGGCGCGTTGAATTCAGGCCGTGTGGAGTGATCGGGAATTTCCCGGCCGTCATAATGATCGCCGTTCGAGACGATCGGATAACCGTAATTGGCGCCGCGCTCGATGAGGTTCATCTCGTCGCCGCCGCGCGGCCCCATCTCGACTTCCCACAACCGCCCGTCAGGCGCGAAGGCCAGGCCCAGGGGGTTGCGCTGGCCGAGCGACCAGATCTGGGCCGTGACTCCGCCGCGGCTCGCGAACGGATTGTCGGCAGGGACGCTGCCGTCCGAATTGAGGCGCAGGATCTTGCCGAGGTTGCCGGCCATGTCCTGCGCCGGTGTGAACTCCTGGCGCTCGCCGGAACTGATGAACAGGTGACGTCCGTCCGGAGAGAAAGCGATGCGATGGCCGTAATGGCCGCGTCCGGTCAGTTTCGGGCTCTGGCGCCAGATCACCTGAAGGTCCTCCAGCCGCCCGGCATCGGCCTCATCGAGAATCAGCCTCGCCCGGGCCACCACGGCGCCGCGAACATCGCCTTCGCCGCCTTCGACATAGCTGAGATAGATGAGGTTGTTGCGGGCGAAATCCGGATGAGGAACCACGTCGCCGAACCCGCCCTGTCCCCCATAATCCACGGCCGGAACACCAGCGATGGAGCCCAGCCTTTGCGACGGGCCCTCGTCCATGAAGTCGATGAAGCGCAGATCGCCGCGTTTCTCGGTGACGAGAAGAAGGCCGTTGGGAAGGAACGTCATGGCCCAGGGCTCTGCGAATTGCGCCACCTCTTCGATCTGGAAGGGCGCATTCGTCTGGGCAGGCCGGGGAGGCTGCGTCTGGCCCGCCGCCGCGTTGGCGGCGTCGGGCGCGTCGCTGGCCGCGGTGCAGCCGGCAACGAGGATGAGCGGAAGCAGGATTTGACGAACGAGGCGCATGGCCGGTCTCCTTTGCCCTGCGACTAAAAGGTCCGCCTTGGACGCACAATAAGGCAAAGGACCGGGGTCGCGTTTCGGATGAAATGGCCTTTGGCCTTGCTGCGGTGATCCAGATCAGGGCGTCGACCCCTGTCCGCGCCTTAGGTGTGCGTCGACAAGGCTCTCAAGGCTCCGTCGCAGGGACAACAGGATAGTGCTTTGCCGGGAGCTCCGGTGGAAGAAGCGCGCTTCCTTGTCGGCCCGCCCCCCGGCTCGTAGGATCGACAAATGAAGCCCGCTTTCCTCATGGCCCTTTTCGCCGCTCTGGGTGCCTGCGCCGTCATCCCGGATACGCCCGGGCCGCAGCAGAGTTTCTTCGATCGGCTCACGTCGCTCTGCGGAAACGCCTATCAAGGGCGGGTGGTGTCGAGCGACGAGGCGGATCGCGATTTCGCGGCCAGCCGTTTGGTGATGCACGTTCGCACCTGCTCGGCCAACGAGATCCGGATACCTTTCCATGTCGGCAACGACCAGTCACGAACCTGGGTGATCAGCCGGACGACGACGGGGCTCCGACTCAAGCATGATCATCGTCATCGGGACGGGAGCGAAGACGTGCTCACCCAATATGGCGGCGACACGATCGCGCCCGGCACCGCGCGCCGCCAGGAATTTCCCGCG
>DASTDX010000116.1:0-46320 GCA_035710145.1 Allosphingosinicella sp.
CCCTGCTGATGCTCGCCTTGCCGGCCCGGGCGGCCGGGGTCGGCGAGCTCGTGGTGGTGACTCCGCCTAGGCCGGACGGTGACCTCGATCCGCTGATCGCGCTCGCGGCGGAGCTTTGCGGCATATCCGCGATATGGACGATCGGGGGCGCCCAGGCGATCGCCGCTTTGGCGTTCGGCAGCGGCGACATTCCCGCCGTCGGCAAGATCTGCGGCCCCGGCAACATCTGGGTGGCGGAGGCCAAGAACTATGTCGCCTCGCTCCCCGGCGGTCCGGCGATCGACATGCCGGCCGGGCCGAGCGAGCTGATGGTGATCGCCGATCATGCCGCGGATCCGGCAACCGTCGCCGCGGACCTGTTGAGCCAGGCCGAGCACGATCCTTCCGCTCAGGTTCTGCTGGTGACGCCGTCGCCGGCTTTGGCCGCCCTGGTCCCGGATGCCATCCGCGAGCGGCTGGCGACCCTTCCACGACGCGACATTGCCGAGGCCGCTCTGAGGCAGGGACGGATCCTTCTTGTCGCCGACCTCGCCGAGGCCATCGACATCGTCAATCTCTACGCGCCCGAGCATCTGTCGCTCGCCGTCGCCGACCCCGAAGCGCTCTTGCTCTTGATCCGAAACGCCGGTGCGGTCTTCGCCGGTTGCTCGGCAGCGGAAACGTTCGGCGACTATCTGGCAGGGTCGAGCCATGTGCTCCCGACGGATGGCGCGGCCCGGGCCTGGAGCGGGGTTTCGGTCGACACCTTCATGAGGTCGATGACCGTCCAGACCGTCTCCGCCGAAGCGGCCCGGCAGCTGGCGGGCCCGGCCGCGGCGCTCGCCCGGCTCGAAGGGCTGGAAGCCCATGCTCGCGCCGCCGATGCCCGCCGCCGGACGGTGGCGGCATGAGCACTCTTGCCGCCCGCCTCGCGCGCCCGGAGATCCTCGCCCTCGAGCCCTTCGACATCGGCCAGCAAGACGGCGATTTCGGACCGAACGCGATCAGGCTCGACGCGAACGAGAATCCCTATCCGCCCCTGGTCCAGGACAGTCTCGCCGTCGGCCTCAATCGCTATCCGGAGCCGCAGCCGGCCCGTCTGCTGGGCGCGATGGCGGCGCTCTACGGCGTGCCGATCGATTCCCTCCTCCTCACGCGGGGCGGGGACGATGCCATCGATGTCCTGATCCGCGCTTTCTGCCGGCCGAGCGAGGACTCGATCGCCGTCTGCCTGCCCACCTTCACTGCTTATGCCCATTTCGCCCGCCTCCAGGGCGCACGCGTGATCGAGGCCCGGTTGGGCAAAGGGTTCGAATTCGACCCGGATTCATTCCTCGCTGCGGTACGCGGCGAACGGAGCCTCAAGCTGGTCTTCGTCTGCTCGCCCAACAATCCGACCGGTAACCTGGTCGATCCGGACGCGCTGTTGAAGCTTGCGGAGGCCCTCCCGCAATCGATTCTGGTCGTCGACGAGGCCTATCTCGAATTCGCCGACGCGCCGAGCCTGGCCGCCGAGGCCGCCCGGCGGCCGAACCTCGTCGTCCTCAAGACTCTTTCCAAGGCGTTCGGCCTGGCCGGTGCCCGCGTCGGCGCACTGATCGCCGATCCGCAGCTGGTGGCGATGGCGGCGAGGGCCTTGCCGCCTTATCCGCTGCCCAGCCTCTCGGTCGAGGCGGCGCTAGCGGCGCTCGCGCCGTCGCGCCGGCCGGTTCACGAGGAACGAATTGCCCGGATCAGGGCCGAGCGTGATCGGATGGCGGCGCGGCTGGCTTTGTCGCCGATGGTCAGGCGGGTGCTATCCGGCGGCGGCAATTTCCTGTTTCTCGAAGTCGACGATCCTCACACGCTCGCCGGAAGGTTGAAATCGGCGGGTATCCGGGTTCGATTCCGCCCCAATGCCGCTCCCGGCGGGGTGCGCCTGACGATCGGCACCGACGCGGAGAACGCGCTGGCGCTGCGCGCCTTCGGCGTCGCCGATGGCGACATCCCGGGACGAAGGGCCGAGATCGTTCGCGATACGAAGGAGACCCGGATCGCCTGCGCCGTCGATCTCGATCGGAGCTCGCCGCGGCACATCGACACCGGCATTCCCTTCTACGACCACATGCTCGACCAGGTCGCGTCGCATGGCGGGTTCAGCCTCGTGCTGGCGTGCGAAGGCGATCTCCAGATCGATGGCCATCACAGCCTGGAGGATACGGCGATCGCGCTTGGGACGGCACTTTCACAGGCGCTGGGCGACCGCCGGGGAATCGGCCGGTTCGGCTTCTCGCTGCCGATGGACGAAGCCGAGGCGCACGTCCTCATCGATCTGTCGGGGCGGGGTTTCAGCCGCTTCGACGGCGCCTTCAGGGCCGAAAGGCTGGGCGATTATCCCACCGAGATGACGAGCCATGTCTTCCGCTCGCTCGCCGACAGTCTCGGCGCCGCGATCCACGTCCGAGTCTCCGGCGAGAACGACCATCACAAGACGGAAGCCTGCTTCAAGGCGTTCGGCCGCGCCCTTCGCCAGGCGTTCGCCCGCGCGGGTGACGATTTGCCAAGCACCAAGGGCCGGCTGTGAGACTCGCGATCGTCGATCTCGGCTGCGGGAATATCGGATCGATCGGAATCGCCTTCCGCCGCTTCGGTGTCGATCCCGAAGTGACGAGCCAGCCAGGCGCCATATTGTCGGCTGACAAGGTCATCCTTCCCGGCGTCGGTGCTTCCGGATTCGCCATGGCGCAGATCGACAGGCTTGGCTTGCGGGAACCGCTCCGCAAACTCGCCCAGCCCGTTCTGGGCATTTGCCTCGGCATGCAGATCCTGTTCGACCATAGCGACGAAGATGACGTGGCGTGCCTCGGCCTCATCGGCGGCAAGGTGAGGGCGCTTCACCCCGCGCCGGGCCTGCCGGTTCCCCACATGGGCTGGAGCCGCCTCGACGTAGCGGACGACAGCCTCGGGGTGAACCAAGGCGATTATGTCTATTTCGCTCACAGTTTCGCCTGTGACGAAGGTCCCGAGACCGTCGCGACCGTCACGCATGGTCGGCGGATCCCCGCCGTCGTCCGGCGCGCCAACTTCCTGGGCGCGCAATTCCACCCGGAGCGCTCGTCGGATGCCGGCGCGCGCTTCCTCGAAAACTGGCTCGGATCATGATCCTCTATCCGGCCATGGATCTGATGAGCGGGCAGGTGGTTCGGCTCAGCCAGGGGCGTTTCGACGACGCGATCCGTTATCCGGCCGATCCAGTCGAAGCGCTCGAAGCCTTCGCCGCGGCCGGCGCACGATGGGCGCACGTCGTCGATCTGGATGGCGCGCGTGCAGGGCACCCCGTCCAGCACGATCTGCTGGCGCGCCTGGCGGCCTCGGCGCCGCTTCAGCTTCAGGTGGCCGGCGGATTCAGGACTCGCGGCCAGCTCGTTCGCATGTTCGAAGCGGGCGTAAGCCGGGTCGTCATCGGAAGCCTCGCCGTCGCTCAGCCGGATCTCGTCCGCGACTGGCTCGCGGAGTTCGGCGAGGAACGGGTCGCGATTTCGCTCGACGTCCGGCTTCGGGCCGGCCAGCCGCTCGTGGCGACTTTGGGCTGGACGGAAGACAGCGCGAAAAGCCTCTGGGACGTCGCCGCTTTTCATCCGGGGGTCCGCCACCTTCTCCTCACCGACATCGGCCGCGACGGCATGCTCGAGGGCCCGAATTTCAGCCTTCTGGAAGAAGCCGGCGAACGTCTTCCCGATTGTGCGATCCAGGCCTCGGGCGGGGTCGCCACGCTCGATGACCTGGTCCGGCTGAACACCGCGGGAGCGGTCATCGGCAAGGCCCTCTGGGAAGGAAAGCTCGATCTGTCGGAGGCGATAAGTGCCTGCCGCTAGGATCATTCCCTGCCTCGACGTCCGCGACGGACGGGTCGTGAAGGGGGTGCGGTTCCGCGATCACCGGGACGTCGGTGACGTCGTCGAAACGGCGATTCGCTACCGCACGGAAGGCGCGGACGAACTCGTCTTCTACGACATCACCGCCAGCTCCGAAGGCCGTGTTCTCGACACGGGCTGGGTTCGGCGGATTGCCGAAGTCATCGACATTCCCTTCACGGTCGCCGGCGGATTGCGGACTCGCGATCTGGCAGCGGCCTGCCTCGATTCCGGCGCCGACAAGATCTCGGTCAATTCGCCGGCGCTCGAAAGGCCGGCTCTGATCGACGAGCTTGCGCGCGACTTCGGCAGCCAGTGCGTCGTCCTGGGCGTCGACAGCCTCGAAGCGGAGGGATCCTACCGCGTGAAGCAATATACCGGCGATCCACATACGACCCGGGATTCGGGGCGCTCGACGCTCGACTGGGTGAGAGAAGCGGCCGACCGCGGCGCCGGCGAGATCGTCCTCAACTGCATGTCGCAGGACGGCGTCGGCGCCGGCTTCGACGTCGGCCATGTCCGCGATGTGGTGGAAGCGACGACCGTCCCGGTGGTGGCTTCGGGCGGGGCGGGCGCTCTGGTCCACTTTCTTCACGCCTTCGAGGCCGGAGCCAGCGGGGCGCTCGCGGCCAGCGTCTTTCATGACCGCAAGATCGGCATCGCCGATCTCAAGGACTATCTCGACCAAGGCGGGATCGAGGTGAGGCGATGACGGCCGACGATATTCCCTCGCTCGACTGGGAGAAGATGGCGGGCCTCATCCCCGCCATCGTCCAGGACGCAGCGACGGGTGAAGTGCTGATGCTGGGCTACATGTCGCCCGAGGCGCTCCAGGCGACGCTCGACCGGAAAATGGTGGTCTTCTTCAGCCGATCGAAAGGCCGTCTCTGGCAGAAAGGCGAGACGAGCGGCAATGTTCTGCGCGTCAATCAGGTGGTCGCGGATTGCGACGGCGACACCTTGCTGATCAAGGCGGTGCCGCAGGGTCACACTTGTCATCTCGGTACCGATAGCTGCTTCGGCGACGAAGGCGCGCTGGGCATCGGATTTCTGCCCGCCCTGAGCCGGATCGTGGCGGACCGGGCTCGGGCCGGTGCCGCCGAAAGCTATACGGCCCGACTGATCGGCGAAGGCGTGGCGAGGATCGCGCAGAAGGTTGGGGAGGAAGGGGTCGAATTGGCCCTGGCCGCGGTCTCGCGTGATCGCGAGGCCTGCATCGAGGAAACCGCCGATCTCCTCTACCATCTCGCCGTTCTGATGCAGGTGCGCGGTTTCGACTGGAACGCGGTCGGGGCGGTTCTTCGCCGCCGGCACGCCGACTAACGGCCGCTCAGCACTCGGCAGGCGGCGTCCAGGAGCGGCTCGGTCGCGGCAGCGACGATCTGGCCCGAGCCGAGATCGGAGCCCCCGCTCCAGTTGGCGACGGCACCGCCGGCGGCGCGAATGATCGGAACCAATGCATGGTAATCGTGCGGCTTGAGGCCCGATTCCGCGACGATGTCGATCCCGCCCGCCGCCAAGGCGGCATAACCATAGCCGTCCAGCCCGTAGCGGGTGAGTCGAACCGCTCGGCGAAGCCGCTCGAAACCATCGGCCTCGGTGCCTTCGAACAGATAAGGGTCGGTCGTCGACGCTCGCGCGTCCGCAAGCGTCGTGCAGCCGCTGGTTGTGATTGGCCGCTCAGTGGTGCCGACCCGTTTGAGAGCGTGGCCGCCAAATCCGAGATACATCTCGTCGAGGCGGGGGGCATCGATCAGCCCGAGCACCGGCTCGCCATCCTTCAGCAAGGCGATCAGGGTCGTCCAGCTGGGCAGGCCGCAAATATAAGCGCGCGTGCCGTCGATCGGGTCGATCGACCAGGTCAACGGCCCGGCCGCCTTTTTGTCGGTGCCTTCTTCGCCGCTGATCCCGTGGTCGGGGAATTGGCCTTCGATGAGACGCCGGATCGCCAGTTCCGCGTTGCGGTCGCTGAGGGTCACCGGATCGTAGCCGCTCGACAGCTTGTTCTCTACCGAGACCCCACCATCGCAGTCGGACATCGTCACTTCGCGCGCCGCACAAGCCAAAGTTACGGCGAATCTGGCCAGGCTTTCGAGGTCGCAGCTCATTTCCGACGCCTTGACAGGCGGGGCGGCCGAAAGTCTAGCCGTCCCTTCGCTTCTTATATTCCGAGGCCAGCGCCCGGGCCTCGTCGCCCTCCGGGATCGGCCGGCCGCTGTCGCGCCACTCGATCGCGGCCTTGAATCCTTCGGCCTGGGCGAGACGCCGGAACCACAGGCCTTCGGGGTTGTGGCGGGCAATTCCGTCGAACAGGGTCGCCATCATCTGCGACTGTTCGAGGCCCATCGTCAGCATCACCTGATTGACGACCATCTTGTGCATCGCGAGATGGCTTCGCGGCACCCCGGCGATGCGCTGCGCGAGGGCCAGGGCCGTCTGCTCCAGCTCGGCCGCGGGAGCGACGATGTTGGCGAGACCCCAATCGCCCGCGGTCCGGCCGTCGATCGTGTCGCCGGTGAACATCAACTGCTTGGCCCGCGCCGGGCCGAGGCGGTAGGTCCACATCGCCGTCGTCGGGCAGCCCCAGACGCGGGTGGGCATGTAACCGATCCGGGCATCATCGGCCATGACCAGCAGGTCGCACGACAAGGCGATGTCGCTGCCGCCGGCGACCGCCGCCCCGTGGACCTTGGCGATCGTCGGCTTGGCCGACCGCCACAAGGCCATGAAGTCCTCGGTGTTCTTTTTCATGTGGGCATAATCGACCATCGGGTCCCACGGCTCTTGCTCCTGCTGGCAGGGATGGTCCTGCGTGCCCTGCGCATATTCGGCGAGGTCGTAGCCGCCGCAGAAACCCTTGCCGGCACCTTCGACGATGATGACGTGAACCTCATCTTCCCGTTCCGCCCATTCGACCGCGGCGCGGATCTCGCTTGGCATCTTTTCGGTGATCGCGTTGAGCCGCTCCGGCCGGTTTAGGAGCAGTCGGGCAATCCGGGGATATTGCGGATCCTGGTCGATCCGGAGGGTCGCATATTCGGGCATATTCGGTCACCTCGGTTGTTCCGTCGCTCATGCCTATCGCTCCGGATCGCCGGTTGACAGTGCGCGAAGGCGGGTGTGAGCTTGTCGCTCTCACTCGGCGGGAGGCGCGGATGACGGAATGGACCCGGATGTCCTACGCGGCGGCGGATCGCAGCGTTCCGATCCTGTCGATGACCGCGGGCGACGCGCTTCGCCGGGCCGCCGATGTCGCCGGCGACCGAACTGCTTTGGTCGAGCTCATGCCCGAGGGTTTCGCTTCGCTGACCGGTGCGGCGGCGACCGACCGACGCTGGACCTATGCGGCGCTCCTCGCCGACGCCGAAAGCTGCGCCCGTTTCCTTCTGTCGCGCTTCGCCCCCGGCGATCGGATCTGCCTGTGGGCGCCGAACGTGCCGGAATGGGTGGTCCTTCAATATGGTGCCGCTTTGGCCGGGATCGTCCTGGTCACCGCCAATCCGGCCCTTCGCGAAGGGGAGCTTCGCCACGTTCTTCGCCAGTCGCAGGCCTGCGCCCTGATCCATGCCGATCATTTCCGGGGCAGCGATATGGCTGCGATCGCCCTTGCGGTCGCGGACGAGGTCCGGGAGACGATCAGCCTCTCCAACTGGCCGGGGCTGATCGGCGAACCGGCCGCGGCGGAGCTGCCGCTGGTAGCGCCGCGGTCGCCGGCGCAGATCCAGTTCACTTCGGGCACGACCGGCCAGCCGAAAGGCGCGCTCCTTCATCATGAAGGACTGGTCACCAACGCGGCCTTCGTCGCCGGTCGGCTCGGCCAGGATCGCGACGTCGTCGTCATGCCGATGCCATTGTTCCACACCGCCGGCTCGGTGCTGGGCGTTCTCGGCTGCGTGACGACCTTGTCGACCCTGGTCTTGCCGGTCCTGTTCGATCCCGCCTTGATCCTGGCCGCGATCGAGCGTGAGCGCGCCGCCATCGTCAGCGGTGTCCCGACCATGTTCGTGGCGATGCTGGAGCAGCAGCAAAAGGACCGCCGCGACGTGTCGAGCCTTCGCGCCACCATGTCCGGCGGATCGATCGTCGCGCCGGAACTTCGGCGCCGGATCGAGGACGCGTTCGGTTGCAGCCCGATCACGGTCTACGGCCAGACCGAGCTGAGCCCGATCGTCTGCCAGACCGCCCATGACGATCCGCCGGTCGAGAAAGCGGAAACGGTCGGCCGGCCCTTGCCGCAGGTGGAGGTACGGATCGCCGATCCGGAGACCAACGAGACTCTGCCGGTGAACGTCGAGGGCGAGATCCAGGCGCGCGGCTACCAGGCGATGCTGGGTTATTTCGGACAGCCCGAAGCGACGGCGAAGACCCTTCAGGCCGACGGCTGGCTTCGCACCGGCGATCTCGGCATCATGGACGAAGGTCTCTACGTGCGGGTCACCGGCCGGCTCAGCGACATGATCATCCGCGGCGGCGAGAATATCTATCCGGCCGAGATCGAGGCGGAGCTGCTCCGGCATCCGGCGGTTGCAGAAGTCGCGGTGTTCGGGCTTCCCGACCCGCATTGGGGCGAGATCGTCGCCGCCGCCGTCCGGGTTCCGGCGGGCTCGGCGCCGCCGCCGGCCGATGAGCTCAAGGGCCATGTCCGCGCTCAGCTTGCGCCTCAGAAGGCGCCTTCGACCTGGTTTCTGGTCGACGCATTGCCGTTGACCGGGTCCGGAAAGGTCCAGAAATTCGCGCTTCGCGACGCCGCTCTGGCGGGGGAGCTTTTCAGGCTCGAGTGCTGACCGCATTGGGCTTCAGTGAGAGCCGCGCGTCCGACATCACCAGGCCTGCGAGCAAGGCCAGCTCACCGAAATTGCCCGCGATGACGATCGCATCCCCGATCGCCGCGGCCGCGAATTGCACCAATGCGCCGATCAGGAGCCACGCGCCGACCTTGCGCCGCCAAAGGACGATCCCGGCGATGACCAGCACGATGATGGTGACGACGGGGGCCACCGGCGGACCATGGCTCGCCGCATTGCCATAGGAGATCACACCATCCGGCGCCTTCGGGGCGAGTTCCAGCCCGATGAGATCGGCTTCGACTCCGACCGCGATCATGGCCAGGGTCAGCGCGGCGATGCCGACCGCCGGGAGCGAGGTTCTGGACCATTGCGCCCCTGATCGTCGCATCAGTCCGAGCGCCGACAGCATCAGCAGAGGAGTCCCGAAAGCATGCATGAAAAAACGGGGCACGCTGAGCCGCTCCAGCAATTCGCCGTGGCCGATCGCGGCGCCGCCGGCCAGCACGACATTGTCGTAGACCAGGCCGAAGGTGACGATGAGCAAGGGCACCGTTGCCGGGTGCCGGTGACGAAGCAGCAGGATCAGCGCCCATCCGAACAGGGCCAGGTGGCCGGCCGCGTAGAGCAGGAAGATCCACGACGTCATCGGCGGAGAACGCCGGGGATGGCGAAGCGTTCACCCCGAGCAACTGCAGGCGCAGCCACTCAGGGCAACCAGCTGAACAAGAGCAGCAGGAGGCACGAAAGCAGGCCGGCTATGGGCGCCCATCGCGGGCAATCGAACGCGCCCGCAGGCGCCGGTCCGGTGCGGGCCTTGATCCGCAGCAGAGTGACGTTGATCGCTGCAAAGATGACCAGGGTGCCCTGGGAAGCCATTTCGGCCAGCCCCTCGAGCGGGACGGCGAGCGTTAGGATCAGGATCGCGGCGACCGCAGCGGCGGTGGCGACCAGCGGGGTCCTGGTGGTGAGGTTCACCTGCGCGAGCGGCTTCGGCAGATTGCCCTGCCGGGCCAGGCCGTAAAGCACTCGGGAGATCATGATCATGTGCACCACGACCCCGTTGAGGGTCGCGACGATGGCGATGACGCTCATGCTGATCAGTGGAAGGCCCGTCAGTTGCTGAAACACGAGAGCGAGAGGCGCGGGCGAAGCGGCCAGTTCCGCAGGCTCCACCGCCGTCACCGCGACCCAGACGACGAGCACGTAGAGGAGCGAGGTTACGCTTAAGGTGAGGAATAATGCGCGTGGCAGGGTTCGGTTCGGATCCTTCAGCTCCTCGGCGATGTTGACGACGTGCTCGAAGCCGATGAAGGCGAAGACGGCGATCAAGGTGGTGCCGCCCAAAGCTGTCCAGGCCGCCCCGTCGCCCATCGGCGGGATCATTTCCGGCAGCCTGGAAACGGCGTCGCCGCCAAGGCCTGCTCCGATGATCATGATGAGGCCGCCGACCTCGATCAGGGTCATCGCTCCGGCGAAGGCAATGGATTGGGTCGTGGCCAGGCTGGCGACGATGCCCATCGACAGCACCACAATTATGATGATCGAGGCCGCCGGCAGTGGAACGAAGACACCGATATAGCCGACGCTTCCGGCGCTGATCGTCGCCGCCGAAATCGTCGCGGTGACGACGACGAGCAACCCCATCGCGATCGTGAGCCACCGACGGCGGAAGGCGGCTTCGACATAGGCCGCCTCGCTGGCGCTGACCGGCATCCGGGTGCCTAGTTCGGCGAACGACATCGCCGTCAGGCTCATCGCAACGGCGGCGGCGAGGAAACCGAGCGGCGCATACATCCCGCTTCGGCCGGCGGCGACGCCGACCAGCACGTAGATGCCGGCGCCGATCGTGACTCCGACGCCGTACAGAACCGCGTGGGTCAGCGTCAGCCGCCGTAAGAGGCCCCCGCCGGATTTTGCCTCCTCAGGCATCCATGCTCCTTCGGCAGGGACGCAAATCGACGCGACCTCGCCTTTCCAGCCGAGGTCATACTCGACAAGCGCGTCGAGTAGAGCGGTTTTCAAGGTTCGGTCATCCCCGCTGCACGGGCAGGTACCTGTTACCTCGCGCACGGCTGGACCGTCGAAACCGATAACTGGCACCAACTGTCCGCTCAAACGTCATTCAGGTATGAACTCCCGGATCGTCCGCCTCGTCGACCAATTGAGAGCGAGCTATTGGTTCTTGCCGAGCGTCATGGCGATCTTCGCCATTCTGCTCGGCGTTTTGACGGTTTGGCTCGATGCCGCGCCTGCCGCCGGGCTGCTTGACGGCCTGGGCTGGTACCAGGCCGCGAAACCGGACGGAGCGCGCGAAGTGCTTTCGACCATCGCGGGCTCGATGATCACAGTTGCCGGCGTCGTCTTTTCGATAACGATTGTCGCGATTGCCTACGCCGCCAGCCAGTACGGGCCGCGCATCCTCACCAATTTCATGAGCGACCAGGGCAATCAGGTAACTCTCGGCACCTTCATCGCAACCTTCGCTTATTGCCTGGTCGTTCTGCGCACGATCAGGAGCGGGGACGAAGGTGCGTTCGTACCGCAGATATCGGTCATGGTAGGTCTGTTGCTGGCGCTCTGCTCGATCGGGGTCCTGATCTATTTCATTCACCATGTGCCGCACAGCATTCACATCAATACGGTCGTCGCCCGGATCGGCGAGCAACTCATCGATTCGGTGGACCAGCGCTTTCCTGCCGATATCGGCGACCCCGAAGACACTGGTGGTGCGGCTACAGCCCATTCCGCGGTCGCCGAGTCATCGCTTGCGCAGGGCACCGGTGTGACGAGGATTTGTGCTCGCGCCAACGGCTATGTCGAGGCCGTCGATGACGAAGCGCTGATGGAAACGGCGCGCCGCAAGGATATGGTGCTGCGCCTCCATCATGTTCCCGGCGACTTCATAGTCAAGGGTCAGTTGCTGGTCTCCGCCTGGCCCGCAGGCCGCCTCGACGAGAGCGGCTATCGCGCGCTTCGGGACTGCTACAGCATCAGTGACCGGCGATCGCCCTTTCAGGATCTTTTCTTCCTGGTTGACGAGCTCGTGGAGATCGGTGCGAGGGCGCTCTCTTCCGGCGTCAATGATCCCTACACCGCCATCACCTGTCTCGATTGGCTGGGTGCCGCAGCAGTAGAAATGTGCGGGCGCAGGATGCCGTCGGGACGGCGCGTCGACGACGAAGGCGTGTTGCGAGCGATCTCGGATCCACACACCTTTGCCCAGTTCATCGATCGGGGCTTCGGTCGCTTTCGACCCTATCTGGCGAGGGACCTGAACGCAGCCGTACACGCGATCGAGACGCTGGCGATGGTCGCCGAGCAATGTTCGGCGCCGGAATGTGTCAAGGCGGTGGACGACGAGGTCGGCAAATTGCTCTCACTGGCCGAGCACGAGCTGAAGGAGCCGTCGCTTGCGCAACTGCGCACGCATCATCACGCTCTGCTGCAGACGCGGCAGCATAGCGGGTGAAGCTGTTGGCCCCCTGGACTGTCTGTCTTAACTGTTGGTACGAAACCGAAGAAGGTGCAGGCGCGAGGCCATGGGAGGATCGAGGTGGCAGGAAAGAGCGATCACGACTCCATGCCGGCGAGCGAAAACACCCCCCGAGACCTGATTGACGCGAAGATTGCGACGCTCGGCGACTGGCGCGGCGAAAGGCTCGCCCGGGTGCGTCAGCTCATCCTCGAGGCAGATCCCGAGATCGTCGAGACGGTCAAATGGCGCAAGCCGTCCAACCCGTCCGGCGTGCCGGTCTGGGAGCGCAACGGCATTATCTGCACCGGCGAAACCTACCGCGCCTACGTGAAACTGACTTTCGCGCACGGCGCGAAACTCGCCGACCCGAAGGGTCTGTTCAATGCCAGTCTCGATGGCAATACGCGGCGCGCGATCGACATTCGCGAGGGCGATCATCTGGATGAGTCGGGGTTCAAGGCGCTGATCCGCGAGGCGGTGGCGCTCAATAGAGCCTGAGGCCTTTTGCGGTTCGGTCGGCTGGATTTCGCAGCCCGGCCTTGGTCTCAGGGGACCTCGCGTACCTCGACCCTCGCGCCATCGGCGACCCGGTCACCGGGATGGAGAACGACCCGATCGCCGGGCGAAAGGCCGCGCAGAACGACCGCCGCCTCGTCGTTCATCGCGCCCAGTTCCACCCGGCGAAGACGCGCGCGGTCGTCGCCGTCGATCTGAAACACGGTCCATTCCGAGCCCGAGCGGAACAAGGCGCTGATCGGCACCCGGACGACATCCGGCGCGCTCCAGACGGCGATCCGGACGACCGCCCGGTAGCCATGCCCGAGTTGCCGCCAGGCCTGGCGGGGCTCGACGAAGTCGATGATGACATTGACCCGTTGCTCCTCGACGCCAAGCGCGGAAACCTTGGTGAAGCCGAACGGCTCGACCCGCCTGACCCGGCCCTGGAGCGGGCGATCGCCGCCCCAGTTCTCGATCCGGACAGGCGCCTGCGGGCGAACCCTCACTGCATCGGCGGACAGTAGATCGGTGACGATCTCGAGCCGCTCCGGATCCCCGATCTCGACCAGTGGCGTGCCGGCGATGACGACCCGTTCGCTTTCCTGAGGCACGCGCAGGACGAAGCCGCCGACGGGCGAAGTGACGGCAACCGCGCCACGGCCCTCTGCCGGGGTCGACGAAGTAATCAGGGCGGCGCGGGCGGCCGCGACGCTCTGCCGGGTGGCCTCGGCCGCCTCATTCATCTCCGTGACCAAGGCGCGCGCGCGATCACGGGAAGCGCGGGCGCGGTCGACATTGGCCTGCGACACGAACCCGCGCCCGGTCAGGGCGGCGAGGCGGCCATATTCGCGCTCCGCAAGCACCTGCTCGGCACGGGCCTCCATGATCCGTGCACGGGTGGCGGCCAGCTGGGCCTCGAGCGCGCGCACCTGCGCCTCGGCCTGGGCCGTGGCACGAGCGTCGAGCGGGCCCGGATCGACCGGCTGAATCCTGCCGAGCAAGGTGGCCCGCGCAACGATCTGGTCGCCGGGCTTCAGCGGAACGCGCAGCAATTGTCCGGTCACCGGCGCCGACACGACGTAAAGGTCCGTGACCCGGGTCTCGCCTTCGTCATCGACGGTGATGGTGAGTGGACCGCGGGTGACGGCGCCGATCTCGACTGGGACCGCCGCCGTTCGAAACGCGAAGAAGACGGCCACGGCGAGCGCGACGAGCAGCAATCCGCCGATCAGCCTGGGGCCGGTAAGGAGGCGCGACTTCATCTTATTCCCTCGTCTTCAGAGCTCGCACGAGGTCGAGCTTGTCGACGCGCAGGCGAATGAGGATCGCGGTGGCGGCCGCGGCGGCCGCCGTCACCAGCACGCCCTGGGCGAGCGTTCCGCTGTCGATCGCGAAGGGAATGGTGAACAGGTCGCTGCTGAACTGCTCGGACATGTATCGCGCCAGCGCGATTCCCATCAGCAGACCGGGCGCCAGGCACAGCAGCAGGAGCACCGCCTGCTCGCCCAGAAGCACGAAGGCGACCTCGCCGCGCCGGAAGCCGAGCACCCGAAGCGAGGCAAGGTCGCGGGCGCGTTCCGACAGGCTGATCCGGGCGCTGTTATAGACGACGCCGAACACGATCATGGCGGCGAAGCCGGTATTGAACAGAGTGATCACCCCCATGTTCTCCGCTATGGTTCGGCGAAGGCCCTCGAGGTTCGCCGACTGCACCGCGACCCCGGCCACCATAGGGGTTCGTTTCAGCGCCCGATAGACTTCCGGCAGCCGGGCCCTGTCGACGGCCAGATAGGCGCCCGAGACCACGTCGCCTTCGCGCAACAGCCGGTTCAGGGCCGATCTTTCCATGATCGCACCGGCGCCGAACGGGCTTTCCACGACGCCGACCACAATGAGCCGAAGGGTCGGGCGCTGACCCTCGGTCACGGCCGCTTCCAACTCGTCGCCGGCTCCGACGTCAAGCAGCCGGGCCAGGCGATCGGAAATGAGCACACCGTGCGCGGTCAGCGGCACGACTTCGCCTTCGATATCGACCAGGCGGCTGAGATCGGCGCCCGGTTCGGCGCCGGTGATGCTGGCCCGTTCGATGCGCGGGCCCGCTCGGAGCCGGACCGGGACGACACGATAAGGCTCGGTTCGAAGCACGCCCGGAAGCCGGGCAAGGGCGACCAGGGCCCTTTGGTCGCGTGGCTCGGCAAAGGCGACGGTCAGGTCCTCGCGCTCGGCCAGTCCGAAGGTGAGCTGGATCATCCGTTCGACATTGTCCATCGCCCCGGCGGACGCGATGTAGAGCGCCATCGCGGCGGAAAGGCCGGCGACGCTCAGCAGGGATCGCACCGGCCGGCGAAGGAGGCCGCGGATCATCATTCGGGTCGCCTGGTCCAGTCGGCTCATGGCGCCGATCGCTTTGGTCAGGCGGCCTGAAAAATCGGGCGGCGCCGGTGGTCGCATCGCTTCCGCGGGGGTCAGCCGGGCCGCTCTCAGAACCGCGACCGAGGCGCCGACCAGAACGGCGATCAGGGTGACCCCGACGGCGATCGCATAGACGTCCGCGCCGGCGCGAAAATCCAGGAATGGAAAGACGTAGAAACGCTGGTACATGCCCGCGAGTCCACGTCCGAGCCACGCGCCGAGCGCGATTCCCAGGACCATCCCGCCAAAGGCGAGAAGGGCCGCGAGCTGGCCGTAATGGATCATGATCGCGCGGTCGCGATAACCGAACGCCTTGAGGAGCCCGATCACTTCCCGCTCCGTGTCGACGAGCCGGGCGAGGACGATGTTGAGGAGGAAGGCGGCGACCGCGAGAAAAAGCGGCGGCAGCACCTGCACGGTTACCTGCAACTGGTCGAGCTCGCTCGACAGGAACGCGTGCGAGATCTGCTCGTCGCGGCCATAAGCCGCGGCCCCGCCGAAGCGCGCCAGCAGCAGATCGAGCCGTCGGATGACTTCCGCCTCCCTTGCGCCTGGAGCGAGCCGGACGACGGCCTCGTTGAACGATTCGTTGAGGTCCAGCGCCGCGCCCAGGGCTTCCCGGCCCATCCAGAGGATGCCGAAACGGCGATTGTCGGGGAAGATCTGCCCCGGCGCCACCGCGTAGACATATTCCGGCGACAAGGCGGTACCGACGATCCGAAGCCGTATTTGCTTGCCGTAGAGCACCGCCGAAATGCGGTCGCCGGGGCGCAGTTGCGCGGCCTCGGCAAAGACCTCGTTGGCAAGCACCTCGTCGGGACGGCCGGGGTCGGGCCAGCGCCCGCTCCGAAGCACCAGGGCGTTGACCCGGGGCTGGCCGGTGGCGGGGATGGAATGTATCCGTGCAGCCACAGGCTCCTCGACTCCCGCGACGTCGAGGGTCGCCACGGCGCTGACCCGGCTTTCCGCCGCGGCCACGCCGGGCAGGGTGCGCACCTGGTCCATGACCGATTCCGGCGCCCGCCTCAGCGGCGCCCAGACATGGGCGAAGCGATAGAGATCGTAATAAGCCTCCCGGGTCGATTCCAGCGACCGGATCATCCCGAACGACATCACCACCATGCCGACGCCGGCGGCGATGACGAGGGCGATCGCCAGCGCCTGGGCGCGCAGCCGCCACAGATCGCGGAGCAGCTTGACGTGAAGCGTCCTCACCAGTTGAGCTCCTGCGGCGTCTTGCGCACGGCGTTGCGGCTGGTCTTCGCGATCCGTCCGTCGGCGAAGTACAGGACCTCGTCCGCCATGCCCGCGATGACGGCATTATGGGTGATGACGAGGCTGGTGGTGCCAAGCGTCCGGTTGACGTCGTCGATCGCGCTCAGGACTCGCCTTCCGGTCACGCTGTCCAGCGCGCCGGTCGGCTCATCGCAGAGCAGCACCTTGGGGCGCTTGGCGATCGCCCTGGCGATCGCGACGCGTTGCTGCTCGCCGCCGGACAGTTGCGCCGGAAAATGGTCGAGCCTCTGTTCAAGCCCGACCAGTGCCAGGGCTTCGGCGGGATCCATCGGATCGGCGGAGATCTCCGTGATCAGGGAGACATTCTCGCGCGCGGTCAGCGACGCGATCAGATTGTAGAACTGGAACACGAAACCGACGCTGGTCCGCCGATATTCGGTCAGCTCGTCATCGCTGCACTGGACCAGATCGCGGTCGTAGAACCAGGCGTGGCCGCCGGTCGCCGAATCCAGTCCACCCAGAATGTTGAGCAAGGTCGACTTGCCTGATCCGGACGAGCCGAGCAGAACGACCATCGATCCCTCGCGGATTTCCAGATCGACGCCGCGCAGCGCATGGACGGCGTTTTCGCCGCTGCCGTAGATCTTGGTCAGGCCTTCGGTCGAATAAATGAGGGGCTCGCCATGGCCCGAAGATCGTCCGGCATCGGCGATCCCATCCCCCTGCTCATTCGCCATGGCAACACTTCCGAAGAAGTGCTGACGATCTCACAATCGGAGAGCGGCGGAAAGTGGACTTCGATCGGCGCGCCAGGCGCTCGAGATTACGGTAGCCTGCGGCCCGGAAAGCCGCGCTCGTTTCTCAGCCAGTTCAACGATGCGGCTCGAAAAGGCCAGCCAAAGCGGCACCGATGGCGGGCAGGAGGACAGGGCGGCCCCATAGGGACCGCCCCGGAGGGGGCTCAGTGACCGCCCGTGCTGCCGTTGCACGCCGTCCCGGGACCTCCGTTGAACGGTGCGGGACCGCCGAAGGCGGCGCGGATCACACCGTAGGACTGCACCTGTGTGTTTGCACCCGCCCCATCATCGTTCAGCCCCGAAAAGGAGCAGATGGAGCTGGCGATGTAGCCACGGATGGGCGTGCTTTCCCCGGTGCCCGTTACCTCGCCCGCCCAGGCCGGCGACGAGACGAGGACCAGGACGGCGGCAAGTCTTTTCATGTTCGGCATGTCAATCTCCTAGGCTTGAGAGACGCAACGCCGATGACGATCCCGGCGCGTGCGCCAGTTGACGCCCCGGCGGTTGCGGCTTCAACACCCCGAACCTGATGGATGGCTGACGAAACCCTGATTTCTTGCCCTACGACGATGTCGAGGTGGCTAAATACCGCCACGCGCGAGGACAAGGGCGGACACCAATTGTCACTGAGCTCTTCAAACCGTTAACTGTGAATCTTCCCTAGATGCCTCGTTAGTACTGCAACTCACATTCAAGTCTGATAAAAACAGCATTCGACTCAGTATTAATGTCCGGAGTGTAGGTTCGAAGAAAAGGGGAGCGTCATGAGGTTCGCTGATCGTTCGCATCGCGCTTTCGTTAATCTGAACGAGCAAGAAACGCTTCATTTTCAGCTCCCTCCAATGACGACTGGGTATCTCGTAATGCGCGTTGAGCGCATCCTAGTTGGGGGAACGGACCAGCCCGGCGATCACCCTGGCAGTGATGGTGGTCAATCACCAAGGCGCGGTGGCGAAGTTCTGAGAAATTTGGACCTCTTACGGAATCCCAATCTTCTCGATCCTGACACAAGGGAATTCGTCACACGAAGAAGACCGCTACGCCCCTTTGATCCCAGTAGCATCGACTGGGAAATCGAGCCTGGGAGTGCGGCCGCGCCTGAAATCACCATGGAACTCTTCTACGGGACTCAGCTCGTCCAGACCGCGCCCGGTGGCAGCAACGTCTTCTACCAGCTCCACAATTCCAGCTCGATTCTGAGCGTCAGGATCAGTCGGGCTGTCGATCCAAATCTAAATGATCGGAGACGTTACCAGATCAGGGCGGAATATATGAGTGTCCTGCCACTTGAGGAACGCCGGATCCCGCTCGCGTTTCTTCAGGCGGGTTTCGATCAGAACTGGAATGACGGATACCAATATCTCGAGATGCTGCGCATCGAGAATAAGTTGGTCCAGTGGCGTTGGGATCCGAAGCTCAGCAGCCTCTACCCATTTCTGTCGCGGGAAGACCAAACGTACACCGGCATCGAGGAGCTGGACTTTCCCGCGATCGTTCTCAAGGACAACCGTCTATCGATCGGCTGGGAAGCTGATCCAATCATCCCCCCGGGCACATGGTCCTACAAGATCCCATATATCTCTCTTAAACTTGATATGGAATGCCTTGACTCCAGGGAAGTGGACGCAGACGGCCCTGATGACCTCACGCTTCCAAAAAATTTCTACTTCGACATTCGGTTCTTTCTGAGAACTCTCGGCGGGAGGATGATGTACGAGCCGCGAATCCTTACCGATCTCGATGTCGGTGAAGACCACGTCATGTGGGTCGATGTGGATCTCCCTGAGCGCCTAAAGAAGGTCGAGCGGACGTTATTCGCAAAGCAGTGGAACCTGTCCGAGACAGGATTCGACGCTATAATCAGACCCTGGTTCGTGGGACATTTCGAACTAGACCTGATCGAGGTCGACGAAGCGCGTGGCGACATTATCATGTGGCACGTCGGCCGACCGATCAAGCAGGAGATGGTCACGGCCGCCGAGCCAAGCAACACGCCCATCTTTCAAGGATTGGTTCCGCTGTTCGCCGACGCAAAGGACGAGAAGTGGGCGCCTCAAGACTTTGGTGGACCTCCAGTCAGGCTCCCACCTCGGGTCGATCCCGGAAACCTGAGCAAGGTCGACCACATCATCATCCTGATGCAGGAAAACAGAAGCTTCGATCAGGTCTTCGGCTACCTAAGCCGAGATGGTCACCCCGAGCTTGGGCTGCAGCCTGAGGTGGAGGGGCTTCTTCCCGACCCCAATCAGCGCGACGTGAATACCTACCAGTTCGAACCCGTTTCGGATCCTACTGAATTCCGCTCGAGAAAGATCGACGATACCTCATGGCCGTTCAGCCTGGAAAATCCTTGCCACAGCCGAGATTGCGTCAACCTGCAGATCAGCGGCGGCATGAAGGGCTTTGTGCCCAATTTCGCAGCTCGTCTCGGCAACCACGCCACGCGCGCAGATCTTCAGCGAATTATGGACTATTATGACGGGGAGGCGCTTCCCATCTATGCGAAACTCGCAAAACACTTTGCCATCTGCGATCATTGGTTCGGCTCTCACATCGGTGGAACACTTCCGAACCGTCACATTACGGTTTCGGGCGAGCTCAATCGCGACCGCCATAACCAGCCCGAAGAGGAAAACTCCCACATGCGCGGATTTTCTCCTTCTGAGCGAAAAACCATGTTTGACCATTTGACCGCGCGCAATGTCTCATGGCGAGTGTTCGAGCATGGCTACAGTTTCATCCGTTTCTACCGAAATTTTACCTTCGACATGGACAGGGTAGCGGGCTTCGAAGACCCGCTGCGCGGATTCGAGGCCCTGGCCGATCAAGATCAACTGCCGGCAGTGTCCTTTATCGAGCCTGACTACATCGAGGCGCCTGACGGAAACGACGATCACGCTCCAGCAGACATGTATAATGGCCAGCGGCTGGTTGCACGCATCGTCCGGGCCCTGATCCGCAATGGCCAGTGGAACAAGTCGCTGCTTCTCATCACCTATGATGAGCACGGGGGTTTCTACGACCACGTTTATCCGCCCGACGCGATCGAGACGCCAGAGGGAAGTCGGCCCATCCCGCCACTCGGGAATGGCGTTTCGAGACTCGGCCCCAGGGTTCCCGCTATCGTCGTATCGCCGCTTATTCCTAAGCAGGACGGCAAGGTATTTGCCTCGAAAACTGTGTTTGAACACGCCTCGATTCCGGCAACCGTCCTTCGTCGATTTTGCGGACCTCGCCCGCCACTTTCCGGTCGGCGCGTTTCCGCGGCTGCTGACTTGCGGGAATTCCTGACCCTCGATACTCCACGACCAGCGTCGGACTTTGCTGATCTGCTTCAGCTCTGCGACCAATATGCTGACGGGCCAAATCGAAGCTCCCCGGGAGTTACGGCCTCGAACGTACCCACTAGGAAACTCCCCCCGGATGCAGACCCCGATAAGGTGAAGGAGGATTTCCAAGGATTCATCGCCCTTGCCTCGGCGACTACTGGGCGCCGGGCAACGTGAGCGATGGGGAGAAAATCAGCAGATAAGTCATTGAAACTAAATGGCGCACCCAAGAGGATTCGAACCTCTGACCTCTGCCTTCGGAGGGCAGCGCTCTATCCAGCTGAGCTATGGGTGCCTTGGCCAGGAAATGGGCGCTTAGCAAAGGCGCAGCAAGGGGACCAGACCTATATTGAGCGCGTCCTTGCCCCCGGCTTCGGCTTCGATGGGCGCTTTTTCGCTTTGGCGAGCAATACGGCTTCCTCTTCGCTCCCCGGCGCCGGCGTCTTCGGCTTGAAGCGGCACAGGTCGCGGACGACGCAGCGCCAGCATTCGGGCTTCCGCGCCTTGCAGACGTAGCGCCCGTGCAGGATCAGCCAGTGATGGGCGTGGCGGCGCCAGGGCTGCGGCGTCCGGCGGTCGAGCTTGGCCTCGACTTCCTCGACCGTCTTGCCCGGCGCAAGGCCGGTGCGGTTGGAGACCCGGAAGACATGGGTGTCGACCGCGAACGTCTCCGCGCCGAAGGCGCAGTTCATCACCACGTTGGCGGTCTTTCGGCCGACGCCAGGCAGCGCCTGGAGCGCGTCCCGGTCGGCCGGCACGGCGCCCTTGTGACGATCGATCAGGGCCTGCGACAAGGCGATGACGTTCTTCGCCTTGGTGTTGAACAGGCCGATCGTCTTGATCTGCTCCCTCAGTTGCTCCTCGCCGAGCGCGACCATTTCCTCGGGCGTGCGCACTTTCGCGAACAAATCGCGCGTGGCGAGATTGACGCTGGCATCGGTCGCCTGGGCCGAAAGGACGACGGCGACGAGCAAGGTGAAGTCGTTGACGTAATCGAGCTCGGTCACCGGCTCGGGAATGCGATCGGCGAGACGGCGGAAGAATTCGTCGATTTCGGCGTGCTTCATCCCAGCCCCAGCACGTCCTTCATCGAATAACGCCCCTTGGGCCTGTCCTTCAGCCACAAGGCGGCCCGGATCGCGCCGCGGGCGAAGATGTCGCGGCTTTCGGCGCGGTGGCCGAGCTCGATCCTCTCCCCTTCGCCGGCGAAGATCGCGAGATGGTCGCCCGGCACCGACCCGCCACGGAGGGCGGCGAAGCCGATATGGCCCGCTTCGCGTTCCCCGGTGATGCCGTCGCGGCCCCGGTCGCTGACCTGTTCCAGAGCCACTCCGCGGCCGGTGGCGGCCGCCGCGCCGAGCAACAAGGCGGTTCCGGAGGGCGCATCCACCTTGTGGCGGTGGTGCATCTCGACGATCTCGATGTCCCAGTCGGCCCCCAAACGTGCCGCCGTTTCCCGGACGAGAAAGGCGAGCAGATTGACGCCGAGCGACATGTTGGCCGACTGGAGGACGGGAATTCGTGCGGCCGCCGCTTCGATCGCCTTGTCCTGATCGCCGTTGAGACCGGTCGTGCCGATGACGATCGGGACGCTTGCGGCCATGGCCGAGTCGAGATGGCCGTGAAGAGCGTCCGGAGTGGAAAAATCGATCAGGACGTCGGCGTTGCGGGCCAAGGCGACCACGTCGTCGTCTCTGCCGGCGCCGCCGGCCAGACGCGCATCGGGGAAATCCTCGATCGCCTTCGCGATCGCGAGTCCCATCCGTCCCGCCGAGCCCAAAATGCCGATTCCCGTCATCGCTGCCGCGCTCCCTTCAGCAGGCGCTTCATGGGGGAGGCGCGTCCGGGCCGCAAGCTTCAGGCCTCGCCGGGCGGCGGATCGGCCGATGGAACAGCAACTTGCCGACTGCGTTTCGAGCCTGCAACGATTGAAGGAGTTACTCCATGGTTGAGCGCGAAAAAGAGACCATCGTCACGACCGATGGCGGCGGCGGCGGTGGCGGCACGATCCTCGCGGTCGTTCTGCTGATTGCGGTTCTTGTCGTCCTGTTCCTGCTGTTCGGACGCGGCCTGCTCGGCGGTGCCGACGATGCCACGGACATCAATGCCGACATCAAGGTCGAGACTCCGGCGACCACCAACTAATCCATTTTCCGTTTCTCCCGAGCCTCCCCGGCGTGTTGGCCGCGCCGGGGAGTTTCGATTCTACGGTGATGGCGGCGAAGGCGCTGATTCAGACGGACTTGTCGTCCGGGCGCTGGAAGCGAAGCGGCGCGAAACCCGGGTCTTTGTGCTAGGCTGGGATTCATGACCAAGCTGGCGGCCGATCTGGAGCAATCGATCGCGGCGAGCCCGATCGCGACCGTGCTCACCAATCCGCGGTTGCCCGACAATCCGATCGTCGCCGTCAACCGCGCCTTTTGCGCGCTGACGCTCTTCGACGAGCAGGAGATCCTCGGCCGCAATTGCCGCTTCCTCGCCGGACCGGAAACGGAACCCTGGCTGACGGAGCGAATCCGCGAGGCCGTGGCCCGGCGCCAACCCACTTTGACCGAGATACTCAACTACCGAAAGGACGGCTCGCCGTTTCGCAACGCCGTTCTGGTGGCGCCGATTTTCGACGAAACCGGCGAACTCGCATATTTTCTCGGCTCACAGGTCGAGCTGGGCGACGATGCATCGGCGCCGGCGGCTCAGCGGCGATCCGCGGCGGTGGCTCTGGTCAAAAGCCTGTCGCCACGCCAGCTCCAGATTCTCAGAGAAATGGCGTCCGGCTTTCGCAACAAGCAGATCGCGTGGCGGCTTTCGCTGAGCGAGAAGACGGTGAAGATGCACCGCGCTCTGATGATGGGAAAACTGGGGGTGGGCACCTCGGCAGATGCCGTAAGGATCGCCGTCGAGGCAGGGCTCTGATCGAAGCTACCGGCTTTGGTCCGTATCCAATGTTGCCGCCGGCAGGCGTAGATCGGGGGACCCTCCAGATAAGGATGTTCCCATGTCGCTTTCCCGTTCCCTTTTTCTTGCCGCTGCTTTGCTCGCTGCCCCAGTCGCCGCAACCGCCGGATCCAGCGCCTCCATGGCCAGCGGCAGCGTGGTCGACGTCGCCGTCGCCTCGCCGCAGCACACGACCCTGGTCGCCGCGGTGCAGGCCGCCGGGCTTGCCGAGACCCTGTCCGGCGCCGGTCCGTTCACCGTCTTCGCGCCCGTCGACTCCGCCTTTCGGACACTTCCCGCCGGCGCCGTCGAGACCTTGCTTCGCCCGGAGAATCGCGGCCAGCTCCAGGGCCTGCTCACCTATCATGTCGTACCCGGACGGGTGACGGCCGGCGATCTCGTCGGGCTGATCCGTCAGGGCGGCGGTGCCGCTCGCATCACCACCGTCCAGGGCGGGGCCCTGACCGCCCGGCTGGACGGATCGAACGTCGTCCTGACCGACGCTCGCGGCGGCACCGCCAAAGTCGTGGTCGCGGATATCGCCGCCAGCAACGGCATCGTTCACGCCACCGACGCGGTGTCGATGCCGCGCTGATCCCAGGGGCCTCCCGGCCTGGTGGTCGGGAGGCCGTTACTTCAGCTTCAGTCAGTTGTTGCAGACCTTGGGGAACGCAGAGCGCATTCCTTCACCTCCGGGCGAGACGAATGCATTCTTCCGGCGCGGCCTCCGGCCCGCTAGGGCAGATCGGATGAGCATCCCGACGCTGCAGACCGAGCGGCTTATCCTGCGCGCGCCTGGCAAGGACGATTTTACCGCCTACCGCAATTTCTACGCCGATCGGCGGGCCTCCGCCGCTTATGGAGGTCCGCTTCGCGCGGGTCTCGCGTGGCGCAAGCTCGCTGCCGATATCGGCCACTGGTCGCTTCGCGGCTTCGGCATGTGGAGCATCGTGGAAAAAGCGAGCGGGACCACTGTCGGCGGTTGCGGCATCGTCTGGCCCGAGGACTGGCCGAGGCATGAGCTGACCTGGTGGATCGTTCCCGCCGCCCGCCGCCGGGGTTACGCGCTCGAGGCGTCCCGCGCGGCGATCGCCTGGGCTTATGACGAGCTCGGCTGGGACCAGGTCGAAACCCACATGAACGACGGCAACCGGGCGGCCCGCCGTCTTGCCGAGAAACTCGGCGGGACGATCATCGGCCGCGAAACCTTCCCGGACGGGATTTCGCGCAACATCTACGTCCTGCCCCGGCCTTGAGGCGCGAGCGAATGACGGGCGCCTGTTGCCCGCATGGTCAGGAAGAGCCCGAACAATAGCTCGATCAGCCCAACCGCGAGGGTGACTCCGCCTGGCACCGGCGCGACGTCGAAGATGGCGATGAGACCTACCAATGTGATGAGGCCGCCGAGCAGCCAGAAGAGCGCGTCGCCATAGAGGGTCTTGAAGACGAAATAATGGGTGCCGACCGCGACTGCGGCGATCGGAAAGACCAGCTCCGGCCGGAGCGGAAGGAACAGCCAGGCGGCGAGCAGGCCGCCGATCATCGCGATCGTGCTTTCGAGCGCGAGCCCGCCGAGCGGATTGGCCCCCGATTCCTTCGCCCTTCGGAACAGCAGCCGGGACGCGAGCAAGCTCAATGGGAAGATGAGCATGCCGCCGAAGAACAGGCTGATGAAGGCCGGACCCACGCCTTCCTGGCGCTCGACTAGAGCGGCGGCGAACCAGACCAAAGACGAGACGATGACGCCGGGACCACCGCCGACATAAGCGCGCCTCAAATCTTTTTGGGCTTCACCGACGTCCATATTCGTTCCCCCACCTGCCGGCTGACCATGAACGTTCCGGGACCGGCTTTCCACTTATTCCCGGCCAGGGGACCCTCGGCTAAGGCGGTCGCATGCGCGAGATAAGGAACATCGTCATTCTCACCGGCGCGGGCATTTCCGCCGAGTCCGGCCTCGCGACCTTTCGCGGTCCGGACGGATTGTGGGAGGGGCACCGGGTGGAGGACGTTGCGACCCCCGAGGCCTTCGCGCGCGACCCGGTTCTGGTCCAGGCCTTCTATGACGCACGCCGGGCCCGGCTCGGTTCGGTGACTCCGAACGCGGCGCACGAGGCGCTGGCCCGGCTGGACGCCGAATGGCCGGGCGATCTTCTGATCGTCACCCAGAACGTCGACGATCTGCACGAGCGGGCCGGAGCGAAACGGCTTCTCCACATGCACGGCGAGCTGAAGTCCGCATGGTGTTCCGCCTGCGATGCGCGAATGAAGTGGGAGAAAGATCTGGGCGATCATCCGGCCTGTCCCGATTGCGGCGTGGCCGGCCGGCTCCGGCCGGACATCGTCTGGTTCGGCGAGATGCCCTACCAGATGGAGCGCATCGACCAGGCGCTGATGAAAGCCGATCTGTTCGCGTCGATCGGCACGTCGGGCGCAGTCTATCCCGCCGCCGGCTTCGTCCAGACCGCGCGTTATTGCGGTGCGGATACGATCGAGATGAACCTGGAGCCCAGCCTCGGCAGCTACCATTTCCACGAGAGCCGGATCGGCAAGGCTGGCGATCTGGTCCCATCCTGGGTCGATGAAATCCTGCTTCGGCAAGGGTGAAGAGCTCTCGGCGCCTGTCGCCCGAGGCGGCGCTGCCGCCTAGGGGTTATTCCGGATGGTGCAGGGGCAGTTTCCGGACCAGTCTTCTCCGTCAGGGCTCGATGGATGGGAGATCATGATGCTGAGCACGAACGAAGGGTCGGTCGACCGGGTGATCCGGGTGATCGTTGGGTTGGGTATCCTGTCTCTGGTCTTCATCGGGCCGCAGACCTCCTGGGGTTGGCTCGGTCTCATCCCGCTTCTGACCGGCCTGGTGGGCTTCTGTCCCCTGTACCGGTTGCTCGGGTTCAATACCTGTCCGGTTCGCCGCTGAGCGCCAAGCCCGTGAGCGATCAAGCCGCAACAGGAGTGAACGCGCCTTTGCAGCCACCGGCTGCGACCCGAACTTATGTCCAGGACGTCACCGACATCGTGCGAGGGAAAGGCGGCACCTCGCAGCTGACTTTGGCCTGCGGACATGTGGTCAGGCGCCGGCTGACGTTCTGCCCGCCGAAGCGCCTCATTTGCGTCGAATGCCAGAAAGCGGCTTCACGCCTGGGAGGCTAGCTATCCGGCTGCGTGAAATGATCGCCACAGCGAAACTGCGCCCCGAACCCGCGGCTGACGATTACTCCACCCAGTCCAGCCCGATCTCGCGGTAAAGGCCGCGATCCTCTTCCCATTTCGGGTTGACCTTGACGTGGAGGAAGAGGTGGACCTTGCGGCCGAGCAGGGTGGAAAGCTCCTTGCGCGCCGCTTCGCCGATCGCCCGGATCCGGGTCCCGCCCTTGCCCAGGACGATCGCCTTCTGGCTGTCGCGGGCGACGAGGATCTGCTGGTGGATCGCCGCCGAACCGTCTGGCCGTTCCTCGAACTTCTCGGTCTCGATCGCGCTTTCATAAGGCAATTCGGCGTGCAGCTGGTGATAGAGCTGCTCGCGTGTGACCTCGGCGGCGAGCATCCGGTCCGTGGCGTCGGAGACCTGGTCTTCGGGAAAATGCCATGGTCCCTCCGGCACCCGCGCCGCCAGCGCCGACTTCAGGTCGGCGATGCCGTCCCCGGTCGTCGCGGACACCATGAAGATCTCTTCCGCCTCGATCCGCGCGTTCAGGTCCGCCGCCAGGGTCAGCAGCACTTCCTTGCGGACCAGGTCGACCTTGTTCAGCACGATTATCTTCGGCTCGCGCCGGTCCTTCAGCCGTTCGATCATTTCCGCGACGTTGCGGTTGATGCCTGTGGCGGCGTCGATCACCAGAGCGATCAAATCGGCGTCCTGGGCGCTGCCCCAGGCGGCGGCGACCATCGCCCGATCGAGCCGCCGCTTCGGCTGGAAGATTCCGGGCGTGTCGAGAAGCAGGATCTGCGCCCGATTGTGGATCGCTACCCCCATCAATCGGGTCCGGGTGGTCTGCGCCTTGGGCGTGACGATGGCCACTTTCTGCCCGACCAGGGCATTGACCAGGGTCGACTTGCCCGCATTGGGCGCGCCCACGACGGCGACGAATCCGCAGCTTTCTTTCATCGCACCTGCCGGAGCAAAGCCTTGGCCGCCTCCGTCTCCGCTTCCTGCTTGGTCGTGCCTTCGCCGCGGGCGTCGCCGATGCCCTTGATCGTCACCTTGACCATGAAGGTCGGCGCGTGCGGAACTCCGGATCGGCCGACAAGATCGTAGACGGGCGGGCGCCGGTCGTTGGCCGCGGCCCATTCCTGGAGCGCCGATTTGGGATGCTTCGGCGCCTTTTCCTGGTCGCCGATCCGCGCCGCCCACAGCCGCTGGACGACATGCTCGGCGGGATCGAAGCCGCCGTCGAGGAAGACCGCGCCGATCAGCGCTTCCACGACGTCGCCGAGGACATTGTCGCTGTCCTGGGCGCCGTCCTCGCGCGCCTGCTTGCCCAGCCGCATCCGTTGCGGGACGTTGATGTCGCGGGCGACCTCGGCGCAGACGGCCCGCGAAACGAGAACGTTCAGACGCCGCGACAAGCTGCCTTCCGGCTCCTCCGGGAACAGATCGTACAACCAGGCCGCGATCGACATTCCCAGCACCCGGTCACCGAGGAATTCGAGCCGTTCGTAATTCTCCTCGGCGCGGCTCGAATGAGTCAGCGCCAGTTCGAACAGAGCGGGGTCGCTCGGCCGATAGCCGGTAGCCTGCTCGAACCAGTCGGAAAGATCGTCCATCAGTAGGTTCTTCCGATCCGGTCCCAACGGGCGGCGGTGAACCAGGTCCAGGGCTTGACCCATTCCGCGGAGCCGTCGGTGGACCAGAAGGCGATCAGGGCCTCGCCGACGAGGTTTTCGACCGGAAGCAGGCCGACCCCGAACTCGGAGACCGGGAAACGGCTGTCCTGGCTGTCGTCGCGATTGTCGCCCATCACGAACAGGTGGCCCTCGGGCACCGTGATGGGCCCGAACGCGTCGCCATCTCCATCGTCCACTTGATCGATCACGTCGTAGCTTCGCCCGTCCGGAAGAGTCTCGCGAAAGCGCGGATAGGCGCAGACGGTTCCACCTGGCCCGTTGGGCAACTGGCGGGCCGAGCCGGGCCGGACCGCCCGGCAGGGGCTGTTGGGACTCACCGGCATGGCATAATCGGCGATCCGCCGCCGCGGGAGCGGCGTGCCGTTGAGGATGACTGTGCCGCCGCGCACTTCGACGGTGTCGCCGGGCAGGCCGACGACACGCTTCACATAATCCTCGCCGGTCCCCCCGGGATAACGGAAGACGGCGATGTCGCCGCGATCGGGCAAGCGGTCGAGAATTCTGCCTTCGAAGCTGGCGATCCCGAACGGAAAGGAATGACGCGAAAAACCGTACGGCCACTTCGTCACGAACAGATAATCGCCGATCATCAGGTTCGGAAGCATCGAACCGGAGGGGATGCTGAAGGGCGCGACGATGAAGGTTCGAAGGGCCAGTGCGGCGACGAACAGGATCAGGAAGAAGCGCAGAGTCTCTCCCCAACTTTCCTTCTTCTCGGGCGGCGCTTCGGCCACAGGGACCGGCGTCGGGGTATCGCTCTCCATCGCTTCCGCCTTTCGCTTGGCGCCGGTTGGCGGTCAAGTGGACCCAAGTTCAGGAACCAGGCGCCGCGCTGGGCTTTGACCGGCGCGCGCCGTAGAGAGACGGGCGATTCGAGGAGGTTTGAATGAACGATCCCTGGCAGGCCCTGGAAAATGCGCCCCGGAGCCTGCTGAGCGAATTGTTCGATGCCGATCCCGATCGCCTCGATCGGCTGAGTATCGAGGAATCCGGAATTCGCTTCGATTTTTCGAAGACCCATCTCGATCTCGACCTGCTCGAATCCTTTGCCGCGTTGGCGGACTCGGCGGAACTGGCCCGTCACCGCGACGCCTTGTTCGCCGGCGAAATCGTCAACCCGACCGAGGATCGCGCCGCGGAGCATGGCGCCGAACGGGGGGAGGGCGCGCCCGACAGCGTCGCTTTGGCGGCCCGTTTCCACGCCCGCATGCGCACCCTGGTCGACGCGATCGAGGCCGAGGCGTTCGGTTCGGTCCGGCACATCCTCCATGTCGGGATCGGCGGGTCGGCTTTGGGCCCGGACCTCCTGATCGACGCGCTCGGCCGCGGCGCCGGCCGTTACGATGCCGCGATCGTCTCCAACGTCGACGGCGCCGCCCTCGATGAAGCCATCGCCGACTTCGATCCGCATGCGACCTTGCTGGTGATCGCATCCAAGACATTCACGACCAGCGAGACGATGCTGAACGCGCGTTCCGCGCTTCAATGGATGGACGAAGGGGGAGTCACCGATCCTTACGGGAAGGTCGTCGCGCTCACCGCCAGCCCCGACAAGGCGATCGCCTTCGGCGTCGACGAGACTCGGGTCCTGCCTTTTTCGGAAACCGTCGGCGGGCGATTCTCCTTATGGTCTTCGGTCGGCTTCCCTGCGGCTTTGGCTCTGGGCTGGGAGGCGTTCGAGAATTTGCTCGAAGGGGCGGCGGCGATGGACCGGCATTTCCGCCTGGCCCCGATCGAGCGCAACGCGCCTGTGCTCGCGGCGTTCGTGGACCGTTATTATGCCAACGTCCGCGGCGCGTCGAGCCGCGCCGTCTTCGCCTATGACGAAAGGCTTCGGCTGCTTCCGTCCTATCTCCAGCAGCTCGAGATGGAATCGAACGGCAAGAGCGTCAGGCTCGACGGGACGCCGGTTGAGCGGGCGACCGCACCGATCGTCTGGGGCGGCGTCGGAACCGATGCCCAACATGCCGTCTTTCAGTTGCTCCACCAGGGGACCCACCTCGTCCCGATCGAGTTCGTCGCCGCGCTGGAGCCTGGCCACAGCCTTGCCCCCGAGCATCATCGGCAATTGCTGGTCAATTGCTTCGCCCAGGGTGCTGCCCTGCTTGCGGGCCGCGAGTCGGACGATCCGCACCGTCACTATCCGGGCGACCGGCCCTCGACGACGATCCTCCTCAACCGGCTCGACGCCCGCACTTTGGGTGCATTGATCGCCTTTTATGAGCATCGCACCTTCGCCAATGCGGTCCTGCTCGGGATCAACCCATTCGATCAGTTCGGCGTGGAGCTCGGCAAGGAAATGGCGAAGACCATGGACGGGCAGGGCGACAGCGGCATTCATTTCGATCCGTCGACCGATGCCCTGATCGACCGGCTCGATTCAGTCGGCCTGGTCTAGACCGCCCTTCGCCAGGTCGCGGAGCTTCCTTCCCACCGACTCGATCGGATGGCGATGCGCCGCCTCGCGCGACGCCTTGAGGCGAGGGTAGCCGTCGCGCGCATCGGCGATCAGGTCCTCGACGAACAGGCCGCTGCGCACCTCGCGCAGGATCCGCCGCATCTCGGTGCGCGTATCCTGGTTGACGATCCGGGTCCCGCCCTTGAGCGCGCCGAACTCCGCCGTATTGGAAATCGCCTCGCGCATCCCGGCTATGCCCCGCTCATAAATCAGGTCGGCGATCAGTTTCACTTCCGTAAGGCATTCGAAATAGGCGATTTCGGGAGAGAAGCCGGCCTCGACCAGGGTCTCGAAGCCGGCATGGATCAGTTCCGGGATCGCGCCCCACAGAACCGCCTGCTCGTTGAACAAATCGGCCTCGCATTCCTCGGCGAAGCTGGTCGGAAGGATCCCGACCCGGCCACTGCCGATCGCGGCGGCGTAGGACAAGGCAAGGCCTTCGGCGCCTCCGCTCGCATCCTGGGCGACCGCAAAGAGGGAGATGAGGCCCGACCCGGCTTCGAAATCGCGCCGCAGGGCCGTGCCTGGGCCCTTCGGGGCGACCAGGATGATATCGAGATCGGGGCGCGGCGAGATCAGGCCGAAACGGATACTGAGGCCGTGAGCAAAGCTCAACGCGCCGCCTTCGCGCAGATTGGGCGCGATCTCTTCCGCATAGATCCGGCCATGATCCTCGTCCGCGGCCAGCATCACGACCAGGTCCGCCCCCGCCGCGGCTTCGGCCGACGTCTTTACGTCGAAGCCTTCTTCCTGGGCGAGGGCGCGGCCGCGCGATCCTTCGGCGAGCGCCACCGTCACCATTACCCCGCTGTCGCGCAGGTTGAGCGCCTGGGCGCGCCCCTGATTGCCATAGCCGATGATCGCAACCTTTCGGCCGCGGATCAGCGACAGGTCGCAATCCTTGTCGGAATAGACCCGCATCGGCGCCCTTTCAGTCACCGAACCCGGCTAGGGCAAGCGGCACCGCGCCGCAATCCAGCGGATCGCTGAAGCGCGTCCAGTCAGGCGGTGGTTGGCGGCGGAACCACGTATATTGGCGCTTCGCATATTGCCGGGTCGCGGTCTTGCCGGCGGCGAGGGCTTCGTCGCGGCCGATTTCGCCGCGGAGGTAAGCGGCGATTTCGGGCACGCCGATCGCCCGCATGATCGGCGCCAATGCGGGCAGTCCCCGCTTCAGCAGCGCCGACACCTCCGATATGCCTTCGTCCGAAAAGATCTGCTCGAAGCGCTCGTCGCAGCGGGCATTGAGCCAGTCCCGCGGCGGCAGGAGGATCAGTGGACGAAGGGCGAAGTCGCCACCGATTCCGCCGATCTTCTCCTTCTGCCAGTAAGCGAGCGACCGGCCGGTCGACCTGACGACCTCGAGCGCCCGGGCGATCCGGGTCGTGTCGGTCGGGCGAAGCCGTCCCGCGGCCTGCGGATCCTCGAGCAGGAGGGCTGCCCGCGCCGATTCCCGGTCCATCGCCCGGACCTGGGCTCGGATTTCGGGGTCGATCTCGGGGACCGGGGCGATGCCCTCGATCAGCGTGCGCAGATAGAGGCCGGTGCCACCGGTCAGGATGGGCAGGCTCCCTGCTTCCACCGCCTCGGCGATCGCCACCTTCGCGTCCTCGGCCCAGTCGGCTGCGGAACAGGCATCGGCGCCATCGCGATAGCCGTAGAGCCGGTGGGCGACCCTGTTTTCCTCCTCGGCGCTCGGCCGCGCGGAGACCAGGCGCAGATCTCGATAGACCTGGGCGCTGTCGGCATTGATGATCGTGCCGCCGGTCTTTTCCGCCAGCTTCAGCGCCAGGCCCGACTTGCCGCTGGCGGTCGGCCCTGCAATGAGCGCCAACACTGGCCTGCCTGAGGAAGTCATGTTCATCGCCACGTTGATAGCAAAGGACGCGTTGGAGCGCGGCGATATTTCCGCCGCCGCCGACAGGCTCGCCCAGCGCGACCTTGTCCCGGGCGCGGTGGAATGGATCGATGAAGGGAGCGCCTGCGATCTCGCCTTCAGTGGGGATCCGTTAGAAGCGCGCATTGTCCTGGAGGCGATGGATTGCGACGTCGTCGTGCAGCCGCGCGCGGGGCGCCGGCGGGCGATGCTCGTCGCCGACATGGATTCGACGATGATCGACGTCGAATGCATCGACGAGCTGGCCGAATATGCGGGGGTGAGGGCACAGGTCGCGGCGGTGACCGAGCGGGCGATGCTCGGGGAGATCGATTTCGAACGCGCCCTCGACGAACGGGTCGCCTTGCTCAGGAATCTCGACGAGGGCGTGATCGACCTTTGCCGTGAGGAAAAAGTGAGGCTGACGCCGGGCGCCCGGACCTTGGTGCGAACGATGCGTGCTAACGGTGCCTATGGCCTGCTCGTCTCCGGCGGTTTCACGCGTTTCGCGGAACCGGTGGCGGCTGAGATCGGCTTCGACGAAGTCGCGAGCAATATTCTGCTGATCGAAGATGGACGGCTCACCGGCGCGGTGCGCAAGCCGATCGTCGATGCCCACGGCAAGCTCGAGGCGATGATCCGCAGCGCCGCCGCGCGCGGCTTGAAGCTGGACCAGGTACTGGCGGTCGGTGACGGCGCCAACGACATCCCGATGCTCGCCGCTGCCGGTTTGGGCGTAGCCTTTCGCGCCAAGCCGGCAACGGCGGCGGCCGCGGACGCCCGGATCGATCGCGGCGATCTCACCGCCTTGCTCCACGTGCAGGGCTACAGGAGAGCCGATTGGGTGGAAGACTAGAGCTCGGGGTGGCTCATGTCGGCGGCGATCGCCGCAAGCGCGAAGCCGACCGACCGGATATCGACATCGAAGTCGATGCCGATTCCGTCCTTCGCCACGGACCTGACGATGCCGGCGATGGCTCCGGCTTCCGGGTGATGAAGTTCAATCCGCGTGCCGATTTCAGGTCGGACATTGGTCTCGAGGAAGGCGCCGGTGGCGGAGACCTCGCGAAGCGCGGCAGGGACGGGCTGATCGTGGATCAGGACGCACATGCGACGCCGGCGCCAGCGCGACGCCATGCCTGACCGCCCCATCATTCTGCGCATTGCGCTCATGCCCGATCCCCTGCCCGAACAATGTTTCTAGGGCCGGCTCGCCGAATTTTTCGTTAAGAGTCGATCCCGCGCCCGTCCGGGCGAACAATCAGCGTGGCGGGCAGGCCAAAGGATCGGGCGTGATCGAATCGTCGGCGGTCGACCACCTTAGGCTGAACAGATAGTCTGCGGGCCGGATCCGCGCCCGGTAGACGGGATGAGGGCAGACCCGGATCAGGCTTAACCGCCCCCCACCGGCGTCGACCGGCACCCCGAGCGACAGCGTCTGGTCGCGCGTGCCGCCGCCCCCGTCCACGATTCGGGCCTGGATCCGGACCGTTCCGGCCTGGATGCACTGGACCCCGGTTGGACAACGGCTGTCCTCGGCGACGGCCACAGGGGTGACTTGCAGCGACCCCAGTCGCGCGGTTTCCATCAGCCGGACATGGCGGACCGTGGGCTCTCCCTCCGGAGGCGTGAGGCAGGCGGAGAGGCCGGCAAGCACGAAGAAGGCGACAAAGCGGTGCATGGACCACAGTCTAGTGGAAGGGTCGCTTTCCCGCCATCGCCGTGAGATTCCCTGCCCATTACCCCCTACGTCCATCCCTGGGGGGCAAGGCTCAGTCGAGATTACCGCGTGACGCTGCCCGGCGGTAGGATTATCGCAAGTGGCGGAAAACGACCTGTCCAGGGAGCCGTCATCATGATCGTCTATGGATCCTCGATCTCGCCATACGTCCGAAAGGTGCTCGCCTTCGCCGCCGAGAAGGGAATCGAGGTCGAGCTGAAGCCGAGCGGCCTCGGCAACAAGGAGCCGGAATTCCTGGAGGCCAGTCCGTTCGGCAAGATGCCGGGCTTTCGTGACGGCGATTTCGCCATTTCCGATTCCACGGCGATCATCACCTATCTCGAGGCGGTGAAGCCCGAGCCCAACCTGATCCCGCTCGAGCCCCGGGCGCGCGCTCGGGCCGTCTGGTTCGACGAGTTCGCCGACACCGTCTTGTTCTCCTGCGGCGGCAAGATGTTCTTCAACCGGATGGTCGCGCCGCGCTTCCTCGGGATGCCCGGCGACGAGGAAATTGCCGCCAAGGCGGAATGCGAGGAATTGCCGCCTTTGCTCGATTATCTCGAGGGGGTGATCCCCGACAGCCGCTATCTGGTCGAGGACCGGCTGACCCTGGCCGACATTTCGGTGGCGAGCCCGTTTGCCAACTTCAAGCACATCAACGTCGCGATCGATCCGGAGCGTTACCCCAGGATCACCGATTATGTCGGGCGGATCCTCGGACGGCCTAGCTTCAAGCATTGGGTCGATCGGGAGACGGCGTTCCTCGAACGCGCGGCATGAGGCGGGTCGCCGAGATCACCTCCTTTCACGCGCACGTCTATTTCGGGGGGGAGGCGCAGGCGGCGACGGCCCGACGATTGCGCGAGGCGGTCGCGGAGCGGTTCGCCGTCCAGCTCGGCACCTGGCACGAGAGGCCGGTCGGCCCGCACGATCTGCCCATGTTCCAGATCGCCTTCGCGCCCGATCTGTTCGCCACCCTGGTGCCCTGGCTGATGCTCAACCACGGCGACCTCAGCATCCTCGTCCACTGCAACAGCGGATTTCCGAGACGGGATCATGTCGCAGACCGCATCTGGATCGGCGAGCCGCTGACGCTTCACGAGGAAGTGCTACCCGAGCGCGAGGATGTGCCCGAGCCGCCGCCCAGGCCGAATACGCAGCCCGTTCTGGAGCCTTGAAGGAAGGTGACCTAGCCGAAAAGCAGCCAGAGGATGAGGAGGATGACAATCAGTCCGCCGAGGCTGATTCCGAGACGCATGATAAGCTCCTGACGTTGTTACGGCTCTCCAACAACCGAACGGCGTCCCCGTTCCTTTAGGCGGGAAGGCTGGGACGTGGTCCCCGAAAGGTTCGCCACAGCCCCAGGCCGACGAGGATCGCGGCGCTGGCCAGTGAGGCTATCAGGAGCACTCGCCACACCGCCGCGTCCCAATCCGGGTAGAGCAACATTGCCGTCACGCCGGCCCAGCCCAAAGCGAGCAACGGCAGGATGCGCCCATAATCGCGGACCCGGAACGGGTGGACGAAATGGATCGGCGCGAAGGTAGCGCCGGCCAGTGCAACGATCACCGTCACCGCCACGACCGGGGCCGGTTCGGCAACGAAGAAATAATAAGCGATGACGTTCCAGTTGGCGGGAAAGCCGCGGAAATAATTGTCCTCGGTCTTCAGGTCCCGACGGGTGAAATTGTAGAGCGCGGAAACCAGGATCAGGCCGGCCAGGAACAAGGCCAGACGCTCCGGCAACAGGCCGCTTCGGACGATCAGCATCGTCGGCACGAACACGTAGGTGAGATAGTCGATTATGAGATCGAGCGTGTCGCCGTCGATCCGGGGCGCCTTCACCTTGACCCTGGCCCATCGCGCGAGCGAACCATCGACCGCGTCGATCGCCAGCCCGAGCATCAGCCACAGCAAGGCCAGGCGGAATTCTCCCCTTTCGACGGCCAGCAAGGCGAGAAGGGCGATGACGACGCCGCTGGCGGTGAAGGCATGGACGAGCCAGGCGGCGAAGGCCGGCGGGCTTCGAGTCGTGGATCCGGCTTCGTCCAATGACACCTCGCGTGAGACCTGGAAAAGCGCAATTCGCCGCTGGCAGCCTTGGTTCCGGCGCAGCTTGCCGCGGCTCTTGAGAAGGACGCTACTGCGCGGTCCAGCCGCCGTCCATGCTGAGATTGGCGCCGGTGATCGCCTGGGCTTCGTCGCGGCAGAGGAAGAGGGCCAAAGCGGCCACCTGGTCGACGGTCACGAATTGCTTGGTCGGCTGGGCGGCGAGGAGGACGTCGTTCATCACCTGCTCGCGGGTGAGCCCGCGCGCCTTCATCGTGTCGGGAATCTGTTTCTCGACCAGGGGAGTCCAGACATAGCCGGGGCTGATGCAGTTGACCGTCACTCCGCTCGTCGCCGTTTCCAGCGCCACCGCCTTGGTCAGGCCGGCAATGCCATGTTTGGAAGCGACGTAGGGCGCCTTGTTGGGGCTTGCGACGAGGCTGTGCGCGGATGCGGTGTTGATGATCCGGCCCCATTTCTTCGCCTTCATCGCCGGCAAGGCGAGCCGGATGGTGTGGAAGGCAGCGGACAGGTTGAGCGCGATGATCAGGTCCCATTTGTCGGCCGGGAAGCTGTCGATCGGCGAGACGTGCTGGGTACCGGCATTGTTGATCAGGATGTCGATCGGACCGGCTTCGTCGATCATCCGCTCGATCGATTCCGGCCTGGTGAGATCGGCGTCGCTGTAGCTTGCGCCGAGCTCCTCTCGCACGCGTTCGATCTCGGCCGGGTCGCCGAATCCGTTCAATGTCACCTTCGCGCCTTCGGCCGCAAAGGCGCGGGCGATGGCGAGCCCGATCCCGGAGGTGGAGCCGGTGACGAGCGCAGTCTTGCCTTCGAGGAACATGAACGCACCTTCAGGTTGAGGGAGGCCGTCTTTCGCGCTTGACGGGTCCGAATGCAACCGCAACCCTCGCCGAACATTCTGTCCGCGTAACCGATTTTCCAACATGGAGCTTCTCATGCGCTTTGGTGGCCGCAGGACCAGCGACAATGTCGAGTTTCGCGAAGGCGGCCGGAGCGGCCTGGGCGGAGGCGGCTTGGGCGGCGGCGCCGGGATGCTCATGGGCCTGGTATTCAGCCGGTTCGGCATCGGTGGGGTCATCGTCCTGTTCATCGTCATGATGCTTCTCGGCGGCAATCCGCTTGGCATCTCCGGTGGCGGCGAGCAGACGGTGGCGCCGCAGCAGCGGACCAACGGCCAGACCGCGGCCGAAGTCTGCGGTGCCGACGAGCAGCGGCGCTTCCTCTGCCAGGTGCTCGCCTCGAGCGAGGACCAGTGGTCGGAGCTGTTCACCGCGGCCGGGCAGACCTACCAGCCGCCCCGTCTGGTCTTCTACCGTGGCGGAGCGCCAACCGGCTGCGGCTACGGGCAATCGGCGATGGGTCCCTTCTACTGCCCGGCCGATCAGGGCATCTTCCTCGACACGACCTTCTTCGAAGAACTCGCGCAGCGTCATGGCGCGCCGGGCGATTTTGCCCAGGCCTATGTCGTCGCGCATGAGGTCGGGCATCACGTCCAGACCATCACCGGTACCGCCGGCCAGATCCGTCAGGCCCAGCAGGCTGTCGGCCAGGAATCGGCGGCGAACGCGCTCCAGGTCCGGATGGAGCTCCAGGCGGATTGCTATGCCGGCGTCTGGGCGGCGCGTGAGCGGAGCACGCTCGAGCCCGGCGATATCGAGGAAGGCATGACGGCGGCAGCCGCGATCGGCGACGACACGCTGCAGCGCGCGGGCCAGGGCCGGGTCGTCCCGGAAAGCTTTACCCACGGCACCTCGGCGCAGCGCCAGGAAGCGTTGATGCGCGGCTTCCGCGGCGGCGATCCCGCCGCCTGCGACGTCTACACCGCCGGCATCTGAGGAAAAGCCGGCGCGATCCTGGGATCACGCCGGCGATTCAGGCCGCAAGGGGAGGGGATCCCCTTCTGTCGAAAGATCAGTTGGCCGGGGCGCGGAAGATCACCTCGCCGCGACGCGATACCAGTAGCTGCTGGAACGTGACGGGGTGGAAATAGGCCTCGACGCGGTCGCCCTGGGGGGTGGTGCCGTAGACTTCGTAGCAGCCGCCGTCGATCTTGGTCCGGCGCACCTGCCAGCCCTGGCGGGTCAGGGTCTCGACCAGTTGCTCCTGGCTGCGCCAGCCGGACTGGGGGCCGGATTCGCAGGTCATCATTCCGGTCGCCGAGGCGGGCGTCGCGGCGAACAGGAAAGCGCCGCCGGCGGCGGCAAGCAGACAGGGAAAATATCGCATTCGGTCTTCCTTTTTTCAGGCAGCGGATGGGAGTTCCCGTCCGGAGCGCCGCGATGCCGCGAGCCGGACGAGACGATAAATCTGAAGCAATATCAAGGGCGCGAACTGGATGAGCGCCTCGGTCTTCTCGTTATGGACGAAGATCCAGTGGACCAAAGTGAGGATCGCGACCGGGTAAGCGAGGCGCTGCAGCTTCTTCCAGCCTCGCCGAAGCGCCCGCATCGAATAATCGTTGCTGGTGATCGCGAGGGGCAGCATCAGGGCGAAAGCGGCCCACCCGGTCCAGATCCCGGTCGCATCTAGTTCTGCAAGCATGTTCCGGACCGTCTCCATCTCGGCGATGTAGAAACCGAGGTGGAGGAGGGCGTAGCCGAAGGCGGCGACTCCGAACGCGCGCCGTCGGGCGACCAGCCAGAGGATCGGCCGCACGCGCGGCAGAAGCATGGCCAGGGGCGTCAGCATCAACGCGAAGATGATCAGCCGGGCAGCCCATTCCCCGCTGGGAGCGACGAGTTCGTCGGGCCACAGATTTTCCGATCGCCAGCGGTAGACCAGGTAGACTGCCGGGAGTGCCAGCAGCGCCCAAAGCCAGATTTTCCCGCGGAACATCGGCACGCGATCGTCAGAACCTCATCCGCAACGTGGCCCGGGCGGTGCGGGGCGCCCCGGGCGCGATATTGTTGTCGTTGTGCGCGGTCGCGAAATAGTCCTCGCCGAACAGGTTTTCGACATTCACCTGGGCCTCTATTCCCTCGGCGAGCTCGAAGAACAAGGCCGCGTCGACCCGGGCATAGCCTGGCAGGGTGACCGCGTTGCTGATCGAAGAATAGACCTTCGATCGGGCGACCAGGCCGAGACCGAAACCGATCCGGTCGCTGACATTGTAGCGGTTCCAGGCCGAGAACTGGTGACGCGGGACGAGGGGCACCTCGCGGCCGGCCGGCGCCGCCGACGTCGTCCGCGAAATCTCCGCCTCCTGGAGCGCATAACCGGCGGAAACCTGCCACTGGTCGCTGATGTGACGCTCGAGGCCGATCTCGATCCCGCGGCTTCTTTGGGCGCCGGTCAGGACGATCGTTCCCGGCGTCGGCCCCGCGGCGCGCGTGTTGGTCCGGTCCAGCTGATAGACGGCGACCGAGGCCAGCAGGCCCTGGATCGGCTCCCACTTCAATCCGACTTCGTAATTGTCGAAGCGCTCGGGCCTCAGGGACGCGGCAGTGAGGTCGAGCGAGGTGAACTGGTCGCCCGAGCTCGGCAGATAGGAACGGCTGTAGCTCGCGTAGAGCGACAGGCTCGGCATGGGCCGGAAGATCAGCCCCAGACGGGGCGAGAAAAGCTCGTCGACCCGCTCGAGCGTGGCTCCATTGTTGAGATTGGTCGCCTCCAGCTCGAACCGGTCGAAGCGCACGCCCGCGACGATCTCGAACGCCTCGGACAGCCGGATCTGGTCCTGGACATAGAGGGCCGCGACCGTCGCTTCGCTGTTGTTGAAATTGGCGGCCGTGCAGGTCGCGGTGACGGGCGGGGCGCACCCCGCGGTGTTGAACGGCAGGAAGATGACGTCGGCATCGATCGTCGGGGCCGTGACCGGCACCGACAGGGACGAGCGACGGGTGGCCTCCCCCGGAAGCTGGAAGAAGCCGTTGCGGCGCCGGCTCAGCGTCTCCTGCCGGCCGATCTCGAACCCGAACAGGAGGGTCTGGTCGATTCCGCCGATGCGGCTCTCCCAGACGAGGTCGGTCTGGCTGATCAGATTCTCGCGCTGGGCGACATCGCTATAGCCCGAGAGACTGACCCGTTGGGTGGTCTCGTTGAGGTCGCCGGGGAAGATGTTCTGATAATATTTGTCGTAATCGGCGAACTGGGTGCGGTTGCGCACGGTGAGGCTCTCGGCGAGCCGATGCTCGATCGCGAACCCGCCGATATGGACGTCGACGTCGGCGAAGCTCTGGTCCGGGTCGCCGAAGAAGGTCCGGTCGGCGCCTTCCAGCGGCCGGTCGCCAAACGCCGGCACGCCGCGGTCGGCGGTCCGCCGGTCGTGGAAATATTCGTAGGACAGGTCGATCCTGGTCTCGTCGCCAAGGACGATTCCGACCGTCGGATTGACCCCGTAGCGCTCCAGCTCGACACCGCGGCGGAAGCTCTCGCCATTTTCGTAGACGCCGTTGATTCTCAGGCCGGCAACGCCGCCGATCGGCTGATCGACGTCGCCTGACAGGCGGTAGCCTCCCTCGCTGTCGCCGCTGATCGCGAACTCGTTATAGGAATTGCCGCTGGATCTCTTGGTCACCCGGTTGACGACTCCGCCGCCGCCGCCGCGGCCGAAGATCATCGCGTTCGGGCCGCGCAGGATCTCGATCCGCTCCGAATTATAGAGGTCGCGGAAATATTGGGCGTCGTCACGAAGGCCGTCGATGAAGAAATCGGCGGTGGTGTTGTTGCCGCGAAGCGTGATCTGGTCGCGATTGGCCTCGCCTGTGCCGGGCATCGCTCCGGGGACGTAAGTGAGTACCTCGGCCATCGAACGCAGCGCCTGGTCCTCGATCTGGCTTTCCGAAATGACGGTGATCGCCTGCGGAACGTTGCGGATGTCGGTATCGGTGCGGGTGGCGCTTCGGGTGGAGCGGGCGCCATATTCCTCGCGCTGGCCGGTGATCACGATCGGCAGGCCCTGATCATCCGCTGCGGAGTCGCCGGCGACGGCGACGTCGGCGATGATGTTGGTGTCGGCCGCGGAGGCGGCGGTTGGCACAAAGAGGATGATCGCGAGACGCGACACGGAACGAAGCAACATGGAAACCCCTGGAAATTATGTTCTGTGGCGGGGTCTAATGTTGTTGCGAATTATTCGCAATAGCAAATACGGCTGCGATTGTTTTGCGTTAGCCGAGCGTTGAACCCCAGACGGGAAAGCTGCAGCGGCCTCGCCTTTAGGCAGACTGTTCGATCTGCAGCGGCAGCCCGCCTGACGGTCGCAATGTCACCATGCCGGACACCTTGACCTCCCGCTGTGGCGCAGGGGCGAAGGTCCATTTGGCGAGCCAGTGCGCGAGCACGGTCAGCGCCTCCGCAGTGGCGAAACGGGCGCCGACGCAGACCCGTGGGCCGCCGCCGAAGGGGAGGTACTGGAAACGGTGGCGCTTGGCCTTGGCCTCGGCGGTGAAGCGGTCCGGATCGAAGGCGTCGGGATCGTCCCACCATTTCTTGTGGCGATGAAGAAGCCAGGGCCAGATCGAGACGATGTCGCCCGGTTTCACTTCATGGTCGCCGATCCGGTCGGGCTCGACCACCTGCCGGTCCATGCGCGGCGCCGGCGGATAGAGCCGAAGCGATTCCTCCAGGATCCGGCGCAGCAGCGGCAGCCGGTCCGGAAGGCCCGGATCGTCGGCTCCGGCCCCCAGAGCGGAGCGCGACTCGGCCGCCGCCTGCCGCTGCAGCTCGGGCTGCTCGGCCAGCAGATAGAGGGTCCAGGTGAGGGCATTGGCGGTGGTCTCGTGGCCGGCGAGGTAGAAGGTCGCGGCATTGTCCACCGCCAGCTTCAGCGCCTCGTCCGGATCGAACCGCGCGTGAAGCTCGCGGATCAGTCGGCCGAGAAAGTCATCCGGGCCGCCGCTGGGCAGGCGGTCCTTGACCAATTGGGTGAGGGTCCGGCGAAGAAACAGCTGGCCGCTTCGCCCCTTCAGACCGCGCCGGCTCCAGGGCATGATCGGCAGCCCGAGCAGGACCTGCAGGCGCGCTTCGCTGACTCCGTCGAGGGCGGCGGCGATATGAGCCATCGCGGCCTCGCTGGTCAGGCGCGGATCGCTGGCGAACAGGGTGTCGCTGATGATCCTCATCGTCGTCGCGGTCGCTTCGGCGGCCATGTCGCGAAGCCCCGGGGTCCAGCCTTGCATCCTTGCCTCGGCGGCAACCGCGAAGGCGGGCATCGAGGCGTCCACTGCCGCTGGCGCGAAATTGGCGGCGACGATCCGCCTCTGCTCGCGCCACAAGGCGCCGTCGGCGCTGAGCAGGCCCTGGCCGATCGTCGGACGCAGGAGCTTCAGCACCAAATCGGGCTTCACGTAATTGGCGGCGTTGTCGAGCATCACCCGCTGCACCATGTCCGGGTGAAGCGGGATATGGACCTGGTGGCCGAATACGTTGCGGCGAATGTAATCGTCCGTGAACGCCCGTTCCGACCAGCCGTAGACGGCGGTCCGCGCCCGCTCTCCGACGAAGCCCCGCCACACCGCCACCGGGCCATTGCCGCGCGGCGGATGGGTAGGGACGAAACGCATGTCGGAATCTTCCCGGGCCATTGGGGACGTCTACCCCCTGAGCGATGTGTCAGCCACTCTCATCGACGAAGGGTCGCATTGGCTGAGGGACGGGCGCTCGCCGACCCTTTTATTACTCCGCCGCGAGGAGACGTTCGGCGCCGCCGAGATCGACGCTGACGAGGCGGCTGATGCCCTTCTCGATCATCGTCACTCCGAACAGACGATGCATCCGGCTCATCGTCACCGCATTGTGGGTGACGATCAGATATCTTGTGTCGGTATCGCCGACCATCCGGTCGAGCAGGTCGCAGAAGCGCTCGATATTGGCGTCGTCCAACGGCGCGTCGACTTCGTCGAGCACGCAGATCGGCGCCGGATTGGTGAGGAACAGGGCGAAGATCAAGGCGATCGCCGTCAGCGCCTGTTCGCCGCCCGACAGCAAGGTGAGGGTGGCGAGCCGTTTGCCCGGCGGCTGGGCGAGGATCTCGAGCCCCGCCTCGAGCGGATCGTCGCTCTCGACCAGCTCGAGATGCGCCTGGCCGCCCTCGAACAGGGTCGTGAACAGGCTTCGAAAGTGACGGTCGACCTCCTGGAAGGCGGCGAGCAGTCGCGCCCGGCCTTCGCGGTTGAGGCTGCCGATGCTTCCGCGCAGACGGTGGATTGCCACCCCCAGCTCCTCGCGCTCGCCTTGCGAGGCGTTCCGGCTTTCCTCGAGTTCATTCAGCTCGGTCTCGGCGACGAGGTTGACCGGTCCGATCCGCTCGCGCTCCTGGGTCTGGCGCTCGAGCCGCGCCGATTCCGAGGTCACCGCCTCGATCGAATCTTCCTCGAAGCCGAGTTTTTCGGGAAGCAAGGGCGGCGGGCATTCGAATTTCTCGCCTGAGATCCGGCCCATCTCGATCCGGCGCGCTTCCTGCGCCTCGGCCCGTGCGGCGGCGCCGGCGCGTCCCTCGCGCGCGGCCGCAAGCGCTTCGCCGACATCCGCCAGCCGCGCTTCCAGTTCGCGCATCTTCTCTTCGGCGCCACGTTCGTGGGCGGCCGCGGCGCGGGCTGCCTCCGATGCCAGAACCGACTGCTCGGTCAGGGCCGTGATCGCCTGCTCCATTTCCTCGGGTGCCGCGGCAAGCCTCGAGGCCTCGGCATCCGCGTCCGCGATCCGGCGGGCGAATTCGACGTGGCGCTTCTCGGCCTCGGCGCCACGGGCGCGCCAGTCCGCTTGTTCCTTCCTGGCCGCTTCGGCGCGCTGGCGGTCGGCACTGACCGCCCGGGCATAGGTCGCCGCTTCCGCGCGTACCTCGGCCAGTGCGGACTGGGCCCGCTCGGCGGCCGCGCGAAGCTGCGCGACATGTTCCTCGGTCGCCGCCGCGTCGGGAAGCTCCACCTGGATCTTTTCCGCTTCCTCGACCGCCCGGCGCGCATCGGCGAGGTCGGCGGCGGCGATCTCCGAGCGCTCGGCCAGGCCGCTTCGCCGAAGCTCGAGCCGTTCCATCTCGACCGACGCATTGTCCTCGGCCCGGCTCGCCTCGCGGATCGCTGCAGTCGCTTCGGCTTCGGCGCGGCGGGCGCTGTCGGCCGCCTCGCGCGCTTGCGCCATCTTGGCCATCGCCGCGGCGGTGCGGGCCTCGGCCGCCTCGACCGAGGCGGCGGCGGCGGGGAGGGCCTGTTCGATCTCGGCAAGGCGGTTGACCCTTATCAGCCTCTCGGCGGCGGCGGCGCCAAGGCCAGAGGCGACGTAGCCGTCCCAGCGGCGAAGCTTCCCGTCCAGGGTGACCAGCCTCTGCCCGACGGCGAGGGCGATGCCGTCGTCCTGCTCGGTAACGGCGATCTGGCGGAGCCGCCGTAGAAGCGCGGAAGGCGCCTCGACGAAATCGGCGAGGGCTCGACAGCCCGCCGGCAGGCCCGGGTCGCCCGGTTGTACCTCGGCCCCGGTCCAGCGCCTCGGGCTGTCGGCCTCCAGGCTGGCGTCGAGGTCCTCGCCCAGGGCCGCCGCAAGCGCCCGTTCATAGCCTTTTTGCGCCTTGGTCCGGTCGATGGCCCGGTCGCCGCCGCTGCCCTCGACCGCCTTCAGGAGGGCCCGGGCTTCCGATTCCAGCGCGCTCAATGCGGCCCGCGCGGACGCCGCCTCGCTTTCGGCGGCGTCGCGGTCCGCTGCCGCCTGCTGGCGCTCGGCCTCGGCGGCGCCGATCGCTTCGCCGGCGCGCTCCAGTTGGCCCTCGGCTTCGTCGCGCCGGACGCGCGCGGCTTCGAGCGTCTCGACCAGGGCCTCGTTGCCGCTCAGGCTCTCGAGTTGCTCCTGGATCCTGCCGGCTTCGGCCTCGGCCCGGACCAGTTTCTGACGGGCCGTGTCCAGCGCCGCCAGAGCGACCCGCGCCTCGGCCTGCTCGGCGGCCTGGACGGCGCGGGCCTTGCCCAGTTCGCTTTCCGCCGCCCGGGCTTCATCCTCATGCTCGACGGTCCTGATGTCGATCGTCCCGCGCCGGCTTTCCGCTTCCGCGAGCCGGGCGGCGATCGCCGAAAGCTCCTCTTCGAGCTTCTCGATCGTCTCTCTGGCATCCTCGCGAAGCCGGTCCTCGCGCGCCTGGTCGGCGGCCAGAGTCCGCTGCCGCTCGCCGAGCTCGTCGATCCGTCGCCGGATCGAGTCGCGCTCGGCACGAAGCGAGGCGAGCTTGTGGCCGAGCTCGGAAGCCCGTTCGCGTGCCGCCTCGGCGGCCTTTCTCTTGTCGGCAAGGTCCTTTGCGGCCTCGTGCTGCCAGGCGGCGGCGGCGCGTTGCGCCTCGGCCGCCCGTTCGACCGAAGCGGCGGCCGCCTCGGCCTCGGCCCGGGCCGATTCCGCCGCTTGCGCCGCTTCTTTCCATCGGGCGAAGATCAACCGTCCCTCGGCGACCCTGATCTGGTCGGAGAGCTTGCGGTAGCGCTCCGCGGCCCGCGCCTGCCGCTTCAGCGCCGAGCTTCTGAGCTCCATGTCGGCCAGCACTTCATCGAGCCGGACGAGGTTGGCTTCAGCCGCCCGCAATTTCTGCTCGGCGTCCTTGCGGCGGACATGCAGGCCGGCGATTCCCGCCGCTTCCTCCAGCATCAGCCGGCGCTCGGTCGGCTTGGCGGCGATGACGGCGCTGATCTTTCCCTGGCTGACGAGAGCCGGCGAATGGGCGCCTGTCGCCGCGTCGGCGAACAGCAAGGCGACGTCCTTGGCGCGGACGTCGCGGCCGTTGACCCGATAGGCGGAGCCGGCACCGCGCTCGATCCGGCGGGTGACCTCGACTTCGCCGGTCGGCATTCCTCCCGCCTCGGCGGCCATGTCCCCGCTCTGGCGCTCGAGCAGAAGCGAGACCTCGGCGAAGTCGCGGGCCGGGCGCATCGCGGTTCCGGCGAAGATGACGTCGTCCATCTCGCCGCCGCGCATCGATTTGGGCGAGGATTCGCCCATCACCCAGCGGATCGCCTCGAGGACGTTGGACTTGCCGCAGCCATTGGGGCCGACGATCCCGGTGAGGCCCGGCTCGATGCGCAGGTCGGC
>DASTDX010000117.1:0-25336 GCA_035710145.1 Allosphingosinicella sp.
CAGGGCAAGCGTGACGCCGAGAAGTCCGGCCACGGCGGTTGCGATCGCGATCTCGGCGGCAATGGCGCCCAGGCTTAGCTGCGCGCCCTCGTAGGTGATCCAGGCGAAGATGAAGACGGCGAGAAGCGCACCGATCGGATCGTTGACGATCGCTTCCCATTTCAGGATCTGCGCCGGCCGCCTGCCGATGTTCAGATTTCGAAGCAGCGGCCCCACGACGGTCGGTCCGGTGACGACCATGATTCCGCCGAACAGGGCCGCGATACGGATCGGCAGGCCGGCGCCATAATAAGCGGCGGCGGTTCCAAGCGCCCATCCCACGGGGACCCCGATCAGCACCAGGGCGAGGATCGGGCCGCCGTGCTGCCTGATTTCGCGGAAACGCAGGCTGAGGCCGCCGTCGAACAGGATCACGGCGACGGCCAGCTTGACGATCGGCTCGAGCAGGGCGCCGAAATCGCGCTCCGGCACAATGATTCCAGTGACTGGCCCGGCGATCAGGCCAGCCAGGAGCATCAGTGCGATCGCCGGCTTACCCGTCCGCCAGGCGATCCATTGCGCGCCGATCCCGAGCAATCCGATCAGCGCGATCTTCACCATCAAGGAGTCGATAAAATCCACAGCCCTGCCGCTAGCCTTGCGCCAAGCGCTTTTCCACCCTGGACGCAGATCGGCGCCGGCGGATCTGGATTTCAGCAAAGGCTCAGCTTTTGCTCATGACGCTCATCGCCGGCCCGGAGCAGAGTGCGCCGATCGAGACTGACAGGAGCAAAAGTCGTGAACGGAGAAATGACGAACGGTGACATGAGGCAGCGTCGCCGAATTCCATGGCGTCTCATTTTCTGGAGCATTCCCGTCACCCTGCTGCTGCTGCCGGCGGTGGCGATGCAGTTCACGAACGAGGTGAACTGGGACGTCTTCGATTTCATCTTCGCTACGATCATGTTCGGCAGCGTCGGCCTGGTGCTCGAGCTGACCGTGCGATCGTCCGACAATGTCGCCTTCCGGACGGCCGTCGGTCTCGCGATCGCCGCCGCTTTCCTGATCATCTGGATCAACGGCGCGGTCGGAATCATCGGCGACGAGGACAATCCGGCCAACCTGATGTTCGGAGCCGTGCTGGCCGTCGCGTTGCTGGGTTCGATCGCGGCTTTGTTCCGGGCTCCGGGCCTGGCGATGGCGATGTTCGCGGCGGCGATCGTCCAGATCGCGGTGGGCGTGATAGCGCTGGCCAGCGGAATGGCCGAAGGACCGGCCGCGCCCTATGACGTGATCGGCTCGACGGGCTTCCTCACCGGCATGTGGCTGGTGTCCGGTCTATTGTTTCGCAAGGCCGCACGCGATCAGGCGCGGGTCGCCCAACCATAAGTGAGCGGGACCTACGCGACGACAAAGTCCGCGCGGCTCAGGAAATCGGGCGAAAGCGTTAGCCCGATCGCGGCGGCGGCGGATCGGCTGACGGTGAGATAATAATGTGAAGGATGCCGGATCGGCAGATCGCCGGGTCGGGCGCCCCTCAGGATCCGATCAACATATCGGGCCGCCATTCGGAACTGTTCGTCCTGGTCGGGTGCATAAGCCATCAGGCCGCCGGCTTCGACGAAATGTCTCGATTGGTAGATTGCGGGGATCCGACGAGCTTCGAGGAAGCGAACTATGGCGTGGCGGCGACCGAGCGAGAGGCCGCCCTGAAAATTGACGAGCCCGTCCATCCGGTCGCTGGCAATCGCGGCCAATGCCGTCTCGACTTCGGCAGGATTGGCGGCGCGATAGGGCGTGACCGCCAACCCGAGCTCCGCCGCGGCCTCTTCGGCATCGGCAAGCTGGGCCTCGTGGCCGCCGCGACCCGGCGTGGTGGAGAGGAGGGCGACTCTCGATAGCCCGGGGACGGCCGCATGCAGGTAGCCAAGCCGCCGCCCCGTGACGCCTTCGGGCAATTCGTCCATTCCGGTGACGATGCCGCCGGGGCGGTCCAGACTTGATGCAAAGCCGTTCGAGACCAGACCCGGCGCGGTGCCTACGACCATCGGCATGTTCGGATTGGCCGTGCGCACCGCCAGGGCCTGGGGCAGAGCGGCGGCGACGAGCAGATCCAGGTCCATGGCGGCCAGCTCGGCGGCCTGACTTTGAAGCTGTGCCGAGTCCCTCGATCGGCGCGTTTCCACGATCAGATCATCGCCCACCACATAGCCTAGACGGGCGAGTTCCGCGAAGAACGCCGCCTCCATGGTCGGGTAGCCCTCTCCGATCATGAAGCCGATCCGGGGCAGCCGATCCGAGGCAGGACGATGACTGCAGCTCAGCAGGATGGGGGCAAGCGCGGCGCATATGCTGAGATCGAGGATTGATCGCCGACTCCAATTCAGGATCATGGCACACCCCCTGGCAGTCCGGGCAAAGGCATATTAGCGAATCGCCCGTGACCTGTCAGCCAGCTGGCAGGACCCGCAGGGGCATTTGCCATGGCTCGCGACCCCCGTCTAAGAGCCCGGGATGAAATCACTTCTCGGCTTCAGCCTCGTTGCCCCTCTCCTCCTCGCGGCCTGCACTTCGATCGGCGACCCCGGCGATGCCGGCCCTGCGGACCGGGCGGGCCGCTGGCTTGCCTTGGTCCAGACCCTGTCGAGCGACGCGATGGAAGGCAGGGCGGCCGGAACGCCTGGCCACCAGCGCGCCGTCGACCACGTGGTCGCGGAGCTCCAGCGCCTCGGACTGGAGCCGGCCGGAACCGATGGTTTCCTGCAGCCGGTCGCGCTGGTCGAGCAGAGGATCGATTATCAGGCGTCGAGCGCAAGCCTCACCGCTGCCGGGGCGGCGGCGGACGTGGAGATGCCGGCGACGATGACCGTCGCGGCCGGGCGTCCGCTTCCGGAAAGCGTCGATGCCCCTTTGGTCTTCATCGGCTACGGCCTCCACATCCCGCAGCGGGGCCACGACGATTTGTCGGGAATCGACCTCGACGGGAAGATCGCCGTCTTCCTCAGCGGCGGTCCGGAGGCGATCGAAGGCTCCGCCAAGGCCCACGCCCGGGCCCAGCGAACCCGCCTGCTCGCCGAGCGGGGCGCCGTTGGTTCGATCGACATCTCAACCCCGTCGCAGCTCGAATCGCCCTGGGCCTCGTCCGTCCGCTCGGCCGACCGGCCCGCCATGTTCCTGGCCGATCCCGCGCTCCGCAGCGAGCCCGGGCCCTTTCTGGCCATGCGCTGGAACCCTGCCGACGCGGAGCGACTCTTCGCCGGTTCGGATCGGAGCTTCGCCGACATCGTCCGCGCCGCGGATGCCTCCGGACCGATCGCCGGCTTCGATCTCAACAAGAGGCTGAACGTCCGGCTCGCCACCAGCCGCGTCGATTCGACGTCGCCGAACGTCGTTGCCCGGTTGCCCGGACGAAGTGGCGCCCGGGCCGGCGAGCATGTCGTCCTGACCGCACATCTCGACGGGGTCGGCCGAAGCGCCGCCGCATCGGGCGACGCGATCAGCAACGGCGCACTCGACAATGCGGCGGGGGTGGCTGCCCTGATCGACATCGCCGAGCGGCTGAAGCGCCGGCGACCGCTGCGATCGATCCTGTTCGTCTTCGTCACCGCGGAGGAGCGCGGCCTGCTCGGATCGCGTTATTTCGCGCGGCGTCCGAGCGTCCCGGCCCGTTCGATCGTCGCCAATCTCAATTATGACATGGCGCTGCCGATCTTCCCGCTGACCTCGGTCACCGTCCTGGGCGCCGAGGAAAGCTCGATCGGTACGATCGCGCGGCAGATCGGCGCCGAAATGGGCCTTCCGCTCGTGCCCGATGCCTTCCCGAACCGAAACAGCTTCATCCGCTCGGACCAGTATGCGTTCATTGAACAGGGGATTCCCTCGGCCGCGTTCAAGTTCGGCTTTGCGGCCGACACGCCCGAAGCCGAGATCGAACGGACGTTCCGGGCCACTCGCTACCACAATCTCAACGACGATCTGACCATTCCGATCTTTCCGCTGGACGAGATTCGGCTGCACGATTTCATCGCCGAACTCGCGCTTCGAATTGCCAATGGCGAGAGTCGTCCGACGTGGAACGCCGCAAGCGTGTTCGCCCGCCGACCGTGAAGCAAGGAGCCTAAGTCCTTAACGCGATACGCAGAGTTCGTTTCGGGGAACGGCTGGGCGCCCGCTTCGTTTGGCGTTTCGATGAACAGTTCATACACATGGCCGGCCCTCGGCGCCTCGATCCTGCTGGCGGTCGCCGGCGGAATCCAGCTCGGCGAGAGCACGATCGGGATGATCAATCCGGTCCATTTCCAGGGACCCGCCATCCATCCGCGCGATCGCGGCGCGGCGGTCGATGCAAACGCGCTTCGCCCGAGCGAGCCGAGCTTTGCCTCGCTCTACGGTTGGGACGAAGGACGCCTGGCCCGGACCGCGGACTGTACCGACTGCGACATGCTGGCGGCGCGCGATTCCTATGCCGAACCTTATGTTCCGGCGGTGTCGATCTACCGGGGCATGGCCGAGGCGTGGGAAGAGCCGGTGCTTGCCGGCGAGTCCGATGACGGCGTCGGCGGCGCGGTAGAAGACGTAAGCGAATATGATGCCGATCTGAAGGAGCGGGTGGCGCGATACGCTTATTACGAGATCGAGGCCCAGGACGAGGGCGAAGACGCCGCTTACTGGGGCGAAGAAGAGTAGACGATCCTGACCCTGGCGGCCGCGGCCGCCGCCAGCTTGCGCGCCTGGTCCGTATCCGAGCCCGTCGCGAGCGCTACGCCCATCCGCCGATTCGGCCGGGTTACAGGCTTGCCGAAAATGCGAACGTCGACCTCGTCTTCGCCGGTCCCGAGCGCGAGTGCCTCACTTAATCCCTTGAAGGTGAAAGCGTCCGAGGCCCGATCCGCGAGGATCACGGCCGAGGCGGACGGGCGGCGCATCCGGATATCGGGGATCGGCAGCCCGAGCACAGCCCGGGCATGGAGATCGAATTCCGACAGGTTCTGGGAGATCAGGGTGACCATCCCGGTATCGTGCGGCCGCGGGCTCAGCTCCGAGAAGATCGCTTCGTCGCCGCGGATGAAGAATTCGACTCCGAAAATGCCGTGTCCGCCGAGATTCTCGACCACCGAACGCGACATCGCCTGGGCCGATTCCAGCGCAGACGACGACATCGCCATCGGCTGCCAGCTTTCCTGATAATCGCCGCGTTCCTGGCGGTGGCCGATGGGTGGACAGAACAAGATGCCGTCCCGGGTGCTGACGGTGAGCAAGGTGATCTCGTAGTCGAAGTCGATATATTCCTCGACGATCACTCGCGGCCGGTCGCCGCGCATATTATCGACGGCATAGGTCCAGGCCGTCTCGAGTTCCTGTTCGCGCCGGACGAGGCTCTGGCCCTTGCCGGAAGACGACATGACCGGCTTGATCACGCAGGGGAAACCGGTGTGGCCCGCGCCCGAGCGAACCTCGTCGAGGCTCTCAGCGAACGCATAAAGGGAGGTGCGGAGCTTCAGATCCTCCGCGGCGAGGGATCGGATGGCGTCGCGGTTCATCGTCATCGCCGCGGCCCGCGCCGATGGCACGATCCGCCAGCCTTCGCTTTCCAGCGCCAGCAATTCCTCGGTCCGGATCGCCTCGATCTCGGGGACGACGAAATCGGGGCGATGTTTCTCGACCGCCGCCCTCAAGGCGGGGCCGTCAAGCATCGGCAGGACTTCGAAGGCGTCGGCCATCTGCATCGCCGGCGCTCCGGCATAGGAATCGCAGGCGATGACGAAGGCGCCCAGCCTTTTGGCCGAGATCGTGAACTCCCGTCCCAGCTCGCCCGAGCCGAGCAGGAGAATTTTGGCGGTGAAACCCATGGGCGGTGGAGGTACAGCGCCGCTTTCACGGAAGGAAGAGGAATGAGGGGGATCGCCGACGCCTGCCGGCTGGTGCTTCTAACCGCTGAGCCGCGCGCGAAGGTAAAGGCTGCGCGCGCCACCGCGCGCGCCTGGCGCCGAGGCGAGCTCGCCTGGACTTTCGACGTTCCGATGCCGGACCGGCCGGAGCGCCCGGCCGAGCCGCTTTTGCTGCCGCCGTCGCGCATGCCCAAGCGCGGCAAGGCGGGTTCGGAGCGCAGCCGAATCGCCATGCTGCACGCTCTGGCTCACATCGAATTCGGGGCGATCGACCTGGCTTTCGACATGGCCGGTCGGTTCGGGGCGCAGTTTCCTTTTTCGTTCGTCGACGACTGGATCAATGTCGGCGCCGACGAGGCCATTCATTTCGCCTTGCTCGACCGGCGGCTGCGATCTTTGGGTTCCCGATACGGGGCGCTGCCGGCGCATGATGGGTTATGGGAGGCCGCTTCGGCGACGGCGCATGATGTCATGGCCCGGCTGGCGGTGGTGCCGATGGTGCTCGAAGCGCGCGGACTCGATGTCACGCCGGCGACCGTCGCGGCGTTCGAATCGGGCGGTGACCGTCGATCCGCGCGGATCCTGGAGCGTATTTACCGCGACGAGATTCGCCACGTCGGCGTCGGCACGAAATGGTTCCGAAAGGGCTGCGAATCCCGCGAATTGGCGGTGGTTGCGGAGTGGCAACGACTTGTTCGGGCGCATTTCCGGGGGGCGCTGAAGCCTCCATTCAACGACTCAGCGCGCGACGAAGCCGGTCTATCCCGCGAATTCTACTCAGGGGTTGCCCGGCAAGAACTTGTTTAACACTCTCCGGCCACACGTTCGGGGTGGGCAGCTACCGACGTCATGAAACCGGGCAGGGATGCTCGAAATTTATCAAGTGGTCACCAGGCGTGGCCGCGCCGGCTCTCGTATCGGGCCGACCGGGGAATGTGATGACGATGTTTAGTCAAATGGCCAACGAGAGCCAGCGTGGAAGGTTCCGTAGCCTCTTCAAACCGCGTGATATTTTTCTTCATGATGGCAAGAGCCTGAGGCGTTTCACGATCAACGCCAAGGTTCAGATGGGCGCCGCCTTCATCGGCCTGGTCCTGCTTGCCTGGTCCGCTTTCGCGACCTTCCAGGCGGTTGCCGGGATGAACGGCGACGTCGCCCAGATGCAGCGCCAGGTGGCGATGATGGAAGCCGACGTCGCGGCGATGCGCACCGAGACCCAGAATCATGCGGCCCTGCTCGAGCAGCGCCAGGAATTCCTCGCCCGGATGCTTTCCGGCGACGCCGACGCGGCCCAGCTCGCAGCCCTGCTCCCCGCTGAAGAGGGAACCCCGCACAACGCCGTCTCCGCGTCTTATGCCGAAGTCGACGGGATGCAGCAGACGATTGCGGCCCACGCTCAGACCCTGACCGCCCAGCGTTATCGTGAAATGGCGCAGACCCTTCGTCAGCTCGGCATCAACCCCGCCCGTTTCCACCGCGCCGGCGGCGTCGGCGGCCCGCTCGAGGAAGTCCCAAGCGATGCCGATCCGCGCTTCCGCGAATTGTTCGCCAGCTGGACCCGCACCGAGCAGCTGGAGCAGGCCGTGGTCGCGATCCCGTCGGCCCGTCCCATCCGGACCAACGTGAATTTCACCAGCGGCTTCGGCCTTCGCTCCGACCCGTTCCGTGGCCGCGCCGCGATGCACGGCGGAATCGATCTCGCCGGTCCCGTCGGAACCCCGATCTACGCCACCGCCGATGGCCTCGTCGCCAAGGCTGCCTGGAACAATGGCGGCTATGGCAATCTCGTCGAAATCAACCACGGCCAGGGCATCCTGACCCGCTACGGCCACCTGTCCCGGATCGCCGCCACCGCCGGCCAGCGGGTCCGCCGCGGCGACCTGATCGGCTACATGGGCTCGACCGGCCGTTCGACCGGCAGCCACCTTCATTACGAAGTGCGCATCGACGGCCGCGCCGTGAACCCGATCCCCTTCATGCAGTCCAACGACGCCCTCGCCGCCTTGCAGCGCCAGGCCGAAGCCGCGGCGACCCCGCCGGTGGCGATCGGCGGCCCGACGGCCGGACGCCGCTAGAGGCTCAGCCAGAATTTCGAAACAAGGCCTCGTCCGACCGGACGGGGCCTTTTTTCATGTCCTTCGCGGCCGTGCCGGTAGCCCGTTCAGCGATGGGATTCCTGCCGGCAGGATTCCCCGGTTTCGACCTGCAGTGTCGAATGACCGATTCCGAAACGATGCTCGATCTCGTGGGCGCAGTTGGCGAGGAAATCGTCGCCCGGAAAGCCTCCGGGGATCACCAGATGCGCGGTCAGTGCGAACTCCGTGGTGCTCATCGGCCAGATATGAAGATCGTGGATCCGCTCGACGCCCGGCTGGGCGAGGAGGTGGGCCTCGACTTCGTCGGGATCGATCCCGCGCGGTACCCCGGCCAAGGCCATGGTCAGCGATTCCCGGAGCAGATCCGCCGAAGCGAGGAAGATGAGGCCGGCGACGACCAGGCTGGCGACGGGATCGATCCACCACCAGCCGGTCAGATAGATTCCAAAGCCGGCGAGGACGACGGCAGCCGAGACCAAAGCGTCCGCGACCATGTGCAGATAGGCGCCGCGGACGTTGAGATCGCTCTTTCGTCCGCGCGCGAACATGATCGCGGTGGCGCCGTTGATGACGATGCCGATGGCAGCGACGATCATCACCGTCGTCCCGGCGACGACATCGGGAATGATCAGCCGGAAGACGGCATGATAGATGATGAAGCAGACGGCGACGAGCAGGACGAGGGCGTTGGCCAGAGCGGCGAGGATCGACGAGGCACGAAGCCCGTAACTGAAGCGCCGGCTCGGCGGCCGCTTCGACAGGATCGCCGCCCCCCAGGCGGTGGCGAGGGCGAGAACATCGGAAAGATTGTGGCCGGCGTCGGCGATCAGGGCCATCGAGTTCGCCCACCAGCCATAAGCGCCCTCGACGACGACGAAGGCGAGGTTCAGAGCGATTCCGACCGCGAAAGCCGGACCGAAATCGGAGGGGTGATGATGGCCGTGGCCATGACCATGGCCGTGGCCGTGCTGATGGTCAGAGTGGTGGCCGTGGGAATGCGCCAAATCCGGCTCCTCGATTTCGCCGAGCTAATCGAGAAACACGGTCCGCCGCAATCGGCGTCGACGTCCGGCGACTATTTGCCGCGCATCTTCCTGTGGCTGTCCAGATCGAGGACCATGTTCGCTTCGCCTTCCTTGAGAAGACCGAGACGCCGGGCGACTTCCTGATAGGCCTCGGCTTCGCCGCCGAGATCGCGACGGAAGCGGTCCTTGTCGAGCTTCTCGTTGGTGGTCATGTCCCACAGCCGGCAGCCGTCCGGGCTGATTTCGTCGGCGAGGATGACCCGGCTGAATTCATTCTCCCATAGGCGGCCGAATTCGAGCTTGAAGTCGACCAGCCGGATGCCGATCCCCGCGAACAGGCCGCACAGGAAATCATTCACCCTGATCGCCATGTCGGCGATGTCGTTCATCTCTTCCTGGCTCGCCCAGCCGAAGGCGGCGATATGTTCGTCGGCGATCATCGGATCGCCAAGGGCGTCGTCCTTGTAATAATATTCGATGATCGTCCGCGGCAGCTGGGTGCCTTCCTCGATCCCGAGACGCTGCGAAAGGGTGCCGGCGGCGACGTTTCGAACCACGACTTCGATCGGAACGATCTCGACCTGGCGGATCAATTGTTCGCGCATGTTCAGACGGCGGATGAAGTGGGTCGGGATTCCGATCGTCCCGAGCAAGGTGAAGATATGCTCGGAAATGCGGTTGTTGAGCACACCCTTGCCCGAAATCGTGCCTTTCTTCTGGGCGTTGAACGCGGTCGCGTCGTCCTTGAAATACTGGATCAGAGTCCCCGGCTCAGGGCCCTCGTAGAGGATCTTGGCCTTGCCTTCGTAGATCATGCGGCGGCGGGACATGGGCTAAGCTCCGGCTGACACGGGACCCGGGTGCGTTCGGCCCCGGAAAGGACCGGGTCTATAGAGGACCCACCTGACAAGGGCAACGAAGCTCAGGTCACCTTCCCGCGGAGCGCGAAGCGCGGGTCACGCCAGGATTCGCTCTCCAGAATATGTGCCATGCGATCGACCGCGTGCCACAGATCCTCGAATCCGAGATAGAGGGGCGTCAGGCCGAAGCGGATCACGTCCGGTGCCCTGAAATCCCCGATCACCCCGTCGGCGATCAGGGCCTGGCACAGTTCGAAGGCGTGGGGATGGCGGAACGAGATATGGCTGCCGCGCTGATCCGGCCCGCGCGGGGTGATGCATTCGAGCTGCGGGCAAAGCTGCTCCGCCAAGCCGTAAAAGACATCGAACAAGGCGATCGATTTGGTCCAGAGGCGCTCGATGGTGACGCCCTCGAACGCATCGACGCCGCTTTCCAGAGCCATCAGGCTGAGGATCGGCGGGGTGCCGGCGAGAAAACGGTTGATGCCTTTTGCGGGAACATATTCGTCGGTGAAATCGAAGGGTGCCCTGTGGCCCATCCAGCCCCGCAGCGGCGAGACCAGCCGCTCCTGCAATGCTTCGGCGACATAAAGGAAGGCCGGGGCGCCGGGGCCGCCGTTGAGATATTTGTAGCCGCAGCCGACCGCGAGCTCGGCGCCGGCGTCGTTCAGGTGGAGCGGCACCGCACCGACGCTGTGGCTCAGGTCCCAGACCGTGAGCGCCCCGGCCTTGCGCGCCTGCTGAGTCACCCGGGCGATGTCGAAGCGCTCGCTTGTTTTGTAATGGACGTGGGTGAGCAAAAGCAGGTTGGTTTCGTCATCGATCGCTTGCTCGACATGGTCGCGCGGCACGATGTCGAGCCGGAGCCCGAGCAGCTCCGCGGCGCCGCTGGCGATGTGAAGATCGGTGTGGAAGTTGCCGGCTTCGGACAGAAGCACGCGCCGGTCCGACAGCTTCGCCGCCGCGATGAGCAGCTTGAAAAGGTTCACCGACGTCGAATCGGTGACGATCACCTCGTTGGGCCTGGCGCCGATCAATCGGGCGATCTTGGCGCCGATCCGCTGCGGAGCATTGATCCAGTCGCGACTGTTCCAGCTTCGGATCAGCTGATCGCCCCATTCTTCGGTGACGACCTCATGCTGACGGGCGATGGCGCTGCGGGGCAGTGGGCCGAGCGAGTTGCCGTCGAGGTAGACCAGCCCGTCGGGGAGGACGAAGCGGTCGCGAAGGCTTCGAAGCGGATCGGCCTGGTCTGCCGCCTGGGCCTCGGCCAGTGTGAAGCTCATCGGCGAAGCGCCCGCTCGAGCGCGTCGACAGCCGCCGCCCAGGCCGCTGTTTCCGGCGCGATCAATTCGACGTGGCCGGTCCGATCGATCATTCTTACCTCGACCTCGTCGCCGGCCGCCCGCATCGGCGCCGCATAGCCCTCGGCATAGGAAACGGGGATGATCCGGTCCTGCCGGCCGTTGACCAGTACCTGCTTCGTGCCGAGCGGGGCGAGCCTGGGTACCGAGGTCTCGGCGAAGCGCCCGCCGGATATCCGGGCGATCACCTCGGTACCGCAGCCGCTGCCGGGTGGGCGGGCCGCTTCCTCGAGATCCGGCAGGCCGCCAAGGCTCACGACCGCCGAAATCGGAATCGGATCGCCGGTACGGAGCGGCGAGCCCGCCGGAAGGCGCCGTCGGCCGGCGAGCCAGAGCGCGAGATGGCCACCCGCCGAATGGCCGGTCGCGACCAGACGCGAAAGATCGAGCCGATGGCGACTGGCATGTTCGCGAAGCGCATCCGCGGCGGCGGCGACGTCAAGGAAGGTGTTCGGATAACCGCCGCCCCGATCGACGCCGCGATAGTCGATATTCCAGACGGCCATGCCGCGGCGGCGCAGATCGTCGGCGATCCAGTTCATGATGTTGCGGTCCGCGATCTCGGTCTGCCAGCAGCCTCCATGGACCATCAGGACGACGGGGTGGGGGCCGTCGCCCGCAGGAAGCCACAGGTCCGCGACCTGCAGAGGGTCCTCGCCATAAGGAATGGTCAAGGACGGCTCGGGCCGCGGCCGCTCCAGCAGATCCGGCCAGGCCATCAGACCGTCCGGGCCGGCTCCCCTCGTTTCGCCATCGGTCGCCACAGCGCAAGCGGCTAGAGCGAGGGGCATGAGGAGGGCAAGAAAAATAGGAAAAGGGCGCACATCCGGGGGTTAGGATGCGGCGCCCTTTCCTTCAAGCGTCAGCAACCGCGCCGCCTGGGATTCCAGGGCGCGTCGAACTGCACCTGGTGAAGCTTGCAGAAGGGCAGGAAGATTGCACCGGCGAGCCGGGACAATGGACCCTCGCTGCGAAAAAGCCGGGTCAGGAGATTATCCGTCATGACTGCCTCCTTGATTGCGCCGGTATCAGGCGCCGGTCGTGTTGAAGGTGAGCGCCGTGATCAGGAACGCGGCGACCAGAGCGAGCAATTGCCCGGTCGTCCCGTCCCAGGCCGGCACCCGGGTGAAGGCTGAGCGCAGCCGCCCCAGCAAAATATCGATGTCGCTTGCAAATTGCTGATGGCTTGCGACCCAGATCCGGCCGTCCATTTCGTCGCGCATGTCACACTCCCTGTATTGTCTTCCGGCAGCAGCGCCGGACGCCTTTGCAAATGGCGTGAACGAACGAATTCCGCCAACGAAAGGATCGACAGGATATATAAGGGTGGCTTATAGTCTTTGGATGCGAAGCCTCCCTCCCTTGAGCGCCGTCCGGGTCTTCGAGGCCGCCGCGCGTCACCAGAATTTCACCCAGGCCGCGGCCGAACTCGGGATGACGCAAGCGGCGGTCAGCTATCAGATCCGCTTGTTGGAAGACCGACTTGGCCTGTCCCTGTTCACTCGGGCCAAGGGCCGCGTTTCGCTGACCGAGAGCGGCCGCCGGATCGCGCCGCTGGCGGCGTCGGCCTTCGATACTCTGGAGGAGGCCTTTTCGGGGCTGGTGAGCGATGATCAGAGCGTGCTGTCGATCAGCGCGGTCCAGACCTTCGCCACGACCTGGCTTGCGCCAAGGCTGGGCCCGTTCCAGCTCGGACATCCCGACCTCGCGGTGCGGCTCAGCACCGACAACAGGCTGGTCGATTTTTCGACCGGCGAATTTCACGCGGCGGTCCGGATCGGCCGAGGCGACTGGAGCGGTCTCAAATGTCATTTCCTGTTCCGATCCCACGTCACGCCGATCTGCAGCGCGGAGTTCGCGAGTCGGCACAGGCTGGAACGGCCCGAGCAGCTCCACGATGTCCCGTGGCTGAGCCCTACCGACAGCTGGTGGAACGGCTGGCTTCGAGGCGCCGGCGTCAGCGTAAGGGAGAGGGAAAGCCTGCCCGGCCTGGTGATGGACAGCCAGGTGATGGAGGCGAACGCGGCCATCTCCGGGGCGGGCATCGCGATGATGACGCCCTTGTTCTGGCGAGCGGAGCTGGCGGCGGGACGGCTCGTCCAGCCCTTCGATCATCTTCACTTTCCCGGCACCAGCCATTGGCTCGTCTATCCCGAAGCGCGGCGAACCCAGCCGAAGATCGTGGCCCTTCGACAGTGGCTGCTGAGCGAGGTCGAGGCGATCAGGTCGACCGAGCCGCCGGTCATCTTCGACCCGCCCGAGCCAGCGGCCTGAGTCTGGGCCGAGCGACACCACCCGCACACGCGAATGGGGGGCCATCCGCGAAGCCGATCGGCCGGCGCGACGATCGGGTCTCGCCTGCCGGATTCAGCGCTGCTAACGGTCGGTCATGAGTGATGAGTTCGATCAGATCGTCGACGCGCCGTTCGACGACGCTTTGTCCCAGCGTTACCTTGTCTATGCCCTGTCGACGATCACCGCGCGGTCCCTGCCGGACCTGCGCGACGGCCTGAAGCCGGTCCATCGCCGGCTGCTGTGGGCGATGCGCCTGCTCAAGCTCGATCCCGCCAGCGGCTTCAAGAAATGCGCCCGGGTCGTCGGCGACGTGATCGGCAAATATCATCCGCACGGCGACCAGTCGGTCTACGACGCGATGGTCCGGCTCGCCCAGGATTTCTCGCTTCGTTATCCCCTCGTCGACGGGCAGGGCAATTTCGGCAACGTCGACGGCGATAACGCCGCCGCGATGCGCTACACCGAGGCGCGGCTGACCCGGGCGGCGAACGAACTGATGGCCGGCCTCGACGAAGGCACCGTCGATTTCCGGCCGACCTACAACGGCGAAGAGGAAGAGCCGGAAGTCTTTCCGGGCCTGTTTCCCAACCTTCTCGCCAACGGCGCCGCCGGCATCGCCGTGGGCATGGCGACCTCGATCCCGCCCCACAATGTCGCCGAGATCCTCGATGCGGCGGTCCACCTGATCGACAATCCGAAAGCCGAAGCGAGCGCGCTGATGGACTTCGTCTCCGGTCCGGATTTTCCGACCGGCGGCGTGATCGTCGACGGCCCGGAGGCGATCGCGTCCGCTTATGCCACCGGCCGGGGCTCCTTCCGGGTGCGCGCGAAATGGGAGATCGAGAAGGGCCCGCAGGGCATGTGGACCGTGGTCGTCACCGAGGTCCCCTATCAGGTGCCCAAGGCCAAGCTGATCGAACAGATCGCGTCCCTGATCACCGACAAGAAGCTGCCGATCCTGGCCGACATCCTCGACGAATCGGCCGAAGAGATAAGGATCGTCATCGAACCGCGAAGCCGCACCGTGGATCCGCAGATGCTCGTCGACAGCCTGTTCCGGCTGACCGATCTCGAGGTCCGGATACCGCTCAACCTCAATGTCCTCGATGCCGACCGGACGCCGAAGGTGATGAGCCTCGGCCAGGTCCTTTCCGCCTGGCTGGTCTTCCAGTTCCAGGTGCTGGTGCGGCGGTCAGAGCATCGGGTCGCCAAGATCGACGACCGGCTGGAACTGCTCGAAGGCTTCATCGTCGCCTTCCTCAACCTCGACCGGGTGATCCAGATCATCCGCACCGAGGACGAGCCGAAGCCAGTGATGATCGCCGAATTCGCTTTGACCGACCGCCAGGCGGAGGCGATCCTCAACATGCGGCTGCGTTCGCTGCGCAGGCTCGAGGAGATGCAGCTGCGCAAGGAAAGGGACGAGCTGATCGCCGAGCGCGAAGAGCTTCAGAAGCTGATCGAATCCCCCACCCGGCAGCGCACCCGGCTGAAGAAGGATTTGCTGAAGCTTCGCGAGCGTTATGGGCCCGACACCGAGCTGGGGCGCCGCCGCACCCTGATCGAGGAAGCGGGCCCGGCCCGTGAAATCCCGCTCGAAGCGATGATCGAGCGCGAGCCGATCACCGTCATCATGTCACGCCGTGGCTGGATCCGGGCGATGAAGGGTCATGTCGAGCTGTCGAACCCCGAGGCGCTGAAGTTCAAGGAAGGCGACGGTCCCGCTTTCTTCTTCCATGCCCACACCACCGACAAACTGCTTTTGGCCTCGGCCAATGGCCGCTTCTACACGCTGGCGGCCGATCGGCTGCCCGGCGGCCGTGGCTTCGGCGAGCCGGTCAAGCTGATGGTCGACGTCGAAGGGGAGGGCAATGTCGTCGCCTTGCTCCGCGCCGGTGCCGGCGAGAAATTGCTTCTCGCCTCGACCGATGGGCGCGGTTTCCTGACTTCGGCGGCCGGCGCCGTGGCCGAGACCCGCAAGGGCAAGCAGGTCGTCAATCTTCGGCCCGGCGCCAAGCTGAAGGTGGTTCGGCCGATCAAGGCCGGCGACGATTATGTCGCGGTGATCGGCGACAACCGAAAGATGGTGGTCTTCCCGATCGCCGAGCTTCCGGAAATGGGGCGCGGGCAGGGGGTTCAGCTGCAGCGCTACCGCGACGGTGGCCTCGCGGACGCCACGACCTTCCTGTTCGCCCAGGGTCTGTCCTGGCCGATGGGCGGCGACAGCGGCCGGACCCGGGCGGAGCCGGACATGAACCCCTGGCGGACCGCGCGGGGCGCCGCGGGCCGGATGCCGCCGATGGGCTTCCCACGTGACAACCCGTTCGGCTGAGGCAAAAGCGATCGCAAGGCGAGCTGAGCGAAAGCAAGCGTTAACCCTATTCGTTTATGCGATCCGGCATGCAGGCTGCAGCGACGCGCGGACGTAAAAACGTTCCCTTCACGGAAGACGCCGTGGCGGCCGTCGTCTCGGCGGACATGATCCCGGCGATCCAGACCCTGCTTGGGGCCGCACGCCAGACCTACCTCGACGCCCTGCCGATCGCCGCAGCCATCATCGCCGCAGAGCCGGACGAGCCCGTGCTCGACGCCGCCAACGAACTCTTCCGGTCGATCATCGAGTGGGACGAGCGCCTCGGCGAACGACGGCTCAGTCAGATCAGGCTTCTTCGCACCGGGCCGTTGGCGTCCCGCCTCGCGGCCTTCCTCAATGGGGACGATCCCGCCCATCAGTTCGACACCACCGACGGGCGGCCGATCGGCGGACGTCATTTCACGGTCCGTTTCGCGCGCCTGAAGGTGCTTCCCGGGCAGCCGCAACGGTCCCTGGTCTCACTGATCGACCGAACGGCCCAGGTCGAGACCGAAAAGAGCCTTCGTTCGGAAATGCTTCGCGACAGCCTGACCGGACTGCCGAACCGCTTCGCCTTCAACGAGCGGGTCGACGCGGTTCTTGCCGACCCGGCCTTCGTCGAGGGAGGCTATGCCGTCCTGGCCGTCGACATGACCCGGTTCAGCCGGGTCAATGAATGCATGGGCGCGATGGCCGGTGACGAGCTGATCATCACCTTCGCCCGCCGCCTGGTTTCCGCGTTGCGGCCCACCGACATGCTGGCGCGGACGTCCGGCGACGAGTTCGGAATCCTGCTTCGGCTGGACCGCGGCGTCGCCGACGCGATGCGGGCGGCCGAGCGGATCAAGGCCGTGCTGACGCTTCCGTTCCGCCTTTCCGAGCTCGAGATCAGGGTGGACTGCGCGATCGGTTGCGCGATCCTCAATCACGGCGTGAACAGCGCCGACGAGGTCCTGCGCAACGCCCAGTTCGCGCTCAAGCGGGCGAAGAAGATCGGCACGACCCAGATCTACGAGCCCACCCAGGCCCAGGCGGTCCGACGGCGTTTCAGCATCGAGACCGAGCTCAGGTGCGCGATCGAGGCGGAGGCGCTCAGCCTGGCGTTTCAGCCCTTGATCCACCTCGAGACCGGCCGCGTCGCCGGGTTCGAGGCGCTCGCGCGCTGGGAGCATGAGGGCAAAAGCGTCTCGCCCAGCGAATTCATCCCGGTCGCCGAGGAATCGGGACTGATCGTCCAACTCGGCCGCTGGGCGCTGGATCGGGCAGCCAGCACGCTTCGCGATTGGGACCGCCAGACCGGGACTTTGGTCCCGCTCAACATCAGCGTGAACCTTTCGCCGATCCAGATCAGCCGCGACGATGTCGCCGCGGCGGTGTCGGGCGCGCTCGCCGCGAATGGAATCGACGGCGGCAGGCTGACCCTGGAACTGACCGAGGGGGCTATCATTCACGATCCCGATCGGGCCGCCAAGGCGCTCAACGCGCTGAAGAAGTTCGACGTGCGCATCGCCATGGACGATTTCGGCACCGGCTTCACTTCGCTCGCCTCGCTTCAGAAGCTGCCGATCGACGTGCTCAAGATCGATCAGAGCTTCGTCAGCCAGATGCTCGCCGACTGCGATTCGACGGCGATCGTCCGGGCCGTCCTCTCGCTCGCGCGGGCCTTGGGCATGGAAACCACGGCGGAGGGGATCGACAGCGAGGATCTTGCCGAGATGCTCACCGAATCCGGCTGCACCTACGGACAGGGATTCCATTATTCGCCGCCGCTTCCGGCGGCCGAGGCGCTCACCTACTGGCTGGATCGAAGCGCCTCGTCGACCTGACGCCGGGCCATTACCAGCACCTCTTCGCGATTCTCGCTGAAGCCGGAGCGCACCCAATCTTCCTCGACGGCCTGGAGGGCCTTTGCGACGGCGGGCCCCGCGGGGAGTCCCATTGCGATCAGGTCGCCGCCGCCGACGGGCAGCCGTGGGTGCTTCCAGGTCTGAAGCGCCGCCAAGGGCGGACGGTCATCGGCGTGGAGGAGAAACCGATCCACGGCCTGCTCGCTGCCGATCCGGTAAGCGAGGACCGGCGGGTCGTCGAGGGCCGGATCGGCGGCCGAAATCAAACGGGCGGAAGCGCGCTTCGACAGCCTCAGCCGCCCCGCCACCGACGCGGCGATGCTCTGGTCGACGGGGAGCAGTGAGGCCAGGCGCCGGATCGGCTCGGGCGCGATTCCGCTTTCCCGCTCGGCCGCGACCAGGCGTCCAAGACGCTCTGCGCTCTCGATCTCGGGCAAGACCGGTTTCAAAATGCCGTGCGCGATCATCAAGCTGACGGTCTTGCCCGGATCGGGAAGGGCGAGCAGTTTCAGCAGCTCGTCGGCAATCCTTTCCCGGGACAATGCCATCAGATCGTTGGCGCGCCGCGCGCAGGCGGCGAGGCCTCCTTCATCGGGATCACCGGCGCCGAAGCGGGCGTGAAACCGAAAGAAGCGCAGGATTCGCAGATGGTCTTCGGCGATCCGGACCTCGGCGTCGCCGATGAACCGGACCCGGCGCGCCCGAAGATCGTCGAGGCCCCCGAAATAGTCGAAGATCTCGCTGCTCCCTGGATCGGCGCCGAGGGCGTTGATGGTGAAATCCCGGCGGGCGGCGTCCTCCTGCCAATCCTGGGTGTAAGCGACGGTCGCCCGGCGTCCGTCAGTCGAGACGTCGCGCCGAAGCGTCGTCACCTCGATCGGCCGTCCCGCCAGCACGGCGGTGACGGTGCCATGGGCAAGGCCGGTTGGAACGGCCTTGATGGCCGCCTGCTCGAGACGGCGAATGACCTCGTCCGGTGCCAGGCGGGTAGCGAGATCGACGTCATTCACCTCGAGCTCGAGCAAGGTGTCGCGGACGCAGCCGCCGACAAAGCGGGTCTCGCCCTGGTCGGCGCCGAGCACCTCCAGCAGAACGGGAAGTCCGCTTCGCCGGCGCCAGCTCGCCTCCGGCAATTTCATTCGGCTCGCTCCAGCCGCCGGCTCAGATTGACGATCATCGCGGCAGTCGCTCCCCAAATCCTTCGGCCCTGATACTCGATCTCATAATAACAGCGTTGGCGACCGCGCCACTCCACCGATCTCACCAGCTGGTGCGCCGGATCGAGCAGATAATCGAGCGGGACCTCGAAAATGGCGGCCACTTCGCCCGGATGAGGCTTCAGCGTCAGTTCCGGAGTCAGAATGCCGACCACCGGAGTCACCTCGAAGCCGGTGACGGTTCGGTACCGGTCGGCCAGTCCGATAATCTCGACCGCGGCCCGCGGAAGCCCGATTTCCTCTTCCGCCTCCCGAAGCGCCGCGGCGACCGGGCCATCGTCCTGGGGATCGATCCGGCCGCCCGGAAAGCTGACCTGGCCGGGATGCTTTCGCATCGTTTCGGGGCGCAACGTCAGCAGCACTCCGGGCACCGGGCGGTCGACGATCGGCACCAGCACCGCCGCTGGCGTGATACCGGCACCGGTCTGCTCGTCGTCGAGGACATCGCCCGCGATCAGGATCGGGCTTCGTCCGTGCCCGCGCTCGAGCGCTTCGCGGAGCGTGGCCGCGAGCGTCATGCGCTCGGCTCGAAGCGGAAAAAGACCCCGTCGCTCCACAGACCCGGTTTCTCCGGATCCTCGGCCAGCGCGAGCTCGGCCAGCTCGTAATAAACGGTGCGCGCGATCAGGGCGTCGAGCCCCGGACGAACTTCGAGACAGGGACGAGGCCCCGGCTCGAAGCGAAGCGGGTGGTCGGGACCGGCAATGATCAGGTCGCCGGTGTTGAGCCGGAAGGCGAGTGTCCGGGACCTTGCCGAGCCCTCGCTTTTCACCTCCACGGCGATGAAGGGGGCGTCGTCGACCGCGATGTCCAGTTTCTCGGCCGGGGTGACGAGGACGAAGCGGCCGTCCGACTCGCGGCGGAGAATAGTCGAGAACAAGCGGACCATTTCGGGCCGACGGATCGGCCGTCCTTCATGATACCAGGTCCCGTCGCGCGCGATCCGCATCGCGCTGTCGCCGCAATGTTGCGGGTGCCATTGATCGACCGGCGGCAGCTTCCGTTCCGCCGCGAGGCGGGCGATGTCGGTCAGGCTGAGGCGGCTGAGGTCGTCCGGCATCGAGGCGATGTAGCGGTGCTTCTGGCCATGCGCAAAGTGCAGCGCTATCGACCGCTCATGGAATTCGAGGGGCCACGAACGGCGATCGTCACCGGCGGCGCAAGACGCATCGGCGCCGAGCTCGTCCGGGCGCTTGGGGCGGACGGCTGGCACGTCCTGATCCACTTCAACCGGTCGGCGTCCGAAGCGCAGGCGCTTGCTGCCGAGATCGGCAACGCCTCGACGGTTCAGGCCGAGCTGGCTGAAGCCGACTCGGCGGAGCGCATCTTCGCCGCGACCGAAAAGCTGCCTCCGGTCCGGCTGCTGGTCAACAATGCCTCCATCTTCGACCAGGATTCGGCCGGGGATTTCTCGCCCGAAGGCTGGGATCGGCACCTCGACATCAATCTTCGCGCGCCCGCTCTGCTCTCGAAAGCCTTCGCCGATCAGCTGACGGCGCGGTCGGGCCTGATCGTCAACCTGCTGGATGCCAAGCTGACCGCCCTCAATCCCGATTTCTTCAGCTACACAATTTCAAAGATCGGCCTCGCCGGTCTCACCGAATTGACCGCGCGCGCCTTCGCGCCACGAATCCGGGTCTGCGCGATCGCGCCATCGGTGACGATGGTGTCGGGGCCGCAAAGCCGGGAGAATTTCGCCCAGGTCCACCGTCTCAACGCGCTTGAGCGTGGCGTCGACGTGTCCGAAATCGTAAGCGCGCTGCGGTTCATCGTCACGACTCCGACCCTCACCGGCCAGACCATCACCCTGGATGGCGGTCAGAGATTCCTGGGTCTGCCGCGCGACGTTCAGTTTCTGGAGACCTGAAAATGGAGAATATCGCCCGGCTAGACGGTCTCGTGCCGGAACGCCTTGCCCCGAAGACCCGCAAGATCGTGCTCGAGGATTATGACCTCAAGGTCGACATCGGCTTTCACGACTTCGAGGTCGGCCGTCCCCAGCGCCTGCTGCTCACGGTGGAAGTGTGGGTCGACGAGCGCTCGTTCGCAGCGAGCGACGAGGTCGAGTGCGCGTGGGACTATGATTTTCTGCGCACCGAAATCGGCGGCCTCGCGGCCGGCCGCCGGTTCAATCTTCAGGAAACCTTCGTCCGGGAGATTTACGACCTGGTTGCCGCTCGCCGCGGAGTCACCGCGCTTCGGGTTTCGGCGCGAAAGCCCGACATCTATCCCGACTGTGCCGGGGTCGGAGTCGAGCTGGCTTCCTTCTAGTCTCCGCTCGGCCGGCGATTCGCCGCTGTCAGCGCCTGACCCGGTTGCGCTGGCAGGCGCCCAGCCGCTCGAGGATCAGGCGGTAATCCGCCTGGATCGCCCGGGTCTCGTCCGGACCGGCTTCTTCGAGGCTCCTTCGTGGCAGAGCCGAAGGCAGGCTGCAGGCCAGCCGATACCAGAGCAGGGATTCCGGCTCGGGCGGCGCAGCGGCATCGTCGACGATTTCGCCCAGAGCGACCGACCAGCGCGGCTGTTCGCTGGGACGGCGAAGGACGTTGAGCGAAATCGGCCGGCCGTCCGCAGTCTGAAGGAAGATCTGGGTCTCGCTTTCTCCGGCCAGCGAGCCGGGGACATGGAAGGCCCGACCAATCCCGGTAATCCGCGGGGGCGCGCTCGCGGCGCTGGCTTCCCGCAGGATCTCCCGAAGCTGCCCGGCGAGCGCAGGAGAGAAAGCCAGTTGCGCGTCGGGAGCGACCAGCCGGATTTCGCCCGGACGGTTGCCGGCGACTGTCGCGAAGACCAGCAATTCGTCCCTTTTCCGGACGCGGGCGGCCCGGCCGCGGGGGTCGTTGGGGAGATCGATCATGTAGATGACCCGCTGCGGCGATGCTTCGGGACCGCGAATCAGGGCCACGACATTGGCCTCGATCAAAAAGCGCCGGTGGCCGGGCGCGGTATTGGGCGCCTCGCTTTGATCGAGCAAATCCGCATCGACGACGCGGACGTGGGCGACGAATGGAGCCGCGAGCGCGAGGTCCGCGACGTCCGCATAGCTGATTGCTGGTGCTGGAGGAACGTTTTGTGACTCAACGGGTTGGGCCATGACCGCGGTCAGGCCCGCGGCCAATCCGATCGACAGGATACGCATCTATTCTCCCCAAAAAGCCCTTCAGCCCACGCGCTAGCCGGTCCCGCCTTAACCCTCGATTGCGGCGCAAATTCGCCGCTCAAGAGAGATTCACGGGGCATTGCGTCGGCGAAAGTGCCGCGATAGAGACACCGCCTTCGCCCGTGCCGTTTCACGGATGAACCGAATTCAAGCCGCTGCGTTTGGGGTAAATGGTGCCGAGCGAATTCAGAAGGAGCGTGGCTGATTAATGTCCTTCACTGATCAAGGGGTAAGCCAGGCCCGAATCTGGGCGATCATCGGTGTGGCGATCCTCCACGCCCTGCTGGCATATGCGTTCGTGACCGGTCTCGCCTACGACTTCGTCAAAAAGGTCTCCGAAGATCTGAAGACGTTCGAGGTGGTCGAGGAGCCGCCGCCCCCGGAAGAGGTGCCGCCGCCGCCGGAGACGCCGAAGGAAGTGGCGCCGCCGCCCGTCGTCGCACCGCCGCCGCTGGTGAGGACCAACGTCCCGCCGCCGCCCATCTTCTCGGTGCCCTCGGCGCCGCCGCCGCCGATCACCTATACGGCGCCGCCGGCACCACCTGCGCCGCCGCCGCCGCCGCCGCCGCCGCCGCGGGTCGTCGAGCCCGCCCGCGCAAGGGCCAATCTCGCCGGCTTGATCAGCAGCGACGATTATCCGCCGTCGGCGCTTCGCAACGAGGAACAGGGCACCGTCCGGGTGAGGCTGAGCATCGACACCAATGGTCGAGTGACCAACTGCTCGGTGACTCAGTCCAGCGGATCGTCCTCACTCGATTCGACCACCTGCCGGCTGCTTCGCAGTCGAGCCCGGTTCACCCCGGCCCGCGACAACCAGGGTCAGCCGATTGCGGATACCGTAACTTCGCCGCCGATTCGATGGCAGATTCAATCCTGATGCGGGTGTGAAACCCCGGTTCTTCATTCCAGACTGAGAGGAAAACGTTCAAATGGCAGCACCAGCAGCACCCGCCGGCGAAAATCCTTATGGTATCGTCGCCGCGCTTCAAGAGGGCGGAATCATCGCCCAGATCACCTTCGGCCTTCTCGTCCTGATGTCGGTCGCGTCCTGGTACGTCTTCTTCGTCAAGGTCATCGAGCAGCAGAAGATCATCAACGAAGGTCGGCGCGCCCGGACCAGCTTCTGGCAATCGGCCAATCTTCGCGAAGGCGCCAACAAGCTCGACAAGAACGGCGCCTACCGCCAGATCGTCGACGACGGCCTCGTTGCTCAGGAGCAGCACCATAAGCTGACCGACCCGATCGATCAGCATGACTGGATGCTCGGCTCGCTCGCGCGAAGCCAGGGCGCCATCACTTCGAAGCTCTCCACCGGTCTCGCGCTTCTCGCTACGGTCGGTTCGACCGCTCCGTTCGTCGGACTGTTCGGTACCGTGGTCGGCATCTATCGCGCCCTCATCCGCATCGGCGCGTCCGGCCAGGCCTCGATCGACGCCGTCGCCGGCCCGGTCGGTGAGGCGCTGATCATGACCGCCCTCGGCCTCGCCGTCGCGGTTCCGGCGGTGATGCAGTACAACTGGCTGATGCGCCGCAACAAGGCGATCACGGAGGAGCTGGCCCGGTTCTCGAACGACGTTCACGGCTACATGATGTCGGGCGGCTCGGTTCGTCCCGCCGTTCGCACGGCCGCCGGAGCGAAGGGTGCGACGACCGCGACCACCGGCACGACCACGCGCCCGCCGAGCGGCACCACGGCCACCGGCAGTGCGACCGGAACCACCACGACCAGCCCGAACAAGATGTAATGGTCATGGCGGCGGGGCACTCGTCCCGCCGCCGTCAGCCGCCTCGCAGCGGCGGAATGCCAGAATAGGAAAACGTAAACATGGCAATGAGTGTCGGTCCAGCGGCTGAGGGCGAAGAAACCCCGATGTCCGACATCAACACGACGCCGCTCGTCGACGTCATGCTGGTGCTCCTGATCATCTTCCTCATCACCGTCCCGATTACCTTGCAGACTGTGCCGGTGCAGCTGCCGAAGGTTGAATATGAGCCGACGGTGACCAAGCCGGAGAACGTCAATCTCTCCGTGCGCGCGGTAAACGGCCAGTGCGAAGTCTATTGGGAGCTTACTCGGATCAACTCCGAGCAGCTGCTCGATCGCGCGGTCGCCGATCTCGAGGCTCAGATCGAGGCGGCGGGCGGTGCCGAGAATCTCACCGACGAGACGCTGCCGGAGGCGCATATCCGCGCCGACATCAACACGCCATGGCGGTGTATCGGCGGAGCGATCGCGGTCATGCAGCGCGCGGGTTATCCGCGGGTGGGCTTCATTTCCGAGCCGGAGCCGCGCGGCGGCACCCGTTTCTGATGAAATTGTTCCAGGAGTAGTCGAATGTCCGCGGAAGTTCTCAATCCCGAATCATCAGAACCGATGATGGACATCAACACGACGCCGCTCATCGACGTCATGCTGGTGCTCCTGATCATGTTCATCATCACCATCCCGATCCAGACCCATGCCGTGAAGCTGGATCTGCCGCAGCCGCAGGACAATCCGAACCCGCCGCCGATCGACCCGATCAAGAACAAGATCGTGATCATGCCGAACGACGCGGTGCTCTGGAATGGCACCCCCGTCGATCTGGTCACTCTGCGCCAGTATCTGGACATCACGACGACGATGACGCCGACGCCGGAGCTGCACCTTCAGCCCGACCCGCAGGCGCGCTACGAGGTCGTCGACGAAGTGCTCGCCGTGACCAAGCGCGCCAACATCGTGTCGATGGGTTTCGTCGGCAACGAGGCCTACGCCGACTTCCAGTAAGTCAAAGCGTCATGATGATCATGGGGCGGTCCTTCGGGGCCGCCCTTTTTTAATCCTGCTCCGTCCTGCCTACGGCTGTTCCATCGCGCCGGCGCTGCACGAGAGACCCTTCAGCCAGACGGCGAGAGGGGGTTCGAAGACCAGAGTGGCAAGGTGAAGCAGAGCGACGCGCCGCCTTCGGTCAGATTGGCCGCCTTCATCAGGCCTCCATGCGCCTCGACGATCGTTCGCGAGATCGAAAGCCCGATACCCATGCCGTCCGCCTTGCTCGTGACGAACGATTCGAAGACGTCGGGTAGAATGTCCTCCGGAATTCCCGGGCCGGTGTCGCACACGCAGGTTTCCAGATGCCCTGCCACCCTCGAGGTCCTGATGGAGATCCGGCAGGGGCGGCCCGCGGCCGCTTCGCACGCATTGCGGATGAGATTGATCAATACCTGTTGAACCTGGATGCGATCCGCTCGGACCGGCGCCGCCGGAGCGAT
>DASTDX010000118.1:0-2168 GCA_035710145.1 Allosphingosinicella sp.
GCTGGTGCGCGAGGTGAAGATTCCCAACCAGGTGTTCAAGCTGCAGAACGGCCTGACCGTGGTCGTCCACGAGGACCGCAAGGCGCCGGTCGTGGCGGTCAGCGTCTGGTACAATGTCGGATCGAAGGACGAGCCCAAGGGCAAGACCGGCTTCGCCCACCTGTTCGAGCATTTGATGTTCAACGGGTCGGAGAATCTGCCGGGCGACTTCTTCGAATATCTGCAGGCGATCGGCGCGACCGATTACAACGGCACGACCAATTTCGACCGCACCAACTACTTCCAGACGGTGCCGACGGGCGCGCTCGAACGGGCCTTGTTCATGGAAAGCGACCGCATGGGTTATTTGCTGGGCGCCATCAACCAGGAGAAGCTGACCAACCAGATCGGCGTCGTCCAGAACGAGAAGCGCCAGGGCGACAACCGCCCGGGCGGGCTGGTCGATTACGAGGTGCTGGCCAACCTGTTCCCCGAGGGCCACCCCTATCACCACGACACCATCGGATCGATGGCGGACCTCGACAGCGCGACGCTGGCCGACGTCAAGAATTGGTTCCGCGACAAATATGGCCCGAACAATGCGGTGCTGGTGCTGGCCGGCGATATCGACGCGGCGACCGCGCGCCCGCTGGTCGAGAAATATTTCGGATCGATCCCGCGCGGCCCGGTCAACAATGTTGCCCAGGCGGCGGTCCCGACGCTTGCCGCCCCGCAATCGGTGGTGATGAAGGACAATGTCGCGACGACGACCGTGTCGCGTTACTGGCCGACCCCGGGACTGCTCGACGATCAGCTGGTCGCGCTGGACGTCGGCGGAGCAGTGCTCGGCGGCCTCGCCAGTTCGCGCCTCGACGAGATTCTGGTGCGCAACGAAAAGCTGGCGACGCAGGTGTCGGCTGGGCTCTACGCCTTCCAGCGGGTCGGAATCTTCACCGTCTCCGCGACGGTCAAGCCCGGGGTCGATCCGGCGGTGGTGGAGAAGAGGCTTGACGAGCTGGTCGCCGATTTCATCGCCAAGGGGCCGAGCGAGGACGAGGTTCGCCGGGCGTCGGTGACCGAGGTCGGCGGCCGGATCCGCGGGCTGGAGCAGGTTGGCGGATTCGGCGGCAAGGCGGTGACCCTGGCGGAAGGGCAGACCTATGCCGGCGACAGCGAATGGTACGCCAGGAACCTCGCGACCTATGCATCGGTTACGCCCGCCGACATCCGCCAGGCGATGAACCAATGGCTGACCAAGCCGGCAATGGCGCTGCGGCTCGAGCCCGGCGCCCGGCCGCCCTATGAGGAGGCCAAGTCGGTTAGCGCGAAGGGCGGCAAGAAGGTCGACAAAAATGCCAAGGCGGCAAAACCCGGACCGAAGCGCGAGCTCCCGCCGGTCGGGTCGCTGGCCGCGCTCGATTTCCCCGACGTGACGATCGCCCGCCTGTCGAACGGGGTCGAGTTGCAATATGCGCAGCGCAGCGCGGTTCCGGTGACCCAACTGGCCCTGTCGTTCGACGCCGGCGAGGCGGCCGACGCGCCGAACGCGCGCGGCCTGCAGTCGATGGTCATGTCGATGCTCGACGAAGGCACGGCTTCGCTCAGTTCGCAAAAGGTCGCGGAGGCCAAGGAGCGCCTCGGCGCGAATATCGACACCGGAAGCTCGCTCGACCGGTCGACGGTGACCTTGTCGGCCCTGTCCGCCAATCTCGCCCCGTCGCTCGCGCTGATGGGCGACATCGTCAAGAATCCGGCGTTCGACGCGGCTGAGCTGGAGCGGGTTCGGACGCAGCGGCTGACCGCCATCGCCCAGATCAAGAAGGACGCCAACGGAATGGCGCAGCGGGTGCTGCCCGCACTGCTGTTCGGCGAAAGCCATCCCTATGCGACCCTGGCGGGCGGCGATGCCGAGGCGACCGCTCGCTTCACCCGCGACGAGCTTGTCGGCTTCAAGGACGCCTGGCTGCGCCCCGACCGGATGAAGGTCTTCGTCGTTTCGGACCGTCCCCTGGCCGAGATCCAACCGCTGATCGAGGCCGAGTTCGGCAAATGGGCGACCCCGTCTGTCCCGGCCGGGATAAAGCAATTCACTTCTCCACCGGCACGGCCGGCCAAGGCCCGGATCGTCCTGATCAACCGGCCGGATTCGCCGCAGTCGGTGATTTCAGGCGGCCAGATCACGCCCGCCG
>DASTDX010000119.1:0-2452 GCA_035710145.1 Allosphingosinicella sp.
GGGATGCCTGCGAGGACGTGATCCTCGACCGGCGCGACGATTCGACGGAGCGGCTGGTGACGCTCGCCGAGAAATATCTCGGCAGCGATCCGGTGCGCGAGAAGGCCGAGGCCGAATGGCGCGCCTGGCCGGTCGGCAAACGTCTCGAACATGCTTTGGTCAAGGGCATCGACGCCTTCGTCGTCCAGGACACGGAGGAAGCCCGGTTGGGCACCGAGCGACCGATCGAGGTGATCGAGGGCCCCCTGATGGACGGCATGAACGTCGTCGGCGACCTGTTCGGCGCGGGCAAGATGTTCCTTCCCCAGGTCGTCAAGTCGGCGCGGGTGATGAAGAAGGCCGTCGCCCATCTCATCCCGTTCATCGAGGAGGAGAAGGAGCGGACCGGGGCCACCCAGGGCAAGGGCCGGATCGTGATGGCGACCGTGAAGGGCGACGTCCACGATATCGGCAAGAACATCGTCGGCGTCGTACTTCAGTGCAATGGCTTCGAGGTGATCGACCTCGGGGTGATGGTGCCCTGGCAGGACATCCTCAAGGCCGCGAACGAGAACCAGGCCGACATGATCGGCCTTTCCGGCCTGATCACGCCGTCGCTGGACGAGATGGTGACGGTGGCGACCGAGATGAAGCGGGCCGAACTGAAGCTTCCGCTCCTGATCGGCGGAGCGACGACCAGCAAGGTCCATACCGCGCTCCGAATCGACCCGGCTTATGACGGCCCCGTCCTTCATGTTCTCGACGCCAGCCGGGCGGTGGGGGTCGCGTCCTCCTTGGTCTCGGATACCCAGAAGGCGCCTCTGATCGCCCGCACCGCCGAGGACTATCAGTCGGTACGCGAGACCAGGGCCGGCCGCGGCCAGAACGAGCTGGCTTCGCTCGACGAAGCGCGCGCGAACGGCTTTCCCTACGATCCGTCGGGCAAGGCGTCGGCGCCGCTTCGGCCGGGCATCCACAGCTTCGGCGATTGGCCGCTGCGCGACATTCGAGGCTCGATCGACTGGACGCCCTTCTTCCGCGCGTGGGAGCTGGCTGGCAATTATCCCGCCATCCTCGAGGACGAAATCGTCGGCGAGACCGCGACCGCCTTGTTCAACGACGCTCAGGCGATGTTGGACAAGATCATCGCCGAGCATTGGGTAGTCCCGCGCGGGACGGTCGGCCTGTGGCGCTGCCGCCGCGAGGGCGACGACGTCCTCGTCCTGGCCGGCAACGACTGGACTCGTCTGCCCTTCCTTCGCCAGCAGGTGAAGAAACGGGAAGGCCGGCCCAATATGTGCCTCGCCGATTTCATCGATCCGGATGGAGAGGACTGGATCGGTGGATTCGCCGTCGGCATCCACGGCCTCGAGCCCCATCTCGCCCGATTCAAGGCCGATAATGACGATTATTCAGACATCCTTCTGAAGGCGCTGGCCGATCGTCTCGCCGAGGCTTTCGCCGAAGTGCTCCACGCCCACGTCCGCGAAAGCATCTGGGGCTATGCCGGGCTCGAGCATCTGACCAACCAGGAATTGATCCGCGAGCGATACGAAGGGATCCGGCCGGCGCCCGGTTACCCCGCCTGTCCCGATCACAGCATGAAGCCGGTTCTGTTCCAGATGCTCGGCGGCGAGCCGGCCGGCGTCACTCTGACCGACAATTTCGCGATGCTCCCGACGTCGGCGGTCTCGGGCCTCTATTTCGGTCATCGTGACAGCCAGTATTTCGGCGTGGCCCGGATCGGCCGCGACCAGCTCGAGGAATATGCGGCGCGGCGCGGCGTGTCGGTCGAGGAAGCGGAACGCTGGCTTCGCCCGAACCTCGATTGATCTACTGCGCGGCGGCGAGCCCGGGCTATAGCGCCTTGGTGAATCGTTTCGGGGCCCTTCTGTTTCTGCTGCTGGCGTGGATCGCAGCCGGCACCGCCGTCGCTCAGCCGATACCGGCCGGCCGACACATGCAGGTCACGCTCGCGGCCGAAAGCCGCAATGTCGCCCCCGGCGCGGCCGTCACTTTGGCCTTCGAGATGCGGCCGGAATCGGGATGGCACGGTTACTGGCGCAATCCCGGCGACGCCGGTGCCGAGCCGCGGGTGCAGTGGCAGCTGCCACAGGGCTGGAGTGTCGGGCCGCTGCAATATCCGGTGCCGGATCGGCTGACCGTGCTCGGCCTGATGAACTATGTCTACGAAAGCGATTACGCGCTTCTGACGGAGCTTCGCGCGCCCGCCAATGTCGCTTCGGGCAGCCGGATCCCGATCGTCGCCCGGCTCGATTACCTGGTCTGTACCGACGAGGTCTGCGTGCCCGAGCAGGCGACCGTCTCCACCGAGCTGGTGGTCGGACGCGGCGGCGGTGACGGCGCGGATTTCTCCGCCTTCCGGCAGCGACTGCCGCGCCCCTTGGCCTCGCCGGGCCGCTTCGAGATCGCCGGAGAGCGATTGCGGATCGCGGTGCCGCTGCCGCCGTCG
>DASTDX010000120.1:0-4635 GCA_035710145.1 Allosphingosinicella sp.
CCGCCCACTTCTAGTCAAGGGAGAGCCCGGCACCGGCAAGACCGTACTCGCCCACGAGATTGCGGACGCGATCGGTGCGCCCCTGATCGAATGGCACGTCAAATCGACGACCAAGGCTCACCAGGGACTTTACGAATATGACGCCGTGGCCCGTTTGCGCGATGGCCAGCTGGGCGATCCGCGGGTGCACGACATTTCGAACTACATCAGGCGTGGCAAGTTGTGGGAAGCCTTCACTTCGCCCCAGCTTCCGGTGCTCCTGATCGACGAGATCGACAAGGCGGATATCGAATTCCCGAACGACCTCCTTCAGGAGCTCGATAGGATGGAGTTCCACGTCTACGAGACCAGGGAGACGATCCGGGCCGCCGAGCGGCCGATCGTCGTCATCACATCGAACAACGAGAAGGAGCTACCGGACGCCTTTCTTCGCCGATGCTTCTTCCATTACATCAAGTTCCCCGACCGGGAGACGATGCAGGCGATCATCGACGTTCACTTTCCAGGCATCCAGAAGATGCTCGTGAACAAGGCGCTCGATGTCTTCTACCAGGTCCGCGACGTCCCCGGCCTGAAGAAGAAGCCGTCGACCAGCGAGCTGATCGACTGGCTGAAATTGCTGCTCCACGAGGACATGCCGCTCGACGTCCTTCAGTCGAAGGATCCGACCAAGGCAATCCCGCCGCTCCATGGCGCGCTTCTGAAGAACGAGCAGGACGTGATGCTGTTCGAACGGCTCGCCTTCATGACCCGCCGGGGAGCATAATCACTCTTCAAACAGTTCAGTCGGCCGTTCTTTTCCGCAGCTGGACGAAGCGGCTTTCGTCGATCGGCACCGGGAACCGCAGGCCGGCCAGCGATCCGTTGGTCCAGACCACCTGGCCGTGCACTTCGACTCCAGACCGGCGCAGGATGACGGACTGTCCGGCGCGCGCGCCCTCGGTCGTGATCCGCGCCCCGGTGCGGGAAAGTTCGACGATCCGGCCGATCCGCTTCTCACCGTCGAGCTCAAGCTCGATGGCAATTTGAAGCTGGATCCTGCGGGCCCGCCTGCGTTCGAAGGGAACGGCTGGCGGGATGGAGCTGAGTGGTACAATCGACATGAGCTAAGTATCACGCAAATAAGCTAAAGCTCCGTCTATGCCCGTGGTTACCGAATGGTGGCTATTCAGCCGGGTCGTACGCGCGGAATCTACGGGGTGTGGCTTCCTGCGCTGGCGGATCAGGCCTTGTCGCCAATCTTGCGATCCTCGATCCAGATCCCGTTGCCGTAATCGCTGAACTGGCGCCAATCGGACCGTCGGCTCGTCTTCACCTCGACCCGCCCGCCGGAGCCGAGCTCGATCGGTGCCGGCTCGATCGCAGCCGGAAGCTCGCCTCGAACCTGGTACCAATTTCGGAATCGGGCATCCGATCGGGATAAGGGAATGACGTTTCGGCCGTCCAGCAAGGAGGCGGCCTTACGTGACCTTGAAGCTCAGCGACCCTCGTCGTCGCGATAAGCGAGCTCGAAATTGCCCCAGCGGCGGCCCCGCACATAGAAGGGCACGAACACGTTCTTCACCGGCAGATAACGGCCCTGGCCCAGATCCATGCTGTAAGTGGCGAGCATCGCTTCCTTGTCACTGGCGATGGCACGCCGAGTGGTTTCGTCCAGGAAGTTGCGGCGGTTGCGACAATATTCGGCATTCCATTCCGGATCGTTCGTTTGCGGCTGCGAGCGGGCCGAAATATGGGTCGGAAGATAGCCGTTGATGTCGGTCATCGCGGCGGCGATCAGCCGTGATTCCTCGCTCATCAGCCGGTCCAGAATGGGCCGGATATGAGCGTCGGCAAAGTCGCAAAAGCCTGTTTCGTATTGGACCGGGTTGGTACCGGGCATTTCGCGATAGTCGGTGTCGAACACCGCCTCTTCGTCGATATCCCCGTTGCGGACGGCGGTTTCGACGACCGCCTGGATCTCGCGGGTGGCGCGCTGCGCGAATTCGATGAACGGCGTATCATCGATGCGAACGCCGCTGCTCGCGAGCCTATCCAGCATCTCGTTGGAGAGCAGCTCCAGCTTGCTCAGTCGATCGTGGGTCTGTTTGAGTTGACCCCCATTGGCGCGGGCGTCGGCCGCGAAGAAAGAAAGGCCGCTCTTCACGCTGTCGACGCTTTGCTGGATCAGGCTGGTGGACTGGGCAATCCCATCGGTCTGCCGATCGACCAAAGCGACGATGTCGGCGACGTCGCGAACCGTTTCGTTGATCTTGGAGAAGCTGGATTGAGCGACCCGGCTGCGATCCACCCCGACCTTGATTTCGGACGTGACCGCCTCAGCCTCACGGGTCAGGGAAGCGACGGTTCCCGCAATCTCGCTCGTCGCTGCACGCGTGTCGTGGGCCAGTTTCTTCACCTCGGCTGCGACAACCGCGAAGGAACGGCCGGCCTCGCCGGCGCGGGCGGCCTCGATCGTGGCGTTGAGAGCAAGCATGTTCGTCTTGTTGGCAATGGTTTCGATACTGGAGGAGACCTTTTGCACCCGCGCCATCGCCTCCGCGAAGCCCGCCATTCGATCGCCTAGCTGAACGACGAGGTCGGTCAGGCCCGAAAAAATCCGGATCGTGTCCTCGATCGCGCCCCGCCCCTGATCCAGCTTGCTTCGCGCCTGCTCTGCGAGGACCCGCGCCTCATCCGTGGAATCGGAAACCCGCGCCTGATCGGCAAGCAGGCGAGTGGTCACCTCCTCGAGGGAATCGAGCATTTTCAGATTGGCGGAAATGCGTTCGTTGACCCCGGAGACATAGCCGGCGACGTCGCTACATTCGATCGCGAGCGACCCGCAGTTGCGCGCCACAAGATTGATGGCGTCCTCATCCGTGCGTTCGTTTGCCGAACTTGCCACTTGCTTGCTCTCCCCTGTTCGCCGCCGGGGCTAAGGGCAATTGATTGATACCCCGTTAACCACCCCCGCTGGGCGATCGCCGCGCGTCGCTGCTGGCCTCGATCACAGCCTGGGGTGACGGAATAAGGCGGATCGCTTAAGCATCGGCCCATGTTCTTCTCTTTCGTCGACGAACTGCGGGCTGCGGGCATCTCCGCCTCGATGAAGGAACATCTCACCCTGCTCGAAGCGCTCAACGCAGAAGTCATCCGGGCGACGCCGGAGGAATTCTATTATCTCGCCCGCGCGACTTTCGTGAAGGACGAAGCGCTGCTTGACCGCTTCGATCTCGTTTTCGGCAAGATATTCAAGGGCCTGGAAGCGCAATACGGGACCGAAACAGCGCCCATCCCCGAGGAATGGCTGCGCAAGGTCGCGGAGCTCTACCTCACGCCGGAGCAAATGGAGGAGATCCGTTCGCTGGGCTCTTGGGAAGAGATCATGGAGGCGCTGAAAGCGCGGCTCGCAAAGCAAGAGGGCCGGCACCAGGGGGGCAACAAGTGGATCGGCACGGCCGGGACGTCGCCTTTCGGCGCTTATGGCTTCAATCCGGAAGGCGTGCGCATCGGCCAGGAAAGTGGCCGCAACCGGAGCGCGATCAAGGTCTGGGACAAGAGGGAGTTCAGGAACCTCGACAATGACGTCGAGCTGGGAACCCGCAACATCAAGATCGCCCTTCGCCGGCTTCGCCGTTTCGCCCGCGAGGGCGCAGCCGACGAACTGGATCTCGAAGAAACGATCGACGGCACTGCGCGTCAGGGCTGGCTCGACATCCGGATGCGGCCGGAACGGCATAATGCGGTCAAGCTTTTGCTTTTCCTCGACGTCGGCGGATCGATGGATCCGCACATCAAGCTTTGCGAGGAATTGTTCTCGGCCGCGACCAGCGAATTCAAGAATCTTGAGTTCTTCTATTTCCACAACTGCCCCTACGAGGCGGTATGGAAAGACAATCGGCGGCGTTTCGGCGAACGCACGCCATTGTGGGACGTGCTCCACAAGTATGGGCACGACTACAAATTGGTGATCGTCGGCGACGCGTCGATGAGCCCGTACGAAATCACTCACAAGGGCGGCTCCGTTGAGCATTACAACGAAGAAGCCGGCGCGACCTGGCTGGAGCGAATGACGACGACCTACCCGGCCACCGTCTGGCTCAACCCGGTCCCCGAGCAATATTGGGGCTACACCGCATCGATTCAGATCATCCGCCAGCTGATGCAGGACCGGATGTACCCGCTGACCCTGGAGGGTCTGGACGACGCGATGCGGACCTTGAGCCGCAAGTCCTGAGTGTCGGAGCCCGAAGCGCTACCCAATGTCCGGCGGTTGAACCGCGCGCTCGAGGCCGCCTGGCGCTCCGGTCTTGTGCCGGCGCCGGCGCTCGCGAGCGAGGCGCTCGAGGCGGCGGCGCTGGGGGCACGCCCGAAGGAAGCCTTCGGCCCCGATCAATCCTGGCGCGAGCCGTTCAGTGTCCTGGTCCATTCCCTGCAGACCGAGGCAGACCTCAACCCGTTGGGCAAGACGATGGCACACGGCCAGATCGTCATGGCCCTGAAGGCCCGAATCCGCGGGAGTGCCCTTTGGCGCCGCCATCCTGAAATCCTGGATCGTCCTTGCCGTCCACCGATCATCATCCTGGGACAGATGCGCTCCGGGACGACGCGAATGCAGCGGCTGCTCGCCTGCGATGACCGTCTGACGCACAC
>DASTDX010000121.1:0-2515 GCA_035710145.1 Allosphingosinicella sp.
AAAAGCCTCTCTCCGCTTTCTACAAGAGGTGGGGTGCGGCCGAAAGAGATGGCGTCCAAGCCTCGGCGCTTGAGACCCTGCGCCTCGGAATACTCGATGTCTGGAACCGACAGGGGTCCACGACCGAGGCGCCGGATTGGCTCGGATCGGCGGAACTGTTTCGAACCCATCTGGCGGGCATCCTGGGCGACGTCTTCGAGTTCGGGACCGACGATCAGGAACCTTTGATCCCGCCGTCGCTACTCGCCTTTGAAGCGCCGCCGGCCAAAGCCTTCGCCCGAGGCGACATGATGGAGGCGATCCTTGCTCTGGCGGACTCACCGCCGCCGCACTCCCCTTTCCCGCCGATCACCCTGGACATTCCGTTCACGGCGGGCTGAGGGCGTCAGCCGAGCCTCATCGCCACGTCGGCCAAAGCTTCCGCCTCGATTAGCAATTCGTCCTCGGCTGCGCCCGCAGGCGCGGCTTCGCGACCGATCATGACGAGGACCGGCACCGCCATCGGCGAAATCCGGTCGAGGCTGACGTGAAGCATGGTCCCGACGGCACGCTCGAGCAGAGAGGCCAGGCGCCGAACGTCGGTCAGTCGCGATTTGGCATCGTCCCAGGCAGCGCGAAGCAGCAAGTGATCGGGTTCGTAGCGGCGAAGGACGTCGTAGATCAGGTCGGTCGAAAAGGTCACCTGCCGGCCTGACTTGCGTTTTCCGGGATGGTGACGCTCGACGAGCCCGCCGATCACCGCCACCTCCCGGAAGGCGCGCTTCAGCAGGTTCGAGCCCTGAACCCATTCGATGAACTCATCCTCGAGCAGGTCGGCGCTCAGCAGCGCCCGGGGATCGTCGATCGGCTCGAGACCGTAGCAGGCGAGAGCATAATCATTGGACACGAAACCCAGGGGTTTCAGCCCGGCCGTTTCCATCCGGCGGGTAACCAGCATCCCCAGCGATTGATGGGCGTTCCAGCCTTCGAAGCTGTAGATCACCATGTAATGCCGCCCCTCATGGGGGAAGGTTTCCACCAGCAGCTGGTCGGGATCGGGAAGCCGGGATCGCCGCTGCTGGATCTCGAGCCATTCGCGAACGTCGTCGGGAAAGCGCCGCCATTCATCCGGCGCCGCCAGGAAGTGCCTGACCCGGTCGGCGAGATGGGTGGTCATCGCCATCCGGACGCCGACATAAGTGGGAATTCGGGCCGACTTGCTGGTCGCGCGCACGATGATCTCGGTCGCCACCATCCGCTCCACCTCCAGCACCAGGCCGGCGAAGAAGAAGGTATCGCCGACCGATAGGGTGGAAGCGAAATAATCCTCGACGGTGCCGAGCTTGCGGCCGTTGCGGAAGCGAACGTCGAGCAAGGGCGCATCGACGATGATCCCTGCATTCATCCGGTGCTGCTGGATGAAACGCGGGTGCGATACCCGCCATGCGCCGTCGCTGTCGCGGGTCAGCCGCTTGAACCGATCATAAGCGCGAAGGGCGTAACCACCATTTTCGATGAAGGCGAGGATGGCTGAGAAAGTCTCCTCGTCCAGCCCGGCATAAGGTGCCGCCGAGCGCACTTCCTCGAGCAAGGCCTCCTGTCGGAACGGCGCCGCGCAGGCGACCGCCATGACGTGCTGCGCCAGCACGTCGAGCGCCCCCGGCCGGAAGATTTCCGAGTCCAGCTCGTGCTCCTCGATGGCGTCGAGGGCCGCCCTGCCCTCGAGATATTCGAAGCGGTTGCCGGGGACGAGGATCGCCTTGGAAGGCTCGTCGAGACGATGGTTGGCGCGCCCGATCCGCTGGACGAGGCGCGAAGCCCCTTTCGGTGCCCCCATCTGGATAACCAGATCGACGTCGCCCCAGTCGACCCCGAGATCGAGACTGGCGGTACAGACCAGGGCGCGGAGCCTGCCGTCGGCTACCGCCGCCTCGACCTTGCGCCGCGCCTCGATCGCCAGCGAACCGTGATGGATTCCGATCGGCAGGGCCGAATCGTTGACCGCCCACAGATCCTGAAAGGTCAGCTCCGCCAGACTGCGGGTGTTGCAGAAGACCAATGTCGTCCGGTGCCGCTCGATCTCCGCCATCACCCGCGCCGCCGCCCATCGGCCGCTATGGCCATACCAGGGGATCCGTTCGTCCTCCGGAAGCATGATCGAGATCGAAGGATCGGCGCCGGGATCGCCGCGCACCACCCGCACCGACTCGATGTCCCCGTGCGGTGCAAGCCAGCCCTGATAAGCCTCGACGTCGGCGACCGTGGCCGACAGGCCGACCCGTCGCAGGCCAGGCGCTATCGTCTGAAGCCGCGCCATCGCCAGCGCGAGCAGATCGCCCCTTTTGCCAGTCGCGAAGGCATGGATTTCGTCGACGACGATGACCTTGAGGTCCGCGAACAGGCCGAGACTGTCCTGGTGGCTGAGCAGCAGGCTGAGCGACTCTGGCGTGGTGAGGAGCATCTGCGGCGGCCGCACCCGCTGCCGCGCCTTGCGGTCAGCGGGCGTATCGCCGGTTCTGGTCTCCACCCTGATCGG
>DASTDX010000122.1:0-5635 GCA_035710145.1 Allosphingosinicella sp.
ACGTGGCCCAGGCGTCGGTCCGGGGGATTCCTCTCGAGAGCTGCACGATCGAAACGCACGGCGAGCTCGACCTGCGCGGCTTCCTCGGTCTCGACGACAGCATCCCACCTGGATATCGCCGGATCAACTACACCGTATCGCTCTACGGAGACGGCACGCCCGAGCAATATGAGGAAATTCACCGGGCGGTGATGGCGACTTCACCCAATTATTTCAACATGGCCCAGCCGATCGAGATGCGCGGAACCTTGCGGGTCGGCTGAACCACCGACAGGGCGGCCGCCAGTCCAGCCGCCCTGTCTTCATCAGCAGTATCGACAGTCCAAGACACCAGTTCCACATCGTTCGTAATGTAACGATCCGACAAGACAGCCGCCGAGCTGGCCCCGCGATGAGCCGCCGGTGCGGTCATTCCGTATCCGAGGCCGCTATGTCCACAGGGAGAAAGCGGACGTCTATCAGTGACTAGTAGCTCGCGCCGTCGATCAGCCGGCGCGGCAGGTCCCGCCACAAGGCGGCATCGAACATTCGCAGGTTGACCGCCATCCGCGGATAAGAGGGATCGGTCGGCGTCCAGTGCGTCGTGCAGCCGCAGGTCGGGCAGTGCCAGAGGTCGAGCATGCGATCGCCCTGCTGATAGGACACGCCTTGGCCGCTCACCGTGACCGCGTCGGGGGCGCAATAGTGCCACAGGCCGCCGGTGCGCCGGCAGATCGAACAATTGCATTCCCCCGCATCGGCCGGGGTCTCGCGCAGAACGAGTTCGATCCGCCCGCAATGGCAGCTTCCGCGATGCTCCCTCATCCCCTCACGTCTCCATCGGGCAGCTTCGGTTCGCACGGCCGGTAGGGCATCGGCTACACCATGAACCAGCTTTTACGCAGACCCCTGCTGTCACCAGCCTGCTCTCAGCCCTCGCTGTTTTCGCACTCCAGCCAGAGACTATCGCTCATCCGCCGCCATGTTCGCCAATCTCGCCGCCTCGATGTCTTGACTATCACTCGTGCGTCATGGCCAATTTCCACCGGCACCGGCTCGATCGCAGCGGGCAGTTTACCGCCCTCGATCAGCTTGTGCCCCCGCCAGCCCGTCTCATCGTAGTAGATGGCAATCCTGATCTCGCCGCATAGCCAATTTTCGATCAGGTCGCGCGCTTTCGCCAACGCGACTTCAGCCGCCTGGTCGACCGGACCGCTTGGTGGAGTGATCGGGCTGCCCCAGCTGCCACAATCGACGAGAATCTGCCCGTCCACCATGTCGACATCGATGGCGAACAAGGGCTCGAGCGGCTCGCCATCCACCTCTTCGATCCGAAGCCGGAGCCACCCATCCTCCACCCGATACCAGCGGCCTGACCGGGCGAGCGGCCAATCTCTGCATGCGTTGAATACAGCTCGCGACCAGTCATCGATCGGCTCGGCCGAGTCTTCGCCAAAGGGTGTGCCGTGATCGGAGTCGGACATAAGGCGCTCTTACGCAGCCATACGCCTGCTGGTCGAGCCCCGCCCCAACGGGTTCGATGCCACCCACAGCAAGCCAACCTGCCCGCTCAACACGGACGGAACACTCCTAACTGCACGAGTTGACGTCGGCTTCGGTCTAGAGCGACTTCGCCGCCTGCGTGGGGAAACCCGACATGAGCCCGACCCGCAACCATGTGTGGACATGAGCGCTTGCTCACCGCTCACTATTCCCGCGGAATCACGCCGGCATGTCGAAGGCGGACCGGACCGCTTCACGATATTTGCGTCCGACCGGCAGAAGGTGACCGTCGTCGAGCTCCAGCACCGGTGTCGAAAAGCGCCCGCGCGATATGGCACGCACCTTGTTCGTCTGCACGATCGCCGAACGATGGACACGCAGGAACGGCTGACCATCGAGTGCCTTTTCCATGTCGCCGAGCATCGCGTTCACGAGGTGCGAGTGGCCGTTCATGTGGACGCGCACATAATCGCGCTCGGCCTCGAGCCATCTGATGTCCGCGAGCGCCAGGCGGCGCTTCTCGCTGCCGATCTGAACCCAGAGGTGGGGCTCCGACACGGTCAGCGCTCGGCTTTCGAGCTCGGCGAGCCGCGACTGGAGAAACGCAAGCCGCTCTCCCGCAAGCCGAGCATCGAGGTCGTTTCGTGCCTGCTCGATCGCTTTGGCAAGCCGATCGGCAGCCACAGGCTTGACGACGAAGTCGGTTGCTCGAAGCTCGAACGCCTTGACCGCATGGTCCTGGAAAGCGGTGACGAAGATGATCGCCGGCGCGGGGCCCGGCCGAAGCGCCTTGAGCACCGCGAACCCGTCCACGACCGGCATCTCGATATCGAGCAGAAGGACGTCCGGATGGAGCCGATCGACGAGCTTCAGAGCCTCCCGGCCGCCAGACGCTTCGCCGACGATGTCGACATCGGGAAGCGCCGCCAGCATCTGCACCAGCCGCCGCCGCGCGAGCGGCTCGTCATCCACAATCAACACGCGCATATGTGACTTCCGGCGTACACCTTCGTGACGTTTATCGATCGGTGCCGAACGCCTGTCGAGTGCGTTTGGCTATGCCGCGCCGGAGCGAAGAGCTAAGGTCGACTTTCTTCGTACGGGGCTCCATTGGACAGCACGCTGCATAACGCCGGATCCGCCGCTCCGGCTCGCTTGCGACGAGGGGCGGGCATCCTGATCGCCGTCTTCTGGTCGGCGCATTTCATCATCATGTGGATGCGCGCGCAGATTGACGCCTTGACGCGCGAACGAGACCTGCTCGAAGGCACTCTTTACCGAATTGGCTTCGCGCTTTTCGGTGCCTTCCTCAGCTATCTCCTTTATCGCTGCCTGCGGCCGCTGCGCCTGCGCGGGTTCGCCAGGCAAGCGATGATCGGCGCAGCGCTCGCTTTGGCGGCCGCCTTGATCCAGGGGGCGGTCAACACCATCGTGTTCGGCGATTCCCATCGCCCTCTCACGACCTTCATCTTCTACGCCTTGTACTGGTTCTGGTTCTATTTTTCCTGGACCACGGCCTATCTCGCTTTCTCCTACAGCATCACGATTCAGGAGCAGGAGAGGCATGCCGCCGAGCTGATGGTCATGGCGCAGGAAGCGCAGGTCCGGGCGCTCCGCTATCAGATAAACCCGCACTTCCTGTTCAACACTCTGAACGCCATCGCCGCCCTGATCCGCGACGCGCCGGGCAAAGCGGAGGATATGGTGGTTCGGCTCTCCGACTTTTTCAGGCGCAGCCTTGCGGTAAATCCGATGGAGGATCTGACTCTGGCCGAAGAGGTGGAACTGCAGCGTCTCTACCTCGAGATCGAGCGCACGCGCTTCCCCGAGCGGCTCCGCCTGGAAGTGGAGCTCGAGGGTGATAGTGCCGAGGCATGCGTGCCGGCGCTGCTACTCCAGCCGCTCGTCGAAAATGCGGTGAAGCACGGGGTTGCGAAGTCCGAAGGAACGACCTGCATTCGTATCCGTGCCCGTGTGGACGGGCCGGATCTGGAGATCGTCGTCGAGAATGATGCGGTCGCTGACGGGCCTGGTTCCGCCGGGGAGAAGGTAGGGCTCCAGAATGTCGCCGAGCGGCTGCGCTCGCGGTTCGGCGATCAGGCCAGCCTGAAGAGCGGGGCGATCGCAGAGGGCGGCTTCCGCAACACGCTTCGAATCCCGCTTCGCCACTGACGCTCGTCGCCCGAAACGGGCGTTCATCGATCTGCGCACAATTCCTCCGCCCGCACTCGGCACGTCTCGCGGGAATGGAGGGACCGATGAAGAAGACTTTGATGATCAAAGCTGGTCTCGCGGCGTTGCTTGCCAATCCCGGATCGGCCTTGGGGCAGCGCACCGGCGAGAATGCCGTGGCCTCGGCCGAGGACGCATTCGGCACGAGCGTCGGAAACGAGCGGGTCGGCCTCTACACGCCGTTCGGCGCGCGCGGCTTCAGTCCGGTGCAGGCCGGCAACGTCCGAATCAACGGCATGTATATCGATTACCAGGCGGACCTCAGCGACCGTCTCACCGCTGGCAGCAACGTGCGCGTCGGCCTTACCGCGCAGGGCTATCCCTTTCCGGCGCCGACCGGCGTCGCCGATTTCTCCCTACGCCTGCCGGGACAGGAGGCCGTGGCGAGCGCCGTGGTCGGGATCGGCCCATGGGGGGGACCTCGTGCGGAGCTCGATGCGCAGCTTCCGGTGAGCGACACGCTCGGCATCGCCGCCGGAGTGGGCGTCAACGGACAGGAAATTTATCATGGCGGTGACCAGCGCCTGTTGAACGCTGCGGTCGTCGCGCGCTGGCGCCCGGCGGAGAATGTCGAGATCATCCCCTTCTGGGGCATGCAGGAGGAGGATGGTCAGGAGGCGCAGCCGATCATCTTCACCGCCGGCGATTATCTTCCGCCCGACATCGAGCGCCGCCGCTATTTCGGGCCTGAATGGGCGCAGAACGAGGGTCAGGACTTCAATTACGGGCTTCTCACCACCTTCGGATTCGGCGACTGGACCCTCCGCGGCGGCGCGTTCCGTTCGATCGCGCATGACTATCGCAACTTCACCCCCTTGTTTCTCAACACGACTCCGGAGGGTGAGGCCGATCGCCTTGTCATCGCCGAACAGGCGCGCCGCTTCGCCTCCACGTCCGGGGAGCTGCGCCTCACGCGGCAGTTGATCGAAGGCGACCGCCTCCATCTGGTTCACCTGATGACGCGCGGCCGGATCCGCGACCGCCGCTACGGCGGGGGACAGAGCTTCGATCTCGGGCGCGGCCGCATCGACGAACCTGTCACCGCGCCCGAGCCGATCTTCACGCTCGGGCCGCGCACGACTGACCAGGTACGCCAGCTGACCGGGGGGCTCGGTTATGAAGGCCGGTGGCGCAATGTCGGTGAGCTCAGCCTTGGCATTCAGCGCACCTTTTACGAGAAGGAAGCGGTTCGACCGTCCGGCCCCTTGCCGGTATCCGAATCGAGTCCCTGGCTGTTCAACGGGACGCTTTCGCTCTTCGCGAACAGCGACCTCGTCTTCTACGCCGGTTACAGTAAGGGCCTGGAGGAAAGCCCGGTCGCGCCCGACGTCGCGGTGAATCGCGGCGAAGCGCCACCGGCCATCATCACTCGGCAGATGGACGCAGGCCTGCGTTATGCCATCACCCCGATGCTGCGCGTGGTCGCGGGCGTCTTCGAAGTGAGCAAGCCCTATTTCGCCTTGGATCCCGGGCTCGTCTTTCGCGACCTCGGCGAAGTGCGCAACCGGGGCATTGAGATGTCGCTCGCGGGGCAGATCACGCCGCGCCTCAGCATCGTTCTGGGTGCCGTCTTTCTCGATGCAAGGCTGAGCGGCGACGAGGTGGATCTGGGACTGATCGGGCGGCGGCCAGTCGGCTCGATCGGCCGAACCATCAGCGGCGGGCTCAACTGGAACGTGCCGTGGCTGGAGGGCCTATCGCTCGATCTGGCTTATGAAAGCGCGTCCGACCGGGTCGCCAATGCCGACAACAGCTTTGTCATTCCCGCTCGCTACGTCTACTCTCTGGGTAGTCGCTACCGCTTCGACCTGTTCGACAAGCCCGCCACTTTCCGGGCCCAGCTCGCGTCGGTGAACAACGGCTTCGGCTACAACAACATTGGCCAGGGCTTCTTTTACAATCCGCCCCGGCGGTTCCAGAT
>DASTDX010000123.1:0-5264 GCA_035710145.1 Allosphingosinicella sp.
CGACAATGGCGACGCCTATGTCGAGGGTCTGTCGCTGAGCAACCTGTTCAAGGCGACCGACACTGACGGCGACGTAGTCGTGATCGGTGCGGCGGTATCGATCGACATCGAGAACGACGTTCCGCTTGAGTTCACCACGCCGCCGACCGCGGCCGTTGGAACCAACAGCACGACCCCATTCTCGCTGTTGAACATCTCCCTGAACGAGCCGTCGGTCGGCGCCGACAGCCCGGGTACGACCACGTTCGACGTCGTCGATGGTACGGCGATCTTCGATGCGACCAACAATGCTCTGACGACCAATACCGGCGCGGCGCTCTCCTGGAACGTCGTCAGCCCGTCCGTCATCCAGGGTGTCACTGCTGACAATTTCGTCGCCTTCCAGATCGAGCTGAATGGCGACGGCACCTATGACTATCTGCAGTACACTCAGCTGGCCACATTGTCCGAGCGGGACATCACCAATCTCTCGAGCGTCGGTGGCGGCAACGTCCCGGCCAAGGGAATTGACGTTCCCGGAACGCCTTTTGACCTGCTGCTGTCCACCCGCGACGGCGAAACCGTCAATACCAACGCGACTGCAATCGGTGTCGGCGCTGGCCAGAGCATGTCCGGAAACGATGTGATCCGGGTCGATTTCCTCCAGGACGTTTTCGTCACCGGCAGCGGAGGCGGCGCGGTCCTCAACTGGGGTGAATATTATGCCGCCAACAGCTACCGGCAGGACGTGTCGGGCCTGGCTGGGACGCAGAATGCGGACTTCGTCGTCCGGGTCGTCGTGGCGGATCCGATCGTAGCCGGCGTGGATGCCGATGGCGACAGCATCTTCTATGGCGATACGAATGACGACTATGTTTCGCCTACGCTGACCACCATCGAGATCTACGATGCGGCTGGCGTGCTCGTCGTGAACCCGGCGCTTCAAGGTATCCTGATCACCCAGACGACGGATGGCTGGCAGATCCTGAATCTTCCGAACCTGTACGACTTCAAGGTCACGTCGGAAACGCCGTTCAACGCCGTGGAGATCGAGTCCCTTCTTACTTCGGACACATTCAAGCTCGGCCAGATCAAGCTTGCGGCGTTCGCCGCCCAGGACGTCACCTTCAATGCTCCGATCGATTATACGGACACTGACGGTGACTCCGTCGACAGCATGATCACGGTCGATCTATCTGCCCCACCGCCCGTCGTGCTCGACCTGGACGGCGACGGACAGATCGCCTTCCTGTCGCAAGAGGCCGGCGTTGCCTTCGACTATGAGGGCGATGGCATCCTCGAGCAGACCGCCTGGGTCGGATCGAGTGACGGCCTGCTCGTGCGCGACGCCAATGGCGACGGGATCGTCAATGACGGCCGCGAGATCGTCTTCGGGACCGGCGGCCAAACCGACCTGGAGGGCCTCGCGGCCCGTCATGACTCGAACGGCGACGGCCAGCTGACGGAAGCAGACGCCGAATATGCCAGCTTCGGCGTCTGGCAGGACGCCAACACCAACGGCGTCTCAGAGCCCGGCGAGCTTCGGTCGCTGTCCGAGCTTGGGATCGTCAGCATCGACCTGACCGGCACCGGACAACCCTATCTGGCGGCCGATGGCGACGTCCTGGTGAGCGGCGAGTCGAGCTTCACGCGGAGCGACGGCAGCACCGGCCTGGTCGCCGATGTTTCCTTCACGACCTCCGCACGCCAGGTTCAGGAGGCCCAGAAGGCGGAAACGGTCTCGGGGCAGAGTCTTACCAATGCGCTGGTGGCCGCAAGTCTGGTTGCAAGCATCGGCGCGGTGGTCGGCGGTGACGAGGCCGGTGCCGGACAAGCGCTATCCCAGGAGCAACCGGTAGCGGCTTCGAACGGCGTGGATTCACCGGCGGCAGCGCCGCTTGCGGTCGGGCCGGAGAATTCGAGTTCGCTGCTGTCCTCGCCAGCTTTCGAGGCAAAGGCGCCGGAAGCCATGTCCATGCGCGCGGACCCGGTGGCGGACCCCGCCCAGGCGGCTCTCGACGGCAGGCCCGCGGGCGGCGAACAATTGCCGGCCCCGTCCGACCTGCTGGCCGACACCATCCTGACGCTGCCACAGCCGATCATGCCTGGCGCACCGTCGGTGGACGGCAGTGCAGCTATATTCATGGTCGGCGGAGCGGACGCGGCAGCGGGCCTTGTGCCTTCAGCGGCGCTCGGGGCCGTGCTTGCCGATGCGCTCCCACCCGAGGCAACGGGCCCCGACATCGAGGCATTGCTTGACGTCCTCGGGGCGGCTCCGAACGAATCGCGGTTGCCCGACGGTCTTGCTCCGGCGGGAGGTGGCCAAGGCGGTACCGCCGGGGATCTGACCTTCTTCACGGCCGACGCAGGCTTCGCCATCCAGCAATTCCTGGAAAGTGCGATGGCGAGCCAGGAGGTTGCAGCGGCCGCGCAAAGTTGATTTTCGGGGGAGGGACAATCGGCCAAGAGGCCCGGGTAATTGCGTCTCGCATTTCTGTGAGCAGGAATGTTGGCGTCAGTGAACTCGGCACTTAGGTCATAAGGAGAATTCCTGACTCCAGTAACGCGGCGAAGATGACAATGTGTATCGTTCTACGGTTTTAAGGGGAGGTGGCGATGAACAAGAGGATAAAGATCAAAGTCGCATTGGTCCCGGCAGCGCTGATGCTTGCCGTCATGCAGGGAGACGAAGCCCTTGCCGTGGATCTGCGCCAGGCGATCCAGTCGGCGCTGAACACGAGCCCCGAAATCAATCAGGCGGTGGCGAACCGCGAGGCTACCGAAGAGGAGCGCCGACAGGCGCGGGGACTCTATGGACCGCGGATCTCCGTCGAAGGGTCGGCAGGCATTCGGCGGCTTGAAAATCCAACCCGGCGAGCACTCGGCATTGCCAACGACACTCTCTACCCGCTCGAGGCCGACCTTTTCGCCGAGCAGGTACTCGTCGATTTCGGTCGTAACCGCGCCGAACTCTCCCGGCAGGCGGCGCGGACCGACGCGGCCGCTTACAGGGTGGAAGAGCGCGCCGAATTCACCGCTCTAAATGTCTCTCGTTCCTATTTCGATTATCTGCTGCAGGAGCGGATTGTTGCCGCGTCCCAGGACAATCTCACCTTTCACGAGCGTCTCGTGAATGACCTGCGGGAGGGCGTGACACGCGGCTCGATCAGCATTGCCGATCAGCAGCAGGCGGAAGAGCGCCTTCAGGCAGCGCGCGTTCGGCTTACCGAGGCGAACGAGGAACGTGAAAATGCCGCGATCGCCTTTCATCGTCTGGCGGGTGTTCCGATCGGAGATGCGACCATGCCGCCGCCGGTTGCGAGCCGCCTCCCGGGTAATCTGGATTCGGCGGTGGACCAGGCGCGGGCCAGCGATCCGCGAGTCCTCGAAGCGCTGGCGGATTTCGATACCGCCAATTACGAGGTCAATGCGGCTCGGGCCGAACTTGCACCGCGCATCTCCGCGGAAGGGCGGGCGCGCATCGGCGACGACATAGACGGGTTCCAGGGCGAAACTCAGGATTATCTCGCCCGGGTCGTCTTGCGCTGGACGATCTTCAGCAGCGGAATCAACCAGGCGGCCGTCCGTGAAGCGCAGGCGCGCGCACGCGAGCGTCGCTTCCGGGTCGATGAAGTGGCCCGGATCGCGGAGGCGGACATCCGCACCGCCTGGAACCGGCTGGAGAGTCAGACCCAATTGGTCGGCGAACTCGAGCAGCAGAGCCGTAGCGCGGACGACCTGCTGCTTTCCTATCGCGAGCAGTTCAACGTGGGACGCCGCTCACTGCTCGACGTTCTCGATTCCCAGAATACCCGCTTCAATGCGCAGGTACGGACCGAGACCGCACGGATGGCGCAGCTTTATGCCCAATACCGGGTGCTTGCGGCGTCCAATCAGTTGCTGGACGCGCTCGAAATTCCGCATCCGGATGGCGCACGGGCGAATAACCGCGAACGCTTTCGCGTTCGGGCCAGCACGGCTGCTGAAGTCCTGCCGCCACGCAACCCGTACGGGCCGACGGCCAACTGAGCGTAAAAGTGGACCAGAGCGCGCAGATCGATGTCTCCCCGGCAACGGAGGAAGAATGGGCAGGGTCCGCTTCCGCCCAGGACGTCCCCGTAACGGACGACGTTACTGCGTGCCTGGCCTATTTGGCGCGGACGTTCGATCGGCCTTCCTCGCCGATCGTCATCCGAGCCGGCCTTGCACTCGACGAAAAGGGCCGGCTCCCGTTCCACCAGATCGACAGCTCGCTGGAGCAGATCGGGCTGCGGGGTGATCATCATCATGGCAGGATCACCCGCCTCAAGCGCAGAAACCTGCCTGCGATCCTTCAATTGCAGGACGATAAAGCCGCGGTCCTCCTGGAAGTGCGCCAGGGGGAGGCTCTGGTCTGGCGGCCAGGGACGGAACAGCCGGCATGGGAGGACGCCGCTGCGCTGGCGGGATCCTATGCGGGCACCGCCGTTTCCGTCGAAGGCGATCCGACGCGGGAGCGGGTAGGGGAACGGCCGTGGCAGAAAGCTACCCGGACCCACTGGTTCTGGAGCGAGATCTGGAAGGTTCGGAGATCGTTCCTCTACGTCGCTGGCGCAGCCGCCATCATCAATCTGCTGGCACTCGCGGTCCCGCTGTTCACCATGAACGTCTACGATCGCATCATTCCGAACCGGGCCGCCGTAAGCCTCTGGGTGCTTGCCTTTGGCGTGGTGCTTGCCCTCCTGCTCGATTTCAGTCTGCGGCTCGCGAGGGCCCGGCTCGTCGACGAGGTTGGCCGGGACGTGGATTCGCGGCTTTCGCAGCGTTTGTTCGAGAAGGTGATGAACGCGCCGCTTGCCTCACGCAGCGGAAGTACTGGCGCTCTGGCGCGGCGGATTTCCGACTACGAGACGGTGCGCGACTTCTTCGCTTCGACGACCGTCGTGTTGATCGTCGACATCCTTTTTCTCGGCATATTCCTCCTCGTCATCACCCTGCTTGCAGGATGGCTGGTGATCGTGCCGATCATAGGCATCGCCTTCATGCTGATCGCCGGCCTCGTCCTGCAGAAGGCCATGACCGGTTCGATCGTCGATGCTCAGGCAGATTCCAGCCTTCAGCACAGTGTCCTGGTCGAGGCCATCGCCGGCCAGGAGACGCTGAAGGCGACCGGGGCCGAAGGACGGATGCTGGGTCGCTGGCGGCGCTACGCCGACATGAACTCGATTACCCAGGAACGCCTTCGGGCACTCACGGCCGTCAGCGTCAACCTCGCGGCCATCTGTCAGCAATTGATGGCGGTCGGG
>DASTDX010000124.1:0-17461 GCA_035710145.1 Allosphingosinicella sp.
CGACCCAACAAATTCTTCGTCCGGCATTGCTTCCTCCGGTGAAACGACCCCAGGCAGAACGGACCAATCGCCGCTATGTTGCAGCCGGCGCCGGAGGCACGCCGATCACGTCGAAATGGGTGACGCGAGGCTCGAGTTCGATCAGGAAATCCGGGTCGAAGGCGTAATATTTGGCGGCTTCGACATCGTTGCCGGCGAAGCGGCGAATCGCGTTCATGTCCTCCCACAAGGTGAACATTTCGACGTGGGTGACGCTCGCCTCGGTCCGGCTGAGGCACCAGGCGCCGAGATTGCCCTTGGTCGAGCGGTAATCTGGCAGCCCTATTTCTTCCATCAGTCGAAGATATTCGGCGGCTTTTGCAGCGGGTACCCGGCCCTGCCACCTTCGCGCGATCATCCCGATGTCTCCTTTCGCCGTCGAACTGGGCCTTGCCTTTGCTCGGTCCTCGGCTCCGGCTCAGCTTACCTGCCGATCCGCCCTTCCGAAACCGATCGGAATGAAGATATGGCCCGCGCATGAGCCGTGCCCGTGTCATCCTTCTCAACGCCGCGCTCGGGCCGCTCGATTACCGGGTACCGCACGGCATGAATGTGGAGCCGGGATCGATCGTCCTCGCGCCGCTCGGGCCGCGGCAACTGGTCGGCGCCGTCTGGGAACCCGAGCGGCTGCAAACCGAGGAAGTCGGGGACAACCGGCTCCGGCCGTTGCTTCAGACCTTCGATCTGCCGCCGCTGGCAGCGCCCCTTCGTCGGCTCATCGAATGGACCGCCGATTATTATCTGGCGCCGCTCGGGGCGGTGCTTCGAATGACCTTGCCCTCCTCGTCGGCGCTCGAAGGGGGCCGAACGATCACCGAATATCGCGCCACCGGTCACGTTCCCGACCGGCTGACCCCGCAGCGCGCCCAGGCCCTGGAGCGGATCGGCGAAAGGCTCGGGCTCGTGCGCGAGCTCGCGATCATCGGCGGAGTCTCCGACGGGGTCATTCGCGGCCTGGTCAAGGCGGGGGCGATCGAAGCAGTGGAAGTTTCACTCGACGATCCCTTTCCTTTGCCCGATCCCGAACACGAGCCGCCGGCGCTGGAGACCGCCCAGCGCGAGGCCTCGGAAGCTCTGGCGAAAGCGGTGAGCTCTGGCGGGTTCGAACCTTTCCTGCTCGACGGTGTAACAGGCTCGGGCAAGACCGAAGTCTACTTCGAAGCCGTCGCTCAAGCCCTTCGTGGCGGCCTTCAGACCCTTGTCCTGCTGCCGGAGATTGCGCTCACGGAGCCGTTCCTGAAGCGATTCGCCGCCCGCTTCGGCTGCGAACCCGTCGCCTGGCACAGCGGCCTTCGTCAGTCGCAGCGTCGGCGCGCCTGGCGGGCCATAGCCAGTGGCGAGGCCAAGGTCGTCGTGGGCGCCCGTTCCGCCCTTTTCCTTCCCTATCGCCGGCTTGGACTGATCGTCGTCGACGAAGCGCACGAAGCCAGCTTCAAGCAGGAGGACGGGGTCCAGTATCATGCCCGCGACGTCGCCGTCATGCGCGCGAAGTTCGAGGCCGTACCGATCGTCCTTGCCTCGGCCACCCCAGCGATCGAGACCCGCCATCTCGCCGAGACCGGCACCTATCGGGAACTCAGGCTGCCGGCACGTTACGGCGGCGCCCAGCTGCCCGATCTGCTTGCTCTGGACCTGATCCAGGATCCGCCGCCCCGCGGGCGCTGGCTTGCGCCTATGCTGGTGCGCGAACTCGAGGCCAACCTCGAGGCCCATGAGCAGTCCCTCTTGTTCCTCAACCGGCGCGGTTATGCGCCGCTCACCTTGTGCCGCCATTGCGGCTATCGCTTCCAGTGTCCGAACTGCACGAGCTGGATGGTCGAGCACCGTTTCACCCGTCGGCTCGCCTGCCACCATTGCGGCCACGTCATGCCCACGCCCAAGGCCTGCCCGGAATGCCATGAGGAAGACAGCCTCGTCGCCTGCGGGCCGGGAGTCGAGCGGATCGCCGACGAGGTCCACGAACTCTTCCCAGAGGCACGGACGGCAATCGTGACCTCCGACACGATCTGGTCGCCGGCCAAGGCGGCCGAATTCGTCGCCCGAATGGAGGCCGGCGAGATCGACATCGTCGTCGGCACCCAGCTCGTCACCAAGGGCTATCATTTCCCCAATCTGACCTTGGTCGGGGTCGTCGACGCCGATCTGGGCCTTTCCGGAGGCGATCTTCGGGCGGCCGAGCGGACCTTCCAGCAGATTCAGCAGGTTTCCGGCCGGGCCGGGCGCGGCGACAAGCCCGGTCGGGTCCTGATCCAGACCCATGATCCCTCGGCGCCGGTCATCCAGGCGCTTGTGAGCGGCGACAGCGAAGGATTCTACGCCGCCGAGACCGAGGCCCGCCATGAAGCCTCGATGCCCCCGTTCGGGCGGCTCGCCGCGATCATCGTCTCGTCGGAAGACCAAAAGCAGGCGGGCGAAGCGGCGCGGCTGATCGGCCGGGCGGCGCCGAGCCATGAGCAGATGGCCGTGTTCGGGCCTGCGCCGGCGCCGCTGGCGATGCTTCGCGGTCGCCACCGTCTTCGATTGCTCGTCCACGCGGCCCGGTCGGTGCCGGTGCAGGAAATCATCCGCGCCTGGCTCGGCGCGCTGGAGCTGCCGCGCGGAGTCCGGGTCGCCGTCGACGTCGATCCTTATTCCTTCCTCTGACGGGATCCGGGTCGGCCAGGTCCACGACAAAGGGGTGTGAGGAGGCGGTGCGCTGGCCTCTCTGTCAGCTTGCGCCAGCCCCGCCCCGGTCTCTAAGGATGGACCGCGATGGCGATGATGGCCCGTTCACTCCTTCTCATCATGTGCCTGCTGGTCGCAGGACCGGCACGCGCCGATGATATTTCCGTCGCCGGAAGAAGCGTCGTTCGGGTCGTGGTGATCGCCTTCGAGGAGGGAGAGGTCGTCGATTTCGGCCATGGCAGCGGCTTCGCGGTCGCGCCTAACCGGATCGTGACCAATGCCCATGTCGTCGCCCTCGCCGCGCAATATCCGGACAATGTCGCGATCGGCGTCGTGCCTTCCGAAGGCAGCCAATCCTACCGCGCCCGGCTCGTCGCGATGGATCCGGCGCGCGACCTGGCCCTGATCGAACTCGCCCAGGGATCGGTGACGCCGATCCCGCTTTTCACCGGGGCACTGGACGATGGCATGCCGGTCGCCGCTCTGGGCTATCCCGGCAATGTCGACCTCGCGACCGCCCAGTCGGCCGAGGATTATATCAACCCGTTGCCCCCCACACGGTCGGCCGGGATCTTCTCGAACGTTCGGCCGATCAACGGCATCACCACCTTGCTTCATACCGCCGATATCGCCCGCGGGCATAGCGGTGGGCCCCTGCTCGATCAGTGCGGGCGGGTGCTCGGCGTCAACACCCTGATCACCCGTGGCGAGGACGGCGATTCACCTTTCGCCTTCGCGGTGGCGAACCGCGAGCTCACCATTTTCCTGCGGGAGGCTGGGCAGCCGTTTCGGTCCGTCGTCAACGAATGCATCAGCATGGCCGACCAGTTGAGCCGGGACCGGGATCGGCTGAACGCGGAGGAAAGGGCTCGGCTGGGTCGATTGTCCGACCAGGAGCGCGAAGCGGCTCTGACGCGCGAACAGGCGATGATCGCGATCGAGGAAAGCCGGGAGACGAGACTCGGGATCGCCGTCCTGCTGCTGGTTCTGTCCCTCATCGCTTTTGGCGGCGCCGGGATCCTGTGGCTGAAGGAACGGCAAAACCATGCCCTCCCACTGGCGGGCGTCGGGACCCTGCTCCTGATCGGCGCCGTGGCCGTCTTCTTTACCCGGCCGAGCCGGGCCGACGCGACCGCGGACCCGGCGGTGCCGACCGCGCAGTCGAAGGCGCCGGCGGCTGGAGAGGACAGATTCGCCGGTCGCAATATTTGCACTTTGGTCCAGGACCGAAGCCGGGTGACCGTCACCGCAGTCCAGGACGTCACGATCGACTGGAATCCGAATGGCTGCGTCAATGGCCGCACGCAATATGCGCGCAATGGTGCGGTCTGGACGCGGATCCTCGTTCCCGCCCAGGAACAGGCCGTTTCCGTGCTCGAATTCAGGCCCGACCAGGGCGAATATGTCGTCACCCGCTATCTCCTCGACAGCCAGGCGATGGAGCGGGTCCGCGCCCTCCGCCGCGGCGTCGAGGTGAAGACCTGCACCGCGGACCCCGAGGCGCGAACCATCCTTGCCGACCAGCTTCGCGACATCGGCGCCATCCTGCCGCGTGTGCCCAACGAACGCCTCGTCTACACCTGCCGCAATCAAGGGGCCGAGGATCCGGAAGCTCCGGCCGAGGATTCCTGAAATCCCCTCAGCAGCTAACTCCTCGCTATCGAGCCGCCTTCACAGCTCTTGAATGGACAGCTCAGGGGCGGGTGCGTTCCGATTGCTGAACAATGCATGTTAGATCGCGAACAGTGAACCGGCGCCGTTTGGGTTGCGCCGCCTTTTCAGTGAGTTTAGCAGCGCCGCAGGAGCGCCACGTTCTCCGTGCCGCATCAGCGACAGGAGTACGCATGTCGTTATTTTCCCGCCGGTCCTTCCTCACTGCCAGCACCGCCGCCGTCGCCTTGGCCGCCTGCGTTCGAACGCCGCGCCTGGGCGAGAGCGGGGGGGACGCCGCAGCGCAAGCGCGCCAGATCTACGACAGGGTCTTCGAGGCGATGCTTCGGCTCGAGCCTGAGGCCGCGACCAGCCTGGGCCTCGACACCGGCGCCCGGGCGGCGCTCAAGTCGCAATTGGGCGACCCTTCCGTCACCGGACGCAATGGCTGGTGGGCGCCTCTGGTCGAAGCGCTTCCACAACTTCGAGCGATCGATCCCGGCAGCCTGCCGCTTCGGGACCGCGCCTTTCGCGACACCGCCATCTGGTTCGGGGAGCGCGCGGTCGACAGGCAATCCTTGTCCTACGGCAGCGGGTCGACGCCCTACGTGATCACCCAGCTTTATGGCAGCTATATCGGATTGCCCAATTTCCTCGACGTCCAGCACAAGATCGAGACCCAAGCGGACGCGGAAGCCTATATGGACCGCCTCGAGGCCATCCCCGGCGTGATCGACGCGGAAGTAGGCATGGCGCAAGCGGACTCCGCGGCCGGGATCCTTCCCCCGGATTTCATCCTCGACAAGGCCATCCGCCAGACGGCAACGGCGCTGGGCGAGCGGGGCGCTCAGAATCTCCTCGTCCGGTCGCTCGTCGAGCGTGCGCGCGAGAAGAACCTTTCTGGCGACTGGGAAAACCGGGCGACGCGGATCGTGGACGGGCCTTTGGCGGCGGCGCTCGGTCGTCAGGCGGCCTTGCTTGCCGACCAGCGCCGGCGGGCGACGAGCCAGGCGGGCATCGGCCGGCTTCCGCAGGGCGATCAATTCTATGCCCACACGCTGCGATACTACACCAGCACCGGCATGTCCGCGCAGGAGGTGCATCGGCTTGGACTGGACGAGGTGGCCCGGCTGACCGCCGAAGCGGATCCCTTGCTTCGCCAGCAGGGAATCAACGACGGCCCGATCGGTCGGCGCATCGCCGCCCTCGAGCGGCTGCCGGGCCAGCTTTTCGCCAACGACGATTCCGGACGCCAGGAGCTTCTCACCTACATTTCCGGCTGGATGGACCGCCTTCGTCCGCGGATGCCGGAGCTGTTTTATTCGATCCCGACCAGCCCGATGGAGGTCCGGCGGGTTCCGATTGCTATCGAGGTCGGATCAGCCGGGGCTTATGCCCAGGCCACCGACATCGAGGGTACTCGCCCCGGCATCTTCTACATCAACCTTCAGGACGTCCACAGCCGCCCCCGCTTCGGGCTGCCGACCCTGACTGCGCACGAGGCCATTCCCGGCCATCTCTGGCAGGGCGCGATCGTCAACTCGGCGGGGGAAATCCCGATGTTTCATCGCGCCACCGGCATTTCGGCCTTCGCGGAAGGCTGGGGTCTCTACGCCGAGACCCTGGTCGACGAACTCGGTTTCTATCGTGACGATCCATTGAGCCGGATCGGCATGATCCAGAGCTTCCTGTTCCGGTCTGCGCGCCTGGTCGTGGACACCGGAATCCATGCCATGGGCTGGAGCCGGGAACAGGCCATCCAATATTTCATGGACACGGTCGGCCGGAACCGCGGCGCTACCGAACGCGAGATCGACCGTTACGTGGCCCGGCCCGGCCAGGCGGCTTCCTACAAGATCGGGCACAACGAGATGCTGCGGATCCGCGAGGAAACCCGGCGGCGGCTCGGACCGCGGTTCGATATCAAGGCCTATCACGACCTCGTTCTTCTGAACGGAGACATTCCGCTCGAAGTGCTCGCTTCGCTTGCAGCCGATTGGGACGGCTCGCGCTCGGTCTGAGCGTCAGCTCACGGCCCGATCACAGGCCCTTGTGTCCCTCGCGCTCCAGGAGCCTTGCCTTGCGCTCGAGGCCGTAGGCGTAGCCGCCGGCGCTGCCGTCGGTCCTGATGACCCGGTGGCAGGGAATGAGGACCGCGACGTTGTTGGCCCCGTTCGCCGAACCTGCGGCACGCACTGCACCCGGTCTGCCGACCGCCGCGGCGATCTGCGCGTAGGTCCGGGTCTCGCCGGCCGGGATCCGGCTGAGTTCCCGCCAGACCGCTTCCTGAAAGGCGGTGCCGCGGACGTCGAGCGGCAGATCGTGCGGCTTCTCGGGCGCGTTCACGGCCGCCACCGCGCGTTCGATCAGGCTGGCCATTCCGGCGCCACCGCGCTCGATGACGGCATTGGGGAAGCGGCGGTGAAGCGCGCTCTCGTCCTCGTCGAACGAGAGCCTGCAAATCCCCTTGTCGGTGGCCGCGAGAAGCATGGTTCCCAGATCGGTGTCGGCAGTGGCCCAGCGGATCGTCTCCCCGCGGCCGCCATCGCGCCAGGCCGACGGGGTCATTCCCAGCCGACCCTTGGATTCGGCATAGAAACGCGCGGGCCCTGAAAAACCCGCGTCGTAGATCGCGTCGGTGATCCGGTCGGTCTGCGCCAGCGCCGCTTCGGCTCGTCGGGCGCGAAGCCGGCGATAGTAAGCGGCCGGGGTGATACCGGTCGCGCGCTTGAACAAGCGGTGGAAATGGTGGGGCGAATAACCGGCGAAGGCGGCCAGCGCTTCGAGCGATGGCGCTTCCTCGGCCTCGCCCAACCGCCGGTAGGCGCGCTCCAGCGCGGTCGCCTCGCGGCTGACGTCATCCGGAAGGCAGCGAAGGCAGGGCCGGAGCCCCGCCGCCCGGGCCGCTTCGCCGTCGGCGAAGAAACGCACGTTCTCGCGCCGGGGGTGACGGGCCGGGCAGGATGGCCGGCAATAGATTCCGGTGCTCAACACGCCTGTGACGAACCGGCCGTCCTGAGCGCGGTCGCGGGCGCTGACCGCCGCCCAGGCCTCATCATCATGGATCTGGCGATCGTCGGCCACCTGACCGGATGTATCCGGGGCCGGCGCGAGTGCAAGGGTCGCCATGGTCACAGCCTTTCGATTTTGGCGACGAAGCAGCCCAGGGCCGCATTGTGCGCGTGGATCGCCGCGATCTCCGGCCGCTCGAACAGGCTTCGGATCTTCGGGTCGGCCTCGCCGGGCATGGCCAGCAGGGCACCGCGCAGCATGCCGTCAGAGTCGAACCCGCGAAGGCCCAGGGTCCTGCCGGCAAACATTGGGGGAACCTCGTCGTCGAACCGGGCCGCCGTCTGGGCACCTTCGCGAACAAAAATGGCGTGAGTGCTTCTGTAGGGCGTGTTGACGTCTGCCGAGACATGATTGAGCAGCAACAGGCTCTCGCCCAGCTCGGCATCCTCGAGTGTGATCCGGCATGGGAAGCCGGGTTTTGAATCGGCCTTCATCCTGATCACGTGGTGTTTCGCCAATTCTCCCTCCGACAGCCCGAACAGGCCTCGGAACCTGGTGGGGGCAAGGCCCTCGATTCGATAGCTCATCAGTTCTTCTCCTCGAATTTCCGTGCGTCTAACCTGGTCCGAACCCGCCCGCGTCCCACGTCTTGCGGTCAAACTGATGCCCTTCCCCGGCCGGTGGGACGCTCCATCTTGCATCGCAGCAAGGCCCCTGCTAGGGCGCCCGCGACCCATCGGGAGCGCCCCGCGCGCTCGTATCGCGCTGGGACGAAAATCCGATCCGGGAGTTACAAGGCGCGTGGATATTTCCAGCGGCATTCAGGCAAGCTTGGCGGGGCGCTACGCCCTCGCTCTGTTCGGGCTCGCCCGCGACCAGAAGCAGATCGAGGCGGTCGGCGCGAGCCTCTCCACGCTTCGCCAGGCGCTGGCCGAGTCGGCCGATTTCCGCGCCTTGACGACCAGCCCTTTGGTCGGTCGCGAGGAATCGGTCCGCGCCGCCGCCGCCGCCGGAACGGCCCTCAAGCTCGATCCCCTGACCCAGAATTTCCTCGGCGTGCTCGCCCAGAATCGCCGGCTCTCGCAACTCGGCAACGTCATTCGCGCGTTCAACAGCCTGGCCGCTCAGCATCGCGGCGAGGTCACCGCCGAAGTCACCTCGGCCCGACCGCTCGACGACGAGCAGGTCGAGGCGATCAAGAAGAATCTCCGTGCCCGGATGGGCCGCGACATCGCCGTCGAGATGAACGTCGAGCCCGCCATATTGGGCGGCCTCGTCGTCAAGATCGGCTCGCAGAGGATCGACGGCTCCATCCGCACCAAACTCAACACCCTCGCTTTGGCGATGAAAGGCTGAAAATGGACATCCGCGCCGCTGAAATTTCCAAGGTCATCCGCGACCAGATCGCCAGCTTCGGGACCGAAGCCCAGGTTTCCGAGGTCGGCACCGTGCTGAGCGTCGGCGACGGCATCGCCCGCGTCCACGGCCTCGACAACGTCCAGGCGGGCGAGATGGTCGAGTTCGACGGCGGCATCAAGGGCATGGCCCTGAACCTGGAAGCCGACAATGTCGGTATCGTCATCTTCGGCTCGGACTCGAAGATCAAGGAAGGCGACACCGTCCGCCGCACCGAGACGATCGTCGACGTTCCCGTCGGCAAGGGCCTGCTCGGCCGGGTGGTCGACGGCCTCGGCAATCCGATCGACGGCAAGGGCCCGATCGAAGCCGCCGAGCGGCGCCGGGTCGAGGTCAAGGCGCCCGGCATCATCCCGCGCAAGTCGGTCCACGAACCGGTCCAGACCGGGCTGAAGGCGCTCGACGCGCTCGTGCCGATCGGCCGCGGCCAGCGCGAGCTGATCATCGGCGACCGCCAGACCGGCAAGACCGCCGTTGCCCTCGATACCTTCATCAACCAGCGCCAGGCCAACCAGGGCGACGACGAGAGCCAGAAGCTCTATTGCATCTACGTCGCCATCGGCCAGAATCGCTCGACCGTCGCCCAGATCGTCCGCGCGCTCGAGGAGAACGGCGCGATGGAATATTCCATCGTCGTCGCCGCGACCGCTTCCGAGCCGGCGCCGCTCCAGTTCCTCGCGCCTTACACGGGCTGCACGATGGGCGAATATTTCCGCGACAACGGCATGCACGCCGTCATCGTCTACGACGATCTTTCCAAGCAGGCCGTCGCTTATCGTCAGATGTCGCTTCTGCTTCGCCGTCCGCCGGGCCGCGAAGCCTATCCCGGCGACGTCTTCTATCTCCACAGCCGCCTGCTCGAGCGCGCCGCCAAGATGAACGACGCCAACGGCAACGGTTCGCTGACCGCGCTCCCGATCATCGAGACCCAGGCGGGCGACGTTTCGGCCTACATCCCGACCAACGTCATCTCGATCACCGACGGCCAGATCTTCCTCGAGACCGAGTTGTTCTTCCAGGGCATCCGCCCGGCGATCAACGTCGGCCTCTCGGTCAGCCGGGTCGGCTCCGCCGCCCAGACCAAGGCGATGAAGAAGGTGGCAGGATCGATCAAGCTCGAGCTCGCCCAGTATCGCGAAATGGCGGCCTTCGCCCAGTTCGGGTCCGACCTCGACGCCTCGACCCAGCGCCTGCTCAATCGCGGCGCCCGGCTCACGGAGCTTCTGAAGCAGCCCCAGTACAGCCCGATGCCGATCGAGGAGCAGGTCGTCTCCATCTTCGCCGGCGTGAACGGCTTCATCGACACTGTGCCCACCGACGCGGTCACCCGCTTCGAAGGCGCATTGCTCAGCCACATGCGCTCGGATCATGCCGACATCCTCGGCAAGATCCGCGACACCAAGGCGCTCGATGACGATACGGCCGCCAGCCTCAAGTCGATCATCGGCGATTTCGTCAAGACGTTCGCCTGATCCATGGCCTCCCTCAAGGCGCTCAAGATCCGGATCGGCTCGGTCAAGTCGACCCAGAAGATCACCAAGGCGATGAAGATGGTCGCCGCCGCCAAGCTTCGCCGCGCGCAGCTGGCGGCCGAGGCCGCGCGTCCTTATTCGGACCGGCTCGAGGCGGTGGTGTCGAGCCTGGCGTCGACCGTCGCGGTCGGGCCGCAGAGCCCGAAGCTGCTTGCCGGCACCGGCGCCGACACGACCCATCTCCTCGTCGTCTGCACGTCCGATCGTGGCCTTGCCGGCGGCTTCAACGCGAATATCGTCCGCGCCGCGCGCCGCAAGGCCGAGGAATTGCAGGCCCAGGGAAAGACGGTTCGTTTCTATCTGGTCGGGCGCAAGGGCCGGGCCGTGATCCAGCGCCTCTACCCGAAGCAGATCGTCCATCAGCACGACACCAGCGGCATCCGCCAGCTGAGCTTCGCCGACGCTCAGGCGATCGCCGACGATCTGATCGATCGCTACACGACCGACAGCATCGACGTCGTTCACCTCTTCTACGCCCGTTTCCGCTCCGCCTTGGTGCAGGAGCCGATCGCGCAGCAGATCATCCCGGTCCCGATCGGCGAGAGCGCAGGCACCGCTGCAAGCGGCGTTGCCCCGGCGGTCGAATATGAGCCGGACGAGGAGGAAATCCTCGCCGACCTGCTGCCCCGCAACGTCGCCATCCAGATCTTCCGCGCCTTGCTCGAAAATGCCGCTTCGGAGCAGGGCAGCCGGATGACCGCCATGGACAACGCCACCCGCAATGCCGGCGACATGATCAACCGCCTGACGATCGAATATAACCGCACCCGCCAGGCTGCGATCACCAAGGAGCTGATCGAAATCATCTCCGGCGCCGAGGCCCTGTGATGATGCTCGCCGCCCTCGCTCTTGTCGCCGCCTTCCAGCCCGGACCGGTTCCGGCCCAGGAAGATGTGCGCCAGGCCCTGGCCGACCAGCTCGCCTCGCGTTGCGGCGACGATGATGCCTGCATCGCCAGCCAGCCGGCGACTTCGGTCCGCACCTTGTCCTGCCGCTCCGAAGGCGAGGACGTCGCCCTCTGCCGTTACGAAAGCCGCACCGGCAGCGCCGCCTGGCGCGCCGGCGAAACCCGATTCCGCTTCGATGTCGAAACCCAGTTGTGGTTCGTCGACACCGATGCGCGCTGACCAGATTGCACGAAGGAAGAGAAGACATGGCTACCGCCGCTAAGACCGCCTCCACGACCAACAATGTCGGCCGAATCAGCCAGGTGATCGGCGCCGTCGTCGACGTGACCTTCGACGCCGATCTCCCTGAGATCCTGAGCGCACTCGAGACCGACAATGGCGGCAACCGCTTGGTCCTCGAGGTCGCCCAGCATCTCGGCGAGAGCACCGTCCGGACGATCGCGATGGACTCGACCGACGGCCTCACCCGTGGCCAGGAAGTCCGCGACACCGGCTCCCAGATCCGGGTCCCGGTCGGTCCGAAGACTCTGGGCCGGATCATGAACGTCATCGGCGAGCCGATCGACGAGCGCGGCCCGATCGGCGCCGATCAGTCGGCCCCGATCCATGCCGACGCGCCCTTGTTCGTCGACCAGTCGACCGACAGCAGCATCCTCGTCACCGGCATCAAGGTGATCGACCTGCTCGCGCCCTACGCCAAGGGCGGCAAGATCGGCCTGTTCGGCGGCGCCGGCGTCGGCAAGACCGTTTTGATCCAGGAGCTGATCAACAACATCGCCAAGGGCCATGGCGGCACCAGCGTGTTCGCCGGCGTCGGCGAGCGCACCCGCGAAGGCAATGATCTCTATCACGAGTTCCTCGACGCGGGCGTCATCGCCAAGGACGCTGACGGCAATGCGACTTCGGAAGGCTCCAAGGTGGCCCTGGTCTTCGGCCAGATGAACGAGCCGCCGGGCGCCCGTGCGCGGGTCGCCCTTTCCGGCCTCACCATCGCCGAATATTTCCGCGACCAGGAGGGCCAGGACGTGCTCTTCTTCGTCGACAACATCTTCCGCTTCACCCAGGCCGGTTCGGAAGTGTCGGCGCTCCTGGGCCGAATCCCCTCGGCGGTGGGCTATCAGCCGACCTTGTCGACGGACATGGGCGCTCTGCAGGAGCGGATCACTTCGACCAACAAGGGCTCGATCACCTCGGTGCAGGCCATCTACGTGCCCGCGGACGATCTCACCGATCCGGCGCCGGCCACGTCCTTCGCCCACCTCGACGCCACTACCGTACTGTCGCGCGCGATTTCGGAGCTCGGCATCTATCCGGCCGTCGACCCCCTCGATTCGACGTCGCGCGTGCTCGAGCCGCGCACCGTCGGCCAGGAGCATTACGAGACGGCGCGCCGGGTCCAGGAGACCCTTCAGCGCTACAAGTCGCTTCAGGACATCATCGCCATTCTCGGCATGGACGAGCTGTCGGAAGAGGATAAATTGACGGTCGCCCGCGCCCGCAAGCTCCAGCGCTTCCTGTCCCAGCCCTTCCACGTCGCCGAGGTGTTCACCGGTATTCCCGGCAAGTTCGTTCCGGTCGAGGATACGGTCCGCTCGTTCAAGGCGGTCGTCGACGGCGAATATGACCATCTGCCCGAAGCCGCCTTCTACATGGTCGGCGGAATCGAGGAAGCGGTCGCCAAGGCCGAGAAGCTGGCGCAGGACGCCTGATTTCCTCTCCTCTTTTACCCTCTCCTGCTCGCGGGAGAGGTGGAGAAAGCAAGATGCCGCTTCGCTTCGAACTCGTCACGCCAGAGAAGCTCGTCCGCTCCGAGGAGGTCCACATGGTGGTCGTCCCCGGCACCGAGGGCGATTTCGGCGTCCTCGAGGGTCATGCCCCGGTCATGTCGACGATCCGCGACGGCGAGCTCGCCATCTACCGGGCCTTTCCGGGCGAGCCGGAACGGATCGCCATCAAGGGCGGATTCGCCGAGGTGAGCGACAAGGGGCTCACCGTTCTCGCCGAGACGGTCGAGGCCTGAACCCGCCCGACTCAGTCGGGTGTTTCAGGAACGGCGACCGGCTTTTGCGAGCGCCACAGCCATAATCCCCCCATTACGATGAGGGCGGCGCCTCCGAGCATCGCCGCGTCAGGCGCATGGCCGAACCAGGCCCAGCCCAGGGCCGCGGCGATGATCAGCTGCACGTAGGTCATCGGGGCCACTACCGCCGCGCTCGCCCGCACCGTGGCTGAATAGATCAGCAGATGACCGGTCGTCGCGGTCAAGGCGACGAAAGCGCATTTGAGGATCACTTCGGCGGAAGGCGGCGGGATCCTGAAATCCGCGGCGCCGGTCAGGTGAAAGAGGCTTGCCGCCAGGATCAGCATCGGCGCCGCCGTCGCGGCGAGCAGAAGCTGCATCGCCAGGGCGCTCGCCAAACCCGCGGCCTTGCGGTTGAGGATCATCAGCCAGGCCATGCCGAAGGCCGCGCCCAGCGGCCACAAGGCAGCCGGGCCAAGCGCCAGCAGGTTCGGCCGAAGAACGATCAGGACTCCGACGAAGGCCAAAAGAGTGGCGCCCCACACCGCTTTGGGCGCCCGTTCCCCGAGGACGAATGCCGAGAGCAGGCCGGTCAGCATCGGGCTCGTGAACTGGATCGCCGTCGCGTCAGCGAGCGGAAGCGCCATCACCCCCATGAAGAAGCAGATAGTGGCAAGACCGACGGCCGCACCGCGTCCGACCTGAAGCCAGGGCCGGGGCATGACGAAGCCGGCACTGCCCTGGATTGCTCCGACGACCGCCGCCAGCCCGATTGCACCGAAGCTGTAGCGAAGCGCCGACACGGCCGTTCCCGGCCAGGCGCCGGCCATCGATTTCACGACCGCGTCGCCGACCGACAGCAAGGAGAAACCGCACAAAGCGAGGATCAAGGCGGAACGGGCGGAACGGGTCACCGACGCCCCTTCTTCGGCGGTTAGGCAATTGTCAAAGTTTCCGCCCTATTCACCACTTTCATCGGGGAATTCGACCGACCACAGACGAAGGTTTGCGAACGCCATGAGTGCATTTGGACGACGAAACGGCACCGGCAACGGCAACGGCAACGGCAAGCGACCGAGCTTCGGCGTCGCCCGCCCGATGAAGGGACCCGTTGCGGTTGCTCATGAGGAGGGCGGCAGCCAGTTCCCGCCAATCGATTCGATCTCCTTGCCGACCGAGGGCGCAAGCGACGGCCTTTCCGCCGGCAACGAGCCGAATGACGCCATGGCGCGGATCGACGCGCGCCAGGCGGCGCCGGCGACCGACGCTCATGCCCGAAACGAGGGATTTGAAACCTCGATTCACCGAATCAAGGAGCAGGTGCTTCCCCGTCTCCTCGAGCGGGTCGATCCGGAGGCTGCCGCTACCCTCAGCAAGGACGAACTGGCGGAGGAGTTCCGGCCGATCATCGGCGAGGTGCTCGCCGAGCTGAAGATCAACCTCAACCGCCGCGAGCAGTTCGCGCTCGAAAAGGTGCTCGTCGACGAGTTGCTCGGCCTCGGTCCGCTCGAAGAGCTGATCAACGATCCCGATGTCAGCGACATCATGGTCAACGGCCCCAACCAGACCTACATCGAGCGCCGCGGCAAGCTGGAGGTGGCGCAGATCCAGTTTCGCGACGAGGAGCATCTCCTCCAGATCGCGCAGCGAATCGTCAACAAGGTCGGCCGACGGGTCGATCAGACGACGCCGCTCGCCGACGCCCGTCTTCAGGACGGCAGCCGCGTCAATGTCATCATCCCGCCGCTCTCGCTTCGCGGCACCGCCATCTCGATTCGCAAATTTTCCGAAAAGCCGATCACCATCGACATGATGAAGGGCTGGGATTCCCTTTCCGACAAGATGGGGACGGTGCTCAAGATCGCCGGCGCGAGCCGGATGAACATCATCATTTCCGGCGGCACCGGCTCGGGCAAGACGACGATGCTCAATGCCTTGTCGAAACTGATCGACCCCGGCGAGCGCGTCCTGACGATCGAAGACGCGGCCGAGCTTCGTCTTCAGCAGCCGCACTGGCTGCCGCTCGAGACCCGCCCCCCTAACCTCGAGGGCCAGGGCGCGATCACCATCCGCGATCTCGTCATCAACGCCCTGCGTATGCGTCCAGACCGAATCATCCTCGGCGAAATCCGCGGCTCCGAATGCTTCGATCTGCTTGCAGCGATGAACACCGGCCATGACGGCTCGATGGCGACGCTCCACTCCAACAGCCCGCGCGAATGCCTGGCGCGTATGGAGAACATGGTGATGATGTCGGACATCAAGGTGCCGAAGGAGGCGATCAGCCGCCAGATCGCCGATTCCGTCGACCTCATCGTCCAGGTGAAGCGCCTTCGCGACGGTTCGCGCCGCTGCACCAACATCACCGAAGTGATCGGCATGGAAGGCGACGTCATCGTCACCCAGGAACTGTTCAAGTTCGAATATCTGGACGAGACGCCCGACGGCAAGATCATCGGCGAGTATCGAAGCATGGGCCTTCGGCCGTACACGCTCGAAAAGGCCAAGATGTTCGGCTTCGACCAGCCATATCTGGAAGCCTGCCTTTAGCGCCCTCTGAAGCGCAGGGCCTCCGATGCAGTCCCTGTGCCGGAGGCGCGAAAGGCCCGCCGGCCGGCCCGGGACCAGAGCCGTCGCGGAAGCGACCGGCTCTCCTCCATCACCCCTTCATCGCCAGGATGAAGAAGGCCAAGGCGGCGAACAAGGCGGTTACCTGGATGCTCCGCCACGGCACCCAGCCGACATTGTCGATCGCCCGGCGGCGATGGATCCGGCGCCAGTCGGCAATGCCTGCAAGGACGGCCAGCGCCACCATCACCCCGGTCGCCGTCCAATAGGGAGCTTGCGTCATCCTTACCCTTCCCGCATCAACCGGCGAGGCGGCCGAACGAAGCCGCTTGCAGGTTCCGTCCTCGCGTCGGGACCCATGTAGGGAGACCGAGATGATCCGCCAGTCCGTCAGCCGTGCCATGATCCTTCTTCTGCTGGCCGGCGCCGGTGCCGCCTGCACGTCCACCCAGGCCGGGAACGCCACCCTCGACAGGCAGCACCAGGCCGCGCTCTGGGCCGCGATCGCGGCGCCGACACGGACCCCCGCCAACATCGCCCGCGACCGCTATCGCCATCCGGTTGAGACCCTGTCCTTCTTCGGCGTCGAGCCCGACGATACGGTGGTCGAGATCTGGCCCGGCGCTGGCTGGTACACCGAGATCCTGGCGCCTTATGTCCTCCAGGGGGGCGGCACTTATTATGCCGCGGCCAACGGCAACGGCCTGAACGGGGCCCGCAGCCGTATGACCCAGAATCCGGGCGTCTACGGGGGAATCCGCCTGGCCTCCTTCCCGACCGGGAGAGAGGGCGCGACCGAGCCCAGGGTACCGGACGGCAGCGCCGACGTCGTCCTCACCTTCCGCAACGTCCACAACTGGATGATGGGCGAGACTCCGTTCGCCGAAGAGGCCTTCCGCCAGATGTTCGCGATGCTTCGTCCGGGCGGCACCCTCGGGGTCGTCGACCACCGGCTTCCGGAAAGCGCCGACTCCGCCCGGGAGCGAACCAGCGGTTATCTCAAGACATCCACCGTCCGCCGCCTTGCCGAGGCAGCGGGTTTCCGTCTCGTCGCGGAATCGGAAATCAATGCCAATCCCAACGACACGACCGACCATCCGAGCGGCGTCTGGACCCTGCCGCCGTCGCTTCGGCTGGGCGATCAGGACCGCGATCGTTATCTGGCGATCGGCGAAAGCGACCGGATGACCCTGCGTTTCGTGAAGCCCGAATAACAGCGGGCCGCCATCTGGTCCCTGCAATGGGAAAGCTTCACTGACACTGGGCCCGCCGACGAATCGCTCTCCGTCTCTCACGGACGGGGCCGTCGGCAGCGGGCTCAGCCGAGCTTGTCGAGCTTCCTCTGAAGATCCGCGAGCTGCGCCTTCAGCGCCGCCAGTTCAGCCTTGGTGTCCTCCTCGGCCGGCCTGTCCTGGGCGGCGGACGGGCCCTGCCCGGCCGAAGCCTTGCCAGCCGCGGCCCCGCCGGGCGTCGTCGCCGAGAACATCTCCATGTTGCGCCGGGCGATCTCGGCGAACGGGTTGGCGGCGAGAGCGCCGGCCATCGCCTCGCGAAGCTGGCTCTGGTTGCGCTGCAGCTGCTCGAGCGAGGCCTCGAGATAATGCGGCACCATGCCCTGCATCGAATCGCCGTAGAGGCCGATCAGCTGGCGA
>DASTDX010000125.1:0-3007 GCA_035710145.1 Allosphingosinicella sp.
GCGCGCCAGCGGTGGTGTCTGCGACGGCAACAACATTGCCGCCTGCGGAGTGCCGGTCGTCGACACGATGGGCGTTCGCGGCGGCGCCATCCATTCCGACCAGGAATTTCTGATCGTCGAGAGCCTGGTCGAAAGGGCGCAGCTTTCCGCGGTGACGATATTGAGGCTGGCGCAGGGAGAAGCGATTTGAGTTTCAGGGTGAGGCCGGCGCGGAACGAAGATTTCCAGGCCATCTACGAAATGGCCAAGCTGACGGGGGGCGGTTTCACCAACCTTCCCGCGGACAAGGGCACGCTCGTCGCCAAGCTCGCCCGTTCCGACGAGGCCTTCTCGCGCGAGGAGGACGCTCCTGAAGGCGACCTCTTCGTCTTCGTCCTGGAAAATGTCGACACCGGGCAGATCAGGGGCACCTGTCAGGTATTCAGCCGAGTTGGACTCCAGCAACCTTTCTACAGCTATCGGATCAGCACCCTTACCCAGTCCTCGCCGGAGCTTGGGCGGACCTTCCGCGCCGAAATGCTGACCTTGTGCACCGATTTCGAGGGCTGCTCCGAGGTCGGCGGGCTCTTCCTGCATCCCAACGAGCGTGCCGGAGGCCTCGGTGTCCTGCTCGCTCGAAGCCGCTATTTGTTCATCAAGCTCCACCGGGAGCGCTTCGCCGGGAAAGTGCTTGCGGAGCTTCGCGGCGTCATCGACGAAAAAGGTGGCTCGCCTTTCTGGGACGCGATCGCGGGCCGCTTTTTCGGCATGAGCTTCCAGGAAGCGGACACGTTCAACGGCGCCCATGGTACCCGCTTCATCGCCGACCTTATGCCGAAGACCCCTATCTATACCGCGATGCTCACCGAGAATGCCCGAGCGGTGATGGGCGTCCCCCATCCATCCGGCCGAGCCGCAATGAAAATGCTGGAAAACGAAGGCTTTGACCGCCACGGTTACATAGATATCTTCGACGGGGGCCCGACCATGTCGGCGGAAACGGATCGAATCCGGACGATCCGTGAATCGCGTGAACTGGTGGCCGACAAGATCGATGGCGAGGATGGGCACCGGATGATGGTCGCCGCAGGCCGACTTCGCGATTTCTCCGCCGGCTACGCTCGGGTTTCGACCGGAGCGGACGGAAAGGTGGCCATCGATGCCAAGGCGGCGGCGATGCTGAAGATCGAAAGCGGCGACGGATTTCTCGCCATCGGGCGCTGACATGCCGCTGGTCGAGATCAATTTCGATGGCATTGTCGGCCCTAGCCACAATTATTCGGGCCTGAGCCACGGCAACATCGCCTCGACGACCAACAAGGGCATGATCGCTTATCCGCGCGCGGCCGCGTTGCAGGGTATCGACAAGATGCGACACAACCTTCGGCTGGGTCTGGCCCAGGGACTGTTGCTGCCGCATCGCCGCCCCAATCGGGAATGGCTGGAAACGCTGGGGACGAGGGTCGAAGAGGTGCCGGACACGCTTCGTCCAGCTGCATTTTCCGCCTCCGCCATGTGGGCAGCCAATGCTGCGACCGTCTCCCCTGCTCCCGACACGGCCGATGGCCGTTGTCATCTCACGGTCGCCAATCTTCGAACCATGGCCCACCGCAGTCATGAATGGCCGGAGACCCTGGCCCAGCTTCGGCTCGCTTTCCGGGACGAGAGTCATTTCGCGGTCCACGATCCAGTCCCAGCCACCTTTGGCGACGAAGGGGCGGCAAATCACATGCGACTGGGTGCCAGCCACGACGAAGCCGGAGTCGAAGTCTTCGTCTATGGCGTTCGGGGAGGCGCCTTTCCGGCGCGGCAGCATCTCGAGGCCTCGCGAGCGGTCGCGCGTCTGAACCGGCTGGATCCGGACCGCACCTTGTTCGTGGCCCAATCCGAGGCCGCGATCGCTGCCGGGGCCTTTCACAACGATGTCGTCGCGGTCGCGAACGAGAACGTCCTGTTCGCCCATGAGCAGGCATTCGAGGACCGATCCGTTTTCTTCAGCGCGCTCGAGCGGCTGCTGCCGAAGCTGGAGATCGTCGAAGTGCCGGCAGCGTCGGTCAGCCTCGAGGATGCGATCCGATCCTATCTGTTCAATGCCCAATTGGTGACCTTGCCCGATGGGAGCATGGCCCTCATCGTCCCGGAAGAAACGCGCGAAATACCGCAGGTCTGGGGGTGGCTGGAGCAGCTGGTGGCTGGGAATGGTCCCATTCGGCGATTGTGCGTCGTCGACGTCCGGCAATCGATGGCCAATGGCGGCGGCCCGGCCTGTCTCAGACTTCGGGTCGTGGCCGATCCGGCGACGGTGGATCGTCGCTTCATGCTCGACGAGAAGAAGCTGGACCTGATCGCAGACAGCATCGCCCGGCTCTGGCCGGACCAGATCGCGCCTGGCGACCTTCAGGTGCCGGGCCTCTGGGCTCAGGTCGAACAGGCAAGACGCGGTCTCTACGATCTGCTGGAGTTCAGCGAGCTGACGTAAAGCTCATAACTCAGGCTCGCATCGTCGCAATCGAGCAGCATGCGAAATCGACCCTGTTCGGAACCGCCGTTTCGGGAAGATTGTTCTTCCTTGGAAAGGAGATGATCCATGCCAGCCAAGTCAGCTGCTCAGCAGAAGGCCGCCGGCGCCGCTTTGTCGGCCAAGCGGGGCGACACCAAGAAATCGTCGCTCAAGGGCGCTTCGAAACAGATGGCCGCGTCTATGTCCGAGAAGGAACTCGAGAAGATGGCTTCGACCAAGCGCAAGGGGAAGCCCGAGCACGCCGGCGACCGGTAGATCAGTCAGGCGGCGGAAAATCCCCCGCCCGGCTCGCCCGTCTTCGTCGTCAACGCTTGCAGAAGCCCCTGCCGAATCGACTTCACTGGCCGGCAAGCCCGTTCCATCATCGTCCTTGCGGAGCAGAGTCTCGCCGCCGCGCCATTTCGCCCGCGCCTTCGCCTCGGCGTGAAGGGGTAGTTCTTCTTCGGGCTCGCTCGTCTTTTCGGTCATGTCGCCTCCGTTCGGTGAACGCGGAAGCTGGACGGCGGT
>DASTDX010000126.1:0-2847 GCA_035710145.1 Allosphingosinicella sp.
TTCCTGCTGGCCGAAGCGCTCGTCATGCTCGCCATCGCTTCGGCGATGGTTCGGCTGCTGCCGTTCCGTCGAATCGTCGGCCTGGCGCAATCACCACTGCGTGCCCGCAAGCCCGGCGACGTCGACACGGATCGACTCCGCCGGGCCGTGGAGGCCTGGGCAAGACGGGTGCCGTGGCGCGCCGTCTGCATTCAATGCGCGCTCGCCCTTCACCTGCTGCTTCGTCGGCGCGGTGTCCCGAGCGATCTTCATTACGGCATCCGCAATTCCGGCGACCGTCCCTTGTCGGCGCACGTCTGGCTGAGCGTCGACGGAGTCACCCTGATCGGGGGTGAGGCAGCCGCGGACCATGTCCCGGTGGCCACCTTCCGGGCAAAACGCCCCGACGGGCTCTAGATCAGGTCGAGGCCGTGCCCGCCCAGCCGACCTTTGAAACTTTCCGTTGCCGAACAAGGGGCTTGGCGGGAAGGCCGGCGACTAATCTGTTGCCTCTCCGGGACGCATTCGACATGTTCCGCTGCCAATGAGGGAGGCTCACGAAATTCTGGGCGTCGCCGTGGACGCGGACGCGATCGAGATTCGCGCCGCTTATGTCACCCGGCTGCGCACCGCCCATCCCGACACAGGCGGCGCCGGTGGCGAGCCGATCAGCGAGATCGTTCGCGCCTATCGGGCCCTTCGCGCCGCCGCGTTGCGCAAGCGCCGCAACGGCATCGGATCCATTTCGGTCGTTCCGATCGCGATGCGGTCACGCCGAGGCATGGAGCCTCCGGTGCCGAGACCGTCCCGCGCCGCCTGGTGGGGACGAGGCGCGTCGCTCGCGGTCCTGTTCCTCGCCATCGGCGCCGCCGTTTACGCCTCATCGCGTCTGCCGTCCGCGGTGAGCCCTTTACGGGTCGACGCGGGCACGGCGACTGGCGCGCAATCGCGCGGACCGCTTTGGTCAGATGTCGACGCCGTCGACGAGGATGTGCTCCGCGACGCCGTCGCCGCGGTCCGGTCCTTTACCGCCAATGAAGGCGCCGCCGGACTCGAGGAACATAGCCGGCGCTGCTTCGCCGTTCTGACCCAGTCGCCCAATTTCCATCTGCTCGATTACTGCCTGGCCTTCGACAGCGCCGCCACGAGCTCGATGGGCGGAGGCTCCGCCGGCCGAACCGGGACCGAACCCTTCTTCCATCCCGGCACGATGAGCCAACGCCACGATGCCGCCTTGCAGCTGCTCCTGCCGGACCGCGAAGCCGCCCAGGCACGCCATTCGGAGGTGGAGGCGAAAGCGGTGTCGGAGTTGATGCGAGCGACCCGTATCTAGTCGAGCCGTCGCGATTCCACTTCAGACCGACCCGATCGCATTCGCGCTCATCACCGCGCGCGCGTGGGCGGCGATCGCCTCGGCCTCGGCGGCCAGCGACTTCAGTCCCCAACGCCGTGACACCCGGAAGACCGGCGCTTCTCGTGCCAGCTTTATGCAGGCGAGCAGATGGGCCTCGGTCCGACCCATCAGCGGCACATAAGCGCCGCGATAGGTGTTGGCGACCAGCGCCTCGACCGCGGCCGATCCGCGAAGCTGGATGATCGAAGATTTGTCGGAGCCGCCGGCATCGTCCAGCAGATAGAGGTGGCTCAAAGGCGCTTGCTCCGGCCCCCTAACGTCGCCCTCGATCGGCACGTTATATTTGTCCATGTCGTCGAAGGACATTTCGTATCCGTCGACGCTTCGGCCACTTGCTTCCAGCGCTTCGCGCCAGAGACGAAGCCGGGGGATTCCGGCAAAGGCCATTGGCCCCGAACCGACGACGCAGACATCGTCGCTCAATATTCCGAAGCCGCGATCATGAAAGCATGCTGCCATCGTCGACTTGCCGGCGCCGGGATGGCCCATGAAGCCGATGGCCCGGCCGTCGACGAGGATCGAATTGGCGTGGAGCGGCAGCAAACCCCGCTGATGGAGGATCGCGGCAAAGGCCGATCCGAGAAGATAGAGGCGAAGGTTGCGGTCCGACCCCGCAGGATCGGATTCGACGATCATCTCCTGCCCCTCCCGCATCAGATAGCGGCCGACTTCGGGGATGACGAGCAAGGCCTCCTCATCGGGAAGAACATTGAGGCCCGGCATCGCATCCAGCGATTGAACCGCTCCCCTGCGGATGACCAGGTCGGGCGCCGCCTGGCCCTCGAACGCCCTCAGCTCCGGAAGGGGAATCTCCGAGGCCGCGATCATCCCGAAAACGCTGTAGCGATGTGATTCCACCCGTTCCTGCCCTGCGCGCTATACCCGACCTGAAGCTGCGTGAGCCGGGCTCGTTCATCCCCGCCGGCAGCTTCGCGGTCCTCGTTAACGGCCGGCAGCACGTGCGTCGAGGCGGGCGAACCTGCCCCTTCAGCACCGACGCAGCGAAGAAACACGCCGGTGTCGATCGCTTAGTGCATCTCCGGACCCTGTGTCAGCTTGTCTTCGAGCCTGGACGGAGTCACAGTCCGCAGAACAACTCGACTGCGGGGGCCTTGGCGTGCTCGCATGGGTGACTTGAATAACCGTTGCAGGACTCGCGGCCATTACTGTAAGGCCGGTCTCAAAGAAGCCTAGAAAAGGGAGCAAAGAAAATGAGCAACGATAAGAAGCCGGCCACTCCGAAGAGTGAGTGGGTTCGGCCGCAGGTCAACCGGATCGCCGCCGGTTCGGCCGAGTCCAACGGCGCCGGAATCAACGACGGCGGGCCGCTCGGCAACGCCCGTTCCTGAGCCGGGGGCCGTCCGAACTGACAAGACGAATGGTCGGACGCCACCCTAGTTTTTCTCACTGAACGTGTCGGCCATCGCCGGCATCTGGAATATCTCAAGGGGCGC
>DASTDX010000127.1:0-20058 GCA_035710145.1 Allosphingosinicella sp.
CAGCCGCCGGGGGCGCGAATCTGGGGCGCGCCGCTGAAGCGAATTTCCGGGGTCGGCGCCGGGGCTGGAGCCGGCGCTGCTGCCGCCGCAGCGGCCGCCTGGGTCTGGGCCTGCGCCAGCGCCGCCTCGGCGCGCGACGCCCGGGACTCCACAGCTTCGAGCCGGGCATTGACCGACTGGAGCTCGGCACGAAGGGCCGAGATTTCCGCGGCGACGTCGCCTGCCTGCGCGTGCGCCGGCACGGCGCTCAGGAAGGTCGCGGAAAGCAAGGCGGCGTGGAAGAAAGTGCGCACCATCTCGTCCTCTTTGTTGACGGTAGGGTTCAGGACCAATGACGGTCCTATTCCCCCGTCGTGACAGGTCGGCGGCGATTTGATGACAGCTTTGTTACAGCTGTGGAGAGGCCCCAAAAAAACGGCGGCTCCATCGCTGGAACCGCCGCCTTTTGATCCGGATTCAGCCGTCAGGCCGCGGGAGCGATATCTTCCGCATCACGCGGCCGGCGTGGCCTGCGCCGAGGCGTACGTTCGGCCTCGACGTCGGGAACGGCCGAGATGGCCGGCGGCAAAGCGTCGATGGCGATCCGCTCTTCGCCCGCATCCTCGGCCTCGGGCCGACGGCGGCGGGGACGGCGTTCGCCATTGCCTTCGCGATATTCACGAGGTTCGCGCGGTTCGCGGGATTCCCGCGGTTCACGCGCGTCGCGGGTTTCACGCGGCTCACGGGCGTCACGGGTTTCACGCGGCTCACGGGTTTCACGCGGTTCGCGCGGCTCGCGAGCGTCACGAGTTTCACGCGGTTCGCGGGCCTCACGCACTTCCCGAGGCTCCCGAACTTCCCGAGGCTCACGGTATTCGCGGCGATAATCCTGCTCGTCGCCGTCCTGGCCGCCCTCGTCGCCGTCCTGCCCTTCGTCGCGATCGTCTTCCTCTTCGGAAGCCTCATAATCATCCCGGGGCCGGCGCGTTTCCTCGAAACGGGCGCGGTTCTCGTTGAGAACGCGGAAATAATGATCCGCATATTGCAGATAATATTCAGTCTGAACGCGGTCGCCCTGCATCTGAGAGTCGCGGGCAAGGCCCTTATATTTCTCGAGCAACTGCGCGGCGTTGCCGCGCTGGCGATTGTCCTGGCGATTGCCCGGATTGGGGTTTCCCCCTTGCGGACGCCCGCCGCCACGACCGCGCCTGCGGCCGCCCTGACGATTGTTTATCAAACGAAAATCCTCACCAAGGGTGGTCTACTCTGCCCCTTCAGGCCGGGCCCTTCCCGGCCGAAACACTTGCACGACCCCAAGGTGCAGACGAGTGCATAGCAGCCCCTCTGCTACCTCACCGAAACCGCCTGCCAAAGCGACCAAGCAATCGGGGGTCGGCGACGTCAGGCCTCACGCATCTATTGCTGTGGTCGGCCCCGTCCCTGCCTCCCTATGTAGCCATGCCACCCGTCAAATCCAAGTGAAAAAGAATTATTCTCGATCAATCACAAGGACGAGACAGCGCGCCACCTTGTTAAGGTCTGCTCGTGACGAAATAGTGAAGCCCTGCTGCGAGAACAAAGTGGTGACGGCGTTCCGCTGGCCCGAGCCGATTTCGACGCAGGCGATCCCGCCTGGCTTTAGCAGCGCGGAAAGCTGAGGTGCCAGGCGGCGATAGTCATCGAGCCCCTCTTCGCCGGCGAACAAGGCGCCGGCCGGCTCCCAGCGCGAAACGTCGGCGGGCAAGGCGGCATTCGACGCAACATAAGGCGGGTTGCACAAGACGAGATCGAAGCGACCCTCGAGGCCCTCGCCCCAGTTGCCGCGTTGGAAGTGCGCGCGCCCGGAGAAACCGAGCCGCTCGGCGTTGCGCCGGGCAAAAGCCAAAGCCGGTTCGGAGCAATCGATCCCGAGACCGCTCGAAGCGGGCCATTGCGCGAGCGCGGCGAGGAGGAGCGTGCCCGGACCGGTGCCGAGATCCAGGATCGACCCCGGGGCGCGGGCGCCGAAATGCTCGACCGCGGCCTCGATCAGGGTCTCGCTGTCCGGCCTTGGCACGAGCACGCCCGGCCCGACTTCGAGCTCGATCGTCCAGAAGGCGCGGCGACCAAGGATATAAGCGATCGGCTCGTGGGCCAGTCGCCGCTGGAGCAGGCCGTCAAACGCCGGCGGCACGTCTCCTTCGACCGGCTGAAGCAGCATGCTCTCACGCGCGATCCCGAGTGCTTCAGCCATCAGCAGTTCCGCATCGAGCCTGGGGGTATCGCTGACCGAGGCCAGCCGAAGCGCGGCCGCTGCGAGGGCTTCTCGCCGGGTCGATGCCTCAGGACCGCTCGTCACCGCGCTGTTCCCGTCGCGCGCAGGCTCGGCCGGCCGGCCCGGATCAGTCATCCAGAGTGGCCAGCCGCTCCGCCTCGTCCTCGGAGATGAGCGCGCCGATCAGCTCGTCCAGCTGGCCCTCCAATATTTCCGGCAGCCGGTGGAGGGTGAGGTTGATCCGGTGATCGGTCACCCGCCCCTGCGGGAAATTGTAGGTCCGAATCCGTTCGGAGCGATCGCCCGAGCCGACCATCGACTTGCGCGCCCCGGCCCGTTCGCTCGCGAGCCGCTCGCGCTCCAGCTCGTAAAGCCGGGTCCGGAGCACCTTGAGCGCCTTGGCCTTGTTCTTGTGCTGCGATTTCTCGTCCTGCTGGATGACGACGAGGCCGGTGGGAAGGTGAGTGATCCGGACGGCGCTGTCGGTGGTGTTGACCGACTGTCCGCCGGGGCCGGAGGATCGGTAGACGTCGATGCGCAGATCCTTGTCCTCAATCTGGACGTCGACATCCTCCGCCTCGGGCAGGACCGCCACGGTCGCCGCGGAAGTGTGGATCCGGCCGCCGCTTTCGGTGACCGGTACGCGCTGGACCCGGTGGACGCCGCTCTCGAACTTCAACCGGGCGAACACGCCCTGGCCGGAAACGGAAGCGATCGCCTCCTTGAAGCCGCCCATTTCCGACGAGCTGGAAGAGATCATCTCGAACCGCCAGCCCTGGGTCTCGGCGTAACGCTGGTACATGCGCAGGAGATCGCCGGCGAACAAGGCGGCCTCGTCACCACCGGTGCCGGCACGCACTTCGAGCATGGCCGAGCGCTCGTCGGCCGTATCCCTCGGCAGAAGCTTGAGCGCCAGCGCCCGTTCCGCCTCCGGCAGGCGGCGGCGAATATCCTCCGCTTCCTCGGCGGCCATCTCCTTGAGTTCGGGGTCCTCCGCCATGCCACCGAGCATTTCGAGCTCGGCACGTAGCCGTCCAACCTCGCGCGCCGCCAAAGCGACCGGCTCGATTTCGGCATATTCCTTGGAAAGCCTGACGAATTGGTCGGGCGGAAGGTCCGCCGCCGACATGGCGTTCTGAAGCTCGTCGCGGCGGGCCTCGATGGCCGCGATGCGTTCGTCCGAAACGTGAGTCATAGGGCCCGCACGGCGCCTGCAATATCCGCCAGAGCGACCGACCTCTGCTCCCCTGTCCGAAGCAGCTTCAACGAGGCCTCGCTTCGACCCAGTTCGTCATCGCCGATAATGATCGCCGCCTTCGCGCCGCTGGCATCCGCCCGTGCCATCCTTTTCTTCATGTTGCCCTTGAAGGCCATTTCGCAGGCCAGGCCGTCGCGCCGTAATCCGGCGAGAATTCCGATGGCCGCCAGTTCGGCCCGATCGCCGAGGGGGATCAGCACGATGTCCGGCGCCGAGGGCTTCGGGGCCTCGATCATCATGGCCAGCCGTTCGATGCCGGCCGCCCAGCCCACCGCCGCCGTCGGCGGCCCGCCGAGGCTTTCGATGAGACCGTCGTAGCGGCCGCCGGCAATGACCGCCCCCTGGGCGCCGAGCCGGTCCGTGACGAACTCGAAGGCGGTATGGCGATAATAATCCAGACCGCGAACGAGCCGCGAATTGCGGCTCCAGGCGACCCCGGCCGAATCGAGCCCGGATGTTACCTGGGCGAAGAAGTCGCTCGCCTCGGCGGTCAGAAAGTCATCGATCGGCGGCGCCTGGTCGGCGATCAGACGGTCGCCCGGAATCTTGGTGTCGAGAAGGCGCAGCGGATTGCGATCGAGGCGGGCCAGGGCCTCCTCCGACAAGTCGCCGCGATGGCCTTCGAAATGCTCGACGAGGGCCTTGCGCCACCCCTCGCGGGTGCCGGAATCGCCCAATGTGTTGAGCTGAAGCGTGACCCCTTCGCTGATGCCAAGATCGCGCAGAAGCTGGTCGGCCAGAACGAGCAGCTCGATGTCGGCGATCGGCGAATCGGTACCGATGATCTCGGCGTCGAGCTGGTGGAACTGGCGGTACCGGCCCTTTTGCGGCCGCTCGTAGCGGAAGATCGGGCCGTCGGTGGCGAGCTTTATCGGGGCGTGCTGCTGCCAGCCTTCGGAAAGATAGGCCCGACAGATGCCGGCCGTGAATTCGGGCCGGAGCGTGAGGGAATCGCCGCCGCGGTCCGGGAAGGTATACATTTCCTTGGAGACGATGTCGGTCGTCTCGCCGATCGACCGGGCGAAGACTTCGGTCGCTTCGAAAACCGGCAGTTCGACCCGCTGGAAGCCGTAGAGCCGGCGCAGGCGATCGAAGGCTGCGACGACCGTCTGGAAACGATCGGCCTCCTCGCCCCAGATATCCTGGGTCCCCCTGATCCTTTGCGGGCCCTTGCTCACCGCGGGCGCCCTAGACCATTTTCAAGCGGCGTGGAAAGCATCCGCAGCACGCTGGCATTTTCGCTCGCCTGAATGCCGGCGTGAGACTATCGCCCCGCCCATGAATATCGATCTGGTTCCCGTCGGGGACGATCCGCCCCACAAGATCAACGTCGTCATCGAGGTGCCGCTTGGCGGCGAGCCGGTCAAATACGAGTTCGACAAGAAATCCGGCGCGATCTTCGTCGACCGCATCCTCCACACCTCGATGCGTTATCCGGCCAATTACGGCTTCGTGCCGCATACGCTTGGCGAAGACGGTGATCCGCTCGACGCCCTGGTGATCGCCCGCTCACCGCTCATCTCCGGCGCCGTGATCCGGGTCCGCCCGGTGGGCGTGCTCCTGATGGAAGACGATAAAGGCGGCGACGAAAAGCTGATCACCGTGCCGGTGGATTCCACTTTCCCTTATTACAGCGATATCGACGCCCTCGAAGATCTGCCGCCGATCGTGACCCAGCAGATCGAGCATTTCTTCACCCACTACAAGGATCTGGAGCCCGGCAAGTGGGCGAAGCTCAACGGCTGGGGCGACCGGGACATGGCGATGAAGCTGATCAGCGAAGCGATCGAACGGGCCGCGCTCGACCAGGACATCTAGACGGCCCATCGCCCTTGGGCCACGTTCGGCCGATGATCCGGCTCCTCCTCACCATCGCATCGTGCGCGGCCCTTTCGGCCTGCGCCGTCGTCCCACCCCCCGAACGACCCTCGGGTACGGCCATCGTCCTCGATGCCGCTTCGGCAGAGTCGCAGACGCGAACGGCGCTCGAGCGGATCGCCGAACTGAATCCGCGGCTGAATGCGGTGATCGCGGTGGATCCGACCGCGATCGACCAGGCCCGGGCGCTGGACCGCAACCCCGGGCCGCGGGGGCCACTGTTCGGGATGCCGATCCTGATCAAGGACAATATCGAGACGGCGGGAGCGCTGCCGACGACGGCCGGAAGCCTCGCCCTTGCGGCCAACGTCACCAACCGCGATGCGCCATTGGTGACCCGCCTTCGCCAGGCCGGGGCGGTGATCGCGGGCAAGGCGAACCTGTCGGAATGGGCCAATATCCGATCCTCAAACTCGATCTCCGGCTGGAGCGCGATCGGGGGCCAGACCCGCAATCCGCACGCGCTCGATCGCAACCCCTGCGGATCGAGCTCGGGAAGCGCCGTCGCCGTCGCCGCCGGAATGGTACCGGCAGCCATCGGTACCGAAACCGACGGGTCGATCACCTGCCCAGCCGCGGTCAACGGGATCGTCGGCTTCAAGCCCACGGTCGGCCTCGTCAGCCGGACCCATATCGTGCCGATCAGTCACAGCCAGGACACGCCCGGCCCGATGACTCGAACGGTGCGGGACGCCGCCCGCCTCCTCAGTGCGATGGCGGGAAGTGATCCAGCCGATCCTGCCACCATTGAGGCCGATTCCCGACGCGAAGATTATGCAGCGCGGCTCCAGCCGGAAGCCCTGAACAGGGTGAGGATCGGCGTGATGCGCTTCGCGACCGGCTTCGGCACCGACGTCGTTTTCGAACAGGCGCTCCAGACGCTCCGCGACGAAGGCGCCATCCTGGTCGACATCGACGCGTTCGAAAGCCGACCCGAAATCAGCCGAAACGAGTTCGTCGTGCTGATGGCGGAGTTCAAGGCCGATCTGAACGCCTATCTCGCCACCACCCCGTCGGGCGTGACCACCCGGACATTGGCGGACGTCATCGCCTTCAACCGCGCGCATGCCGACGTCGAGATGCCCTTATTCGGCCAGGAATTGTTCGAGCGGGCTGAAGCCACCGCCATGGACGAGGCGTATCGCCAGGCCCGCGCCACCAGCCTGAGGCTGGCTGGAGCCGAGGGGATCGATCGGCTGCTTCGCGAGCACCAAGTTGCGGCTTTGGTCGGTCCGACCATGCCGCCCGCCTGGCTGATCGACACCGTCCACGGCGATCAATATCCGGGCGCCGGCGCGGGCGGCCTGGCCGCGGTTGCCGGCTACCCGCACCTGACCGTGCCGATGGGCGTGGTTCGCGGGCTCCCCGTGGGACTGAGTTTCATCGGCGCCAAATGGTCGGACGGACTGATCCTGTCGCTTGGCGACGGTTTCGAACAGGCGTCACGGCGCCGGGTTGATCCGCGGCTGATCGAATCCCTCGAGGAAACCGAGGAGATAAGCCGGCATTTGCGGCCGGCGGCGCGCTAGGCCGTCAGTTTCAGTCCGGCGATGCAGGCGACGACGCCGAAGATAAGCAGCATTCGAACGGTGGTGACGGGTTCCCCGAACCAGAGCATGCCGACGGCGACGGTGCCGATGGCGCCGATTCCGCCCCAGACCGCATAAGCGGTGCCCATTGGAATGGTGCGCGCCGCATATTCCAGAAGCGCCATGCTGATCGTCACCGAGACCAGGAAAAAGATCGTCCAGGGCAGATTGCGGAACCCGTCGACGTAACGGAGCGAGGTGGTGAAACCCACCTCGAAGAGTCCACCGAGGATGAGCCAGAACCAGGCCATCAGGCGTGCACCCCAGCGTCGACATCCGGGTCCGGCGGCGGGCGGCGCGTCGCCGCGATCAGGCAGGCGACGACGATCATCGCGGCCCCGGCCAGGGTCAGCGGCTGGACGGATTCGTCGAAGAAGAGAAGGCCGATGACCGCCGCCCAGATGAAGGAGGTATATTCGACCGGCGCGAGATGCTGCGCTTCGGCCCTGGCATAAGCCCAGGACAAGAGCAGCAGCGAAAGGAACGCCAGCAAGGCGGCCCCGATGATCGCCGGGACATGACCCGCGGCCGGCACTTCGGCCATGAACGGCGCCGCGAGCAGGAACGAAGCCGCCATCAGGCCGCTGGTGAAGAAGGCGACTTCCACCGGCCGCGCGAGCAGAGCCTGACGGCGCATCAGGATGATATTGTAGGCGTAGAGGCCCGCCGAAGTGAGGATGGCGAGCGAACCGCGAAACGCCTCAGGCCCGAGATCAGCCTCCGCCTGGCCGGCGAAGATGACGAGAACGCCGGCAAAGCCCAACAAAGAGGCGAGGATCGCCCGCCGCTCAATCTTCTCCCCAAGAAGCAAGGCCGCCAGATAAAGCGCGATGAGGGGCGCCACAAAGGCCAGAGCGATCGCCTGCGCCATCGGCACGCGCGCAAGCCCCCAGAAGAAAAGCAATGCCATCGGTACGCCGAGCAGCCCACGGGTGAGATGGACCTTCATCGCCTCCTTCTTCGGCCAGGGTGTCCGTTGAGCGAAGAAGAAGAAGGCTGCGAAGAGCGCGCCGGCGCCGGTCCGCCACAACAAGGCGTTATAGGTGCCGATCGCGAGCGACAGATGCTTCATCAGCCCGTCCATTCCGGAGAAGAGGGCGATCCCGGCGGTGGCGACGCCAAAGGCGACCGCCGTGCTGTGGCGCCTCATTCCGCCGCGTCGGGGAGCGCGGCTTGTCCGGCCTCGAGCTCGGCCGCCTTGGCTTCGACCAGTCGGACGATATGGTCGATCATGTCTTCGTCGCGGACATGGTGGTCGGTCACGCCGGACAGATAGACCATGTGCTTGCCCTGGCCGCCGCCGGTAATGCCGATGTCTGTCTCACGCGCCTCGCCCGGCCCATTGACGACGCAGCCGAGCACCGAAAGCGACATCGGGGTACGAATGTGGGAAAGGCGCTCCTCGAGCTTCTCGACAGTGCGGATGACGTCGAAGCCCTGGCGGGCGCAGCTCGGGCAGGACACGACCCGAACTCCGCGATTGCGGATCCCAAGCGCCTTGAGGATCTCAAACCCAGCCCGAACCTCCTCCTCGGGTTCGGCGGAAAGCGAAACCCGGATGGTGTCGCCGATCCCGGCCCAGAGGAGGGAGCCGATTCCGATCGCACTCTTGACCGTGCCGCCGCGAAGGCCGCCCGCTTCGGTGATCCCGAGATGGAGCGGACAATCGACGGCGTCGGCGAGCTGGTGATACGCGGCGACCGCGAGGAAGACGTCCGATGCCTTCACCGCCACCTTGTATTCGCGGAAATCATGGTCCTCGAGGATGCGGATATGATCGAGCGCGCTCTCGACCAGAGCCTCGGGGCAAGGCTCGCCATATTTTTCGAGCAGGTCGCGTTCGAGGCTGCCGGCATTGACCCCGATCCGGATCGAACAGCCATTGGCCTTGGCGGCGTTAACCACCTCCCGGACCCGTTCCGCAGAGCCGATATTGCCGGGATTGATTCGCAGGCAGGCGGCGCCGGCGTCGGCCGCTTCGAGCGCGCGCTTGTAGTGGAAATGGATGTCGGCGACGATCGGAACCCGGGCTGCCCGAACGATCTGCCTGAGCGCCGCGGTCGAATCGGAGTCGGGACAGGAGATTCGGACGATGTCCGCGCCGGCTTCCTCGCAGCGGCGGAGCTGATCGACCGTCGCCTTGACGTCGGCCGTCACCGTGTTGGTCATGGTCTGGACCGTCACCGGCGCGTCGCCGCCGACCGGAACCGCGCCGACCATGATCTGCCGCGACCTGCGCCGCTCAATATCTCTCCAGGGACGAACCGACATGGCCGCGATATAGGGGAGCCGCGGCGGCGAAGAAAGGCTCACCCTGCCGCCGCAGCTTCGCGCTCCGACTTATCGGCCGAATGCCGTCCTTCGATCGGCTCAGCCGGCCAGATCCGGCCGGTGGGTTCGGACGGCATCGTTCAGCTGGCCGATGCCGTGATCGTAGAAGGTGGTATTGATCCCGAACGTCTTCCCGTCGCTGCGATCGAATCGGGCGATACGCTGAATTCCGGCACGAAGGACGTGATAGCCGGTGATCCGGTCCCAAGGCACGGGCTGCTCGCCCAGCTTGCGCGAATATATCCCGGATTGGTCGACCCGCGCCTGCGGGCTCGTGTCCATGGCCCGCCGGACGAAGATCAATGCGGCCGCCAGGCAGGCCCCGACGATCGCCCAGCCGACCAGGGGATTGCTTCCGCTTTCGGTCGGAATGACTCCGGCGGCGGCGAAGCCGAGAAGGGAAAGCGCCAGCACGGCGCCGGTGAGTGCAAGGTTGATTCCGCGGGAATGACGCGCTTCGTAGACCATGAGACCCTACTCCCCCAATGAGCATGGCGAGCCTATCCGTTTCGGGTACGAAACTCAAAGGTCCGCGAGAGTTCAGACCTTCACTTCAAACCAGGCCGCCGCGAGGATGATTCCCGCCGCCGCAATCGCGATTCCTATCGTTTTCGCGCGGCTGGCTCCGGCCCTCGCCGGGCACGCGCCGGCAGCGGAAGAGAGCGTCTCGGAAGTCCGCCAGGCGATGGCCAGAAAGGCCACGGTCATAGCGGTCGCCACCACCGCCCAGCCGACGATCATGCTGGTGGCTGGCTCAGCGTCGCCGGAGAGCAGAAGCAGGCTGAGACCGGTCATCGCGAGGACGTAGAGACCCGTTATCAGCCAGCCGGCGCGCGTATTGGGACGCAGATTGCAGCCGCACCCTCTCTTCACCCGGACGAACCAGGGCCGGCTTCCGACTGGGTGGCGAGACATCATGATTCCTCCTTGGGCGGACGTCCGCGCTTGCGTTCTTCCGGTGGCGCGACCTTCACCCCGCGCCGGCCGAGGGCTTCGCGGAGGAGCACCTCGATCTGGGCGTTGACGCTTCGGAATTCCGCCGCCGCGCAACGCTCGAGCGCGTCCCACAAGGGCGGCTCGATGCGCAGCGGATAGGCCTTCTTGGGAGAGTTGGGCACGGGCCCGCTCCTATTGATAGAGCGAGCCCGCATTGATCACCGGCTGGGTGTCGCGCTCCGAGCAGAGCACCACCATCAGGTTCGAGACCATCGCTGCCTTGCGCTCGTCGTCGAGGTGGACGACGTCTTTCTCCGACAGCAACTGGATGGCGTTCTCGACCATCGACACCGCACCGATGACGATCTTCTGCCGGGCCGCGATCACCGCCTCGGCCTGCTGACGGCGAAGCATCGCCTGCGCGATCTCCTGGGCATAAGCCAGGTGAGTCAGCCGCGATTCGTCGATCGTGATTCCGGCGCGCGCGACCCGGTCCTGAAGCTCCTTCTCCAGCTCGGCGTTGACCACGTCGGCGTCGCCACGGAGGGTCAGTTCCTTGTGCTCGAGATCGTCATAAGGATATTGGCCGGCCATGGCGCGAAGCGCGCTTTCGATCTGGATCTCGACGAACTCCATGTAATTGTCGACGTCGAAAAGCGCCTGAGCCGTATCGGTGACCCGCCAGACCACATTGGCGGCGATCTCGATAGGGTTACCCCGCAGATCGTTCACCTTGAGCTTGTCCGACGTGATGTTGTGGATCCGGGTCGAGATCTTGGTTCGGGTCAGCCACGGCAGCACCCACCTCAGGCCACTCGTCCGATCCGTACCCTTGTAATCCCCGAACAATAGGATCGCCGCCGCCTGGTTGGGCTGAAGAAAATAGAAGCCGGAGACCACGAACAGGAAGGCCAGAACCCCGAACGCGAGCAATCCTACGCCGAAGACGATACTTTCCTCGGCCAGGCCCCAGACGCCGGCCGCCGCGATGGCGACCGTCAGAAGAAGCACCAGAAGCATGATGTAGCCGCTATTGGTCTGCGCATTCCGCTCACTGGACAGCCGCAGATCATGGGCGGTGGTGTCGATTGTCTGAGTCATAACATCCTCCCGTTAATTATGATATCATAGTTATATCCTGATCTGGAAATCAAGTGAAATCGTCACGGCTCCGAAAGGTCGTTCGCGACGGAGACTACCGTGCCGTCCGGCGCAGGGCAGAGCGCGGCCCTGGCGAAGGCAGAAATCCTCGAGCGAAGGCCATTGTGGCGGCCGGACGCAGACCTTAAGGCCGCCGGATAAAGGAGCAGGTGCAATGCGTTTCCTCTCGCTGCTGATCGGAGTCCTGATGATGAGCCACGTCGCCGCCAACGCGCAGTCCGGGCCCGACGACAATCGGCCGGCCTGGCGCCTCGTCATCCACGGCGGCGCTGGAGTGATCGAGCGCGCGCGCCTGACCCCGGAGGAAGATCGAGCGATCCGTGCCGCCCTGGATCGGGCGCTGGCGACGGGCTCCGAGATCCTTGCCCGCGGCGGCAGCGCGCTCGATGCAGTCGAGGCGACCGCTCGGGTGCTGGAAGACGATCCGCACTTCAACGCCGGCCGCGGCGCCGTCTTCACCTATCAGGGGACGATCGAAATGGACGCGGCGATCATGGACGGGAGCAATCGCGCGGCCGGCGCCGTGACCGGCGCCACCGCCACAAGGAATCCGATCAGCCTCGCCCGCGCGGTGATGGAGCATTCACCGCACGTCTTCCTCAGCCGCGAGGGCGCCGACGAATTCTCGCGCCAGCGCGGCCTCGAGCAGGCCCCGCCCGAATATTTCCAGACTCCGGAGCGGCGCCGCCAGCTCGAGGAATTGCGTAACCGGCCGACCGCGGACTTCTTCGACATCGACGTCAAATATGGGACCGTCGGCGCAGTCGCTTTGGACTCGAACGGCCATGTCGCCGCGGCGACCTCCACCGGCGGCCTGACCGGCCAGCGCTGGGGCCGGATCGGCGATTCGCCGTTGATCGGCGCCGGCACTTATGCCGACGACCGCGCCTGCGCGGTGTCGGCGACCGGCGCCGGCGAATATTTCATCAGGGTCGGCGTGGCCCACGAGATCTGCGCCCGGATGCGGATGGAGGGCGAAAGCCCACAGGCGGCCGCGGATGCGGTGATGGCGGAGGTTCAGGCGCTCGGCGGCACCGGCGGCGTCATCGTCGTCACTCCGCAGGGCGATGGCGTCTACAGCTTCAACACGCCGGGCATGTATCGCGGCGAGGCTTCGCCGGCCGGCCGCTCGGTCGCGATCTATGGCGACGAAGCGGGGCAAGCCGGGACCGCCGGCGAACGGGGGATGTAAGCCCCGGGCGGCAGGAGCGAACGAAGCTTTGCTGCTCCGCCGCGCCGCCGCCCCCGCAGCAATCTACTGAGGCACCACCGTCACGGCGCGGCGATTCTGGGACCAGGCATATTCTCCCGAGCCTTCCACCGCCGGACGTTCCTTGCCCCAGCTGATCGTCGTCATCCGGCTGGCCGAGACACCGCGCGACTGGAGATAATCGCGGGCAGCATTGGCGCGGCGATCGCCCAAGGCGAGATTATATTCGCGGGTGCCGCGTTCGTCGGCATGGCCTTCGATGGTAACCCGGACATTCGGGTTGGCGTTGAGCCATTGCGCCTGCGCGTCGAGGATCCGACGCGCCTCATTGTCGATGTCGTAGCTGTCGAACGCGAACAATACGCGGTCGGCGGGAACGTTCTGAAGGAAATCCGCCCGCGATCCCGGCAAGGCCGTTTCGCCGATCCCGCTATTCTCGGTTCCCGCCTCCCCCTCGCCCGGGGTCGAGGCGCTCGGTGGCTCGGGCGGCAGGTCCTGGGCCCGGCGCGACGAGCAGCCTGCGGTGAAAGTCACGACCAGAATTGCAGCCATCAGACTTGCGGTTTTCGTCTTCATTCTGTTCTCCATCAGGATCTTGGTTGAAATTTCAGTTCCGCAAAGGTGACCAGGCCGGATCCGATCCGCCAAGCGGAGTCGGCACTCGCCGGGTGGCGCCGCTGGCGACGTCGACATACCAGAGCTCGCCCTGGCTTGCGCCGCGGGTGAACATCACCGCCCGGCCGTTGGGCGCCCAGGTCGGACCTTCGGCATAGCCGCCCCGGGTCAGGATCCGGGCGCCAGAGCCGTCCGGCGACATCACCCCGATCTGGAAGCTGCCCGTGCGGGTGAAGGCGATCAGATTGCCCCGCGGGCTCCACACCGGGGTTGCATAGCCGCCGCCGCCGAAGCTGATCCGCCGCTGGCCCGAGCCGTCGGCGCTCATCACATAAAGCTGCTGCGATCCGCTGCGGTCGCTTTCGAAGACGATCCGGCTGCCGTCCGGCGAATAGCTGCCGCCGGTATCGATCCCCGGCGAATTGGTCAGCCGCAGCGGCGTGCCCCCGCTTACCGGGATCCGGTAGATGTCGGTATTGCCGTTCACTGCCATCGAAAAGATGATGTGACGGCTGTCCGGCGAGTAACGCGGCGCAAACGTCATGTGCGGCTGCTGAACCAGCGGCCGGGTCCGGCCCGAATCGAGCTCGTAGACCATGACCCGCGGGCGCTCGTTCTCGTAGGTCATGAACGTAATCGTCTGCTGATTCGGCGCGAAGCGCGGAGTCAGCACCGTCCACTGACCGTTGGTCAAAAAGCGGTGATTGGCGCCGTCATAATCCATCATCGCCAGTCTTTTGATCCGCCGGCGCGCCGGGCCCGTCTCGGAAACGTAGACGATCCGGGTGTCGAAATAGCCGCCTTCGCCGGTCAGCCGGGAATAAATGGTGTCGGCGCAGCGATGGGCGGCCCGCCGCCAGTCCGGCGGACGGACGACATAACCCTGGCGCGCGAGCTCGGCGCCGGCCGTGACGTCGTAAAGATAGCAGCCGACGGTGATATTGCCGTCGGCATTGGCCTGGACGAAGCCCTGGACCAGGTTTTGCGCGCCCGTGGTGGCGAAATAAGGATAATCGGGCGCGGTAACCTGCGGATAGGTGACCGGGCGAAGGCCGCTCGGACCGATCGGCGTGAACAGGCCCGAATTGCGCAGATCGGTGGCGACGATCTCGGCCACCTGCCGGCCCAGATTCTGGGTGTTGCCGGCCGGCGTCTCCGCTGCCTGCGGCGTCGGCATGTAGGGCACGGCGATCGGCAATACCCTCACCACACCTTCGCCGACCCGGATCGGTTCGTCCTCCTCGACCGGCTGGTCGGCGGCCGTCTGGGCCAGAGCGGGCGGTGCGACGAGAAGAAGGAGCGCCCAAAGGCGCAGGGTCTTGAACTTGAACTTGGACATCAGGACTGCCTCGGATCGAAGGTGTAGGTGAATTGCCGCCAGCCGCGGGGAACGTCGTAAAGGTTGCCCGGAAGGCCGCGGATCGGAGTGCACTGACGGATGACGTTGAGCGCGAGATCCCGCATCCGCCGCTCATAATGGGCAAGCTCGGAATCGGGATTGCGGACACGGACCACGTCGGCGTCTGCCAGGCCGCCGTCGCGGGTCAGGGTAACGCGGACATCGACCTCGATCACCGCCGCTTCGGGCGACGGCAAGGGCTGGCGCTCGCAGGGGAGCAAAGCGCGGCGGATCGCGGCGTTGATGCTCGCCCGCGCCTCACCGGTCATGGCTGCAGCAGGCCGCGGCGCGGCCGCCGGAGCGGGATCGTTGCCGAGGCCCTTCAGTATGTCCCGCCCAAGCCGCGGCCGCCGATCCGCCTGTGCCGAACCATTGTTGCGCGTCGGCGTCTGCGGCCGGGTCGCGCGTTCCCGGGCGGGCGGCTGCTTCGGCTGTGGCTGCGGCGATGGCCGCGGCTGTGCCTGCGGGGCCGGCGGGGCCGGTTCAGGGATCGTCGTTGCAGCGTCCTCCGGCGGACCTGTCAGTGGCGCCATGCCCTGCTCAGGGGGGGTGGTCACCGGTTCCGGAGCCGCGGAGGTAAGGCCGACCTCCTCGACGAAGGAGACCTCGATCGGATTCGTTCCGATCGGCGGATTGGCGGCTGTAAAGAGGCCGAGGGTCAGGGCAAGGAGCAAGGCGGCATGCCCGCCAACCGCGACCCCGAACCCGGCTGCCTCGGCCCGATCCATCAGCGTTCGGCCTCCGCCTGGTTGCTGACCAGAGCGACCCGGCGCAGACCCGCCTGGTTCATCTCGCCCATCACTTCCATCACCCGGCCGTAATGAAGGCCGCGGTCCGCTCGCAGGAAGATGCGCGGCCCACCTTCCTCGCGCGAGGATGAGGCGATCTGGGCCAGGCGCGGGGCCAGCATCTCGTCCGGCACCGGCGTATCGTCGATGAAGATCGCCCCGGTGGCGTCGATCGAGATAGGCACCGGCTCATTGTCCTGCTCGAGCGGCGCGGCCTTGCTCTCCGGAAGATCGACCTGGACGCCGGTCGCAAGCAGAGGCGCGGTCACCATGAAGATGATCAGGAGCACCAGCATGACGTCGACCATCGGGGTGACGTTTATCTCCGCCATCGGAGTCCTTCGCCCGCGCCGGCCGGCGCCGAGGATGGGACCGATCGCCATCGTCAGGACTCCGCCTCCAGCTCGCGCGACAAGGTGCCGTGAAAGCCGTCGGCGAAGCGCTGAAGCCGCGCCTCGATGCGATTGATGGCGAAACTGAACCGATTATAGGCGATCACGGCCGGGATCGCCGCGAAGAGGCCGAGGGCGGTGGCGAACAGGGCCTCGGCAATGCCCGGGGCGACGACCGCCAGGCTGGTATTCTGGGCGCCGGCAATGTCGGTGAAGCTTCGCATGATCCCCCACACCGTCCCGAACAGGCCGACGAAGGGCGCCACCGAGCCCACCGTGGCGAGGATATTCAGCCGCGAGGCGAGGCGGTCGGTTTCGGCGGACACGGCGCTGTGCAAGGCGACGGCAAGGCGCGATCTCGTGCCTTCGCGATCGATTCGGCTACCGGCGGTGGACCGGCGCCATTCCGCGATCCCGGCGGCCAGCACCTTGGCCGCAGGAAGCTCGCCGCGGCCCCGCTCCTCGTAGAAAGTATCGATGTCCTCGGACTTCCAGAAATCGCGCTCGAAGCGCTCGCCGTCGCGCACGGCCCGGCGCATCTTGAGCCACTGACCGACGATGATCGCCCAGGTCCAGATGCTGGCCAGAAGAAGGCCGATCATCACCGACTTCACGACGATGTCCGCCTGCATGAACAGGGCGATCGGGGACATCACGTCGCTGGAGATATTGCTGTTCGCCACTAGGACCCTTCTTTCTTCAACCGCTCGAACGTCTCCATCCATGCAGGCGGCTGGCGCTGCGGCCGACCTTCGCTGGACAGGAAGGCCGCCGTGATCATTGCGTCCGCGAGAAGTTCACTTTCGCGCATGACTCGCTGATGAATGACGCAGCTCGCCGCGCGGACCGCCTTGACCTGGCTGAGCACCAGCAAAGCGTCGTCAAGCTTCGCCGGGCGCCGATACTTGATCTGGGCCTCGGCGACGACATAGACGCCTCCGCTCGTTTCCAGCACCGAGCGCTGGTCGATGCCCATGCTTCGGAGCATGTCGGAACGGGCCCGCTCGATGAATTTCAGATAATTGGCATAATAGACGATGCCGGCGACATCGGTGTCCTCGAAATAGACGCGGAGGGCGAAATGGTGAGTGCCATCCACCCACGCGCCCTCATAAGGTTGGTCGATCGTCCCCGCCACGTCCGCGGCTCTACCGGCACCGGCCGCCAAGGTGAAGACCGCGACGGACGTCGGAGACGAAACGAGCCGATTACGCGTCGAGGAATAAACTAATGCCGCGCGAGGGCATCCTTTTGCTGTTCCACCGCGATAAGCAGATCGCCCATCGCCAGGTTCATGTCGGCCAGGTGAAGCCCCCAGCCGGGCTGGATCTGGCCGCCGATGCTGACGTCGCCCGGGATCCGATCGGTGCGGGCGTCGTTCGGGTCGGCTTCGACCATCACCGACAGATATCCCACCGGACCCCGGTTGACGCAGGCGGCCGAAACCAGCCCCTCGGTACGAAGAAAGGGGGCAGGCGGAGCCCCTTGCGACGACCAGTCAATCGCACTCTGGGTCGTGGTGACCGAAGGCCCGGCATACCAGTAACTGTCGAGCAACGCCGAGCCACGACGCCCCAGCGCCGCCGGATTGGTGCAGGCGACCGTCATCCCCGGCCGGGCAGAGCGGCCGAACATCGAACCGGGCGGCGGCGGATTGGTCGCGCGGAAGGAAACGTAGGTAATGACGCAATTGGTCTGCCCGGCGCGCGTGCACAAAGGCGTCCGCCGAAATGTGCCGCCAACCGTTTCGCCTTCGGGAACCTCGATGTTGAAACCGATCAGCAGCGCCGACAGCATCCGATCGGCCGCCCGGGTCCCCTCAATCTCTCGCGCAAGCAATTGAGAGAGGTGAATGGAGCCCTGGGAATGACCGATGAGAACGAATGGGCGCCCCTGATTATGGTTCTGAAGATAATGACGCCACGCCGCCACCACGTCGCCATAGGCCAGGCCGAGGATAGGTGCCGGGTCGGTGCCGCCGAACATCGCCGGGATGCTGGCGAGGGTCGCCTGACGATAAATCGGAGCGAACGGCCGGCAGATCGAAGCGAAGCGAGCGAACTGGATGGCCGTGACCGCTTGCTCTTCCGGGCCGGTGGCAAGATCCGCGTTCAACGCGGCATCGCGCGAAATGGTCGGATAGACGTAAAAACAATCGATCGGCGGGTCGGCCGCCGGCGTCACCTGGCCGTTTGAACCGTAGCCGTTGGGGTTGAGGGCGGCGGTCGCCAGCGGCGCGCCGCACGCGTCTGCCCGGCCAGGCAGGCAGAGCCAGGCGGAGTCCTGCGCGTAATCCGGTGCCGATGGGGCCGGCGCCTGGCCGAAAGCCGGCGTCCCGGCAAGGGCGCAGGCCAGCGCCAACAGGATCTTCTTCATTCTGCCCCCCAGTTCACTTCGAGTCGAACAATCCCCCCTGGCCTTTCGGCTGCGGCAGACCAAGATGAGTCCAGCCTGGGCCGTTCAGGCAGCGGCCGCGCGCGGTGCGTGCGATCAGGCCCAGCTGGATGAGATAAGGCTCGATCACTTCCTCGATCGTGTCGCGCGGCTCGGACAGGCCGGCGGCCAATGTCTCCACGCCGACCGGGCCGCCACGATAGATGTCGGCGATCATCATCAGATAGCGGCGGTCCATCGCGTCGAGGCCGAGATGATCCACTTCCATTCGGGTCAGGGCGCTGTCGGCCGCGACCTGGTCGACTTCCGAGGTCTCGGCGGCGTGGGCGAAGTCGCGCACCCGGCGCAGCAGACGCCCGGCTATTCTCGGGGTTCCGCGGGAACGGCGGGCGACTTCGCGAGCGCCATCTTCGGTCAACGCGAGTCCAAGCAAACGGGCCGCCCGGCGAACCACCTGCTCCAGCTCCTCGACGCTGTAGAAATTGAGGCGCACGGGAATACCGAACCGGTCGCGGAGCGGCGTGGTGATGAGGCCCTGGCGGGTCGTGGCCCCGACCAGGGTGAATTTCGGCAGGTCGATCCGGACCGACCGGGCGGACGGTCCCTCACCGATCATCAAGTCGAGCACCCGATCCTCCATCGCCGGATAAAGGATTTCCTCCACCGCCGGATTGAGCCGGTGGATCTCGTCGATGAACAGGACGTCCCCGTCCTCGAGATTGGTGAGGATCGCGGCGAGATCGCCGGACTTGGCGATGACCGGCCCGGAGGTGGCGCGGAAGCCGACGCCTAGCTCACGCGCGATGATCTGCGCCAGGGTCGTCTTGCCGAGGCCCGGGGGACCGAAGAAGAGGACATGGTCGAGCGGATCGCCGCGGCTCCTGGCGGCATCGATGAAGACCCGGAGATTCTCGCGCGCCGCCTTCTGGCCGACGAACTCGTCCAGGGTTTTCGGGCGCAAAGCCGAATCGAGGTCCTCGGGCCGGCGGTTCGGCGTCGTCAGTCGATCGTCGGTCACGCCTTTCTCTAGCCTCGCCGACCCGCTTGCTGGAAGCGATAATCCTGAAGTGCCTCGCGAAGGGCCTGCGATGGTCCGTGTCGGTGCGCGAGCGACGATCCGAGGGCCGGGAGGACCGCCCTGAAACACTGGCCGAAAGGCTGGACGCGCCGACCTGTCGCAGGCGCGCTAGCGGGCGGCCTTGCGCAGCGCTTCGCGGACCAACGCGTCGAAATTCGCGTCCGGCCCCAATTCCGATTCCGCCCGGGCGACCGCGGCGGACGCCTCGGCGGGCCGGAAGCCGAGGTTGAGAAGCGCCGACACCGCGTCCTGGCTGTGGCTGCCCTGCGGCACAGCGGCGGCGTTGCCCGGACCCAGGACGATTCCGCCGGCCTTGTCCTTGAGCTCGTTGACGATGCGCTGCGCCAGTTTCGGCCCGACACCCTGCGCGCGCGCGACCATGAGATGGTCGCCGCTGGCGATGGCGCGGTGGAGGTCGTCGCCCGGAAGCGTGGACAGAATGGCCAAAGCGACCTTGTTGCCGACCCCCTGAACGGAGGTCAGAAGCCGGAACCAGTCGCGTTCCTCGGCACTGGCGAAGCCGACCAGCCGGATCGAATCGTCGGACACCAACATCTCGGTGTGAAGCACGACCTCGTCCCCGAGCGCGCCCAGCTGAGACAAGGTGCGGGTGGAGGCGGACACCAGATAACCGACGCCGCCGACGTCGATCACGGCGTGATCGGCACCAAAGGCGTCGAGAAGACCACGAAGCTTCGCGATCATGCCGCATTTCCCAAAGCGCGCCGGGAGGCCAGATGGTGGGCGTGGGTGATCGCCACCGCGAGCGCGTCGGCGGCATCGGCGCCGGCCACCT
>DASTDX010000128.1:0-8781 GCA_035710145.1 Allosphingosinicella sp.
CTTTGCCTCGCCCGCCCTCGCCGATCCGACCGCGCCCTGCAATGACGGCCCCGGCGCTCTGAGCACGGAATGCGGTACCAACTCGACCGCCACCGGCCTCGGCGCCACCGCGGTCGGTCAACTCGCCCGTTCCACCGGCAGTGAATCGACCGCCGTCGGTACCGATAGCCTCGCCTCAGGTGCTCAGAGCACGGCCCTCGGTGTCGTCTCGACCGCAATCGGCGACCTCTCCACGGCACTCGGCAACCGATCCAGCGCGGCTGGCGTCGGATCCACCGCCGTCGGCGCGCTTGCGGATGCCCTGGGCGCCGAAGCGACCGCGGTGGGTGCGGATTCGGAAGCTTCCGGCGTGCAGAGCACTGCCGTGGGCACCGTGGCGACCGCCAGCGGCGCTCTCTCCACGGCGATCGGCAACCGTTCGAGCGCCTCCGGCCTCGGCGCGACCGCGTTGGGAGCGCTGTCGATCGCGAGCGGCGCAGAGGCCGTTTCGATAGGCGCTGATTCTCGCGCCACGGGAGCGAACTCGACCGCCCTCGGCACGGTTGCCACCGCCTCCGGGGTAGGCTCGACTGCGATCGGCAATCGCTCCTCGGCAACCGGCCTCGATTCCGTAGCACTCGGTCGCGAAGCGCAGGCGCTGGACGAAGATGCGGTTGCCGTCGGCAGCAATACGACGGCTTCGGGCTTCCACTCGACGGCAGTCGGCAGCGAGGCAGTCGCTTCCGGCCGCGGCGCTCAGGCGTTCGGCTGGCAATCGGTCGCTTCCGGCGCGACCTCGGTCGCGGTGGGTCGCCAGGCCCAGGCGACGGCGGCCAACAGCACCGCGCTCGGCGACAATGCCCGTGCGCTCCATGCCGGATCCACCGCCATCGGCGCCGGAGCGACGACGACCGCGGCCAATCAGGTCACGATCGGCGGCGCCGGCACCACCGTCCGCCTCGGCGGCTACACCACAGCCGGCGTCCTGGTCACCGATGCGAACGGCGTCGTCAGCAGCAACGCCACCCTGCTGAATCAGGTCTCCACCATCAGCAGCAGCGTCACGACGCTCCAGAACAACGTCACCACCTTGTTCGATCTTGCCGAGGTCAATCGCCGCGACATCCGCAAGGCCAATGAAGGCGTGGCGATGGCGCTGGCGATGGAGTCACCGGGTCTGCCGACGGGCGCGAACTTCGCGGTCGCCGGCGGTGTCGGCTACTTCCAGAACCGGGTCGCCGGCACGGCCGCCTTCACCGCTCGTGTGGGCGACATGTCGTCCTTCTCGGCCGGTGTGGGCTTCGGGCTCGACAGCGGCGAGATCGGCGCGCGAGCAGGCTTCCAGGCCGCCTGGTGAGCCGAGACGTTCGACGTCTGAAATATGGACCGGGGCGCATCGCCCCGGTCCATTTTCTTTCCCTGATCGGCACGCTCGCTCTTGCGGTCGCCCCGCTGCCCGCAGTCGCGCAAAACCCTCCGGCCGCGACGTCGATACCCGCGGCAGCCATCCCGGTGCCCGATGACATGGCGCTCGCCAAATTGCTCTGGAGCACGATGGCGGCGATCGACCACGCCAACAAGACTGGCAATTATTCGGTTCTCCGATCCCTGGGTTCGCCGGGCTTCCAGCAGGGAAATTCGGTCGAGAACCTCGCCGCCGTCTTCGCCGTCCTGCGGCAGGAACGACTCGATTTGGCGGACACTCTGGTGTTCCAGCCGGTCTATGAGTTCCCGCCCGCGATCGTCCAGGGACTGCTCCGGCTTCGCGGCACCTTTCGCATGCGTCCGAGGGGCGTCCAGTTCGACCTCCTTTACCAATGGAACGGCGGCTGGACGCTGCACGGGGTTGCGGTGCGATCGATCGCCATGACCCAGGATCTCGCCCCTGGACGCTAATCGCGCGCCCTTACCGGCACCTCGAGGATTGACTTGTCCGCCACAGTTGGACCTTAGGACCCGCGGATTCGCGCCCTATCTCGCTTCAACCACAGGAAGGTTTCATGAGCTGGTCTCCCAGTCCCAGCGTCGTCGTCATCGGTCTCGGCTATGTCGGCTTGCCGCTCGCGGTGGCGCTCGCCCGGCAATTCGAGGTCACCGGACTCGATATCGACGCCGGCCGAGTCGCCGAGCTTCGGCGGGGGCATGATCGAACCCACGAGGTAGAGGCCCAGGCCCTCGCCGACTCCTCGCTCAAGCTGACCGATCGCGCCGGCGATTGCGGCGGCGCCGACATCTACATCGTCACGGTACCGACGCCAGTCGACGCCAATTGCCAGCCCGATCTGGGGCCGGTGATCGGCGCGACCCGCGCCATCGCACCGCTGCTGGATCCGGCGCGGGGCCCCGTCGTCGTCTACGAGAGCACCGTCTATCCCGGCGTGACCGAAGAGATTTGCGGTCCGCTCATCGAGGAAGTGTCGGGCCTGAAGCGGGGCCGGGATTTCTTCCTGGGTTATTCCCCCGAGCGTATCAATCCCGGCGACCGCGAGCATACGGTCGACAAGATCGTGAAGGTCGTCGCCGGCGAGAGCGAAGAGGTGACCGAGCGGCTTGCGTCGCTCTACGGCGCGGCGACAAGCGCCGGGGTTTTCCGGGCCGCTTCGATCAAGGCGGCCGAGGCCGCCAAAGTGATCGAGAACGCCCAGCGTGACATCAACATCGCCTTCATGAACGAGATTACGCAGATCTTCTCAAGGCTGGATCTGTCGATCTGGGACGTGCTCGCGGCGGCTGGGACGAAGTGGAATTTCCTCAAGTTCCAGCCCGGCCTGGTCGGCGGCCACTGCATCGGGGTCGATCCTTATTACCTGAGCTATCGGGCCCAGCAGCTCGGCATCGATCCCAACGTGATCCTGTCCGGACGCTCGATCAACGACAGCATGGGTAGCTGGGTTGCCGACCAACTTCATGAGCGGCGGGGGGCGGCAGGGACCGCCCTCGTCCTGGGGCTCGCCTTCAAGGAGAATGTGCCCGACCTTCGCAACAGCAAGGTCATCGATGTCGTCCGGCGTCTGACCGAACTTGGCCACGAAGTAACGATCCACGACCCGCTCGCCGATCCGGGCGAGGCCCGTCACGAATATGGGGTCGATCTGGACGCTGGGGCGCTGGAACGCGACTACGATCTGGTGATCGTCGCGGTGCCCCATCAGGGCTATGCCGAGCTCACCGAAGATAGGATCGCCAGCCTCGTCAAAAGCGGCGGGTTGCTGGCCGATCTGAAGAATCTCTACGGCGGGCGAGCGCTTGGAGGGATCGATCGCTGGACCCTTTAGCCGGCGGTTCCATCATCGGCTGACAGGGGATCCGGCGGTCAGCCGCCTGCGTTTTCGAGAACCGGAGGTCGCGTCCTCGCCTCCGCTCTAGCGGCCGTGATAGCTTTTGTACCACTCGACGAAGCGCGGAATGCCCTCGTCGATCGTGGTCGCCGGACTGAAGCCGAGATCGCGCTCGATCGCGCTGATGTCGGCAAAAGTGTCGCGGACATCGCCGGGCTGCATCGGGACGAGCTTCTTCTTCGCCTCGCGTCCGCAGGCCTGCTCGATCAGGCCGATCATCCTCGTCAGTTCTTCGGACCGGTTGTTGCCGATATTGTAGAGCCGGTGCGGGCTCCGGCTCCCGCCGGCCTTCTCGGAATCGTCGTCGGGGGGCGGATTGTCCAAAGCGGCGACGACCCCGGTGACGATGTCGTCGACATAGGTGAAGTCGCGGCGCATATTGCCCTCGCCGAACACCTCGATCTCATCACCGGCGAGGATCGCCTTGGTGAAGATCCACATCGCCATGTCCGGGCGGCCCCAGGGACCATAAACGGTGAAGAAGCGAAGGCCGGTCTGCGGCAGCCGGTAAAGGTGGGAATAGGTCTCGCTGATGAGCTCGTCGGCCTTTTTCGTGGCGGCGTAGAGCGAGAGCGGCTGATCGACCCGGTCCTCGACCCGAAAGGGCAGGTTCTTGTTTCCGCCATAGACCGACGATGAAGAGGCGTAGACGAAATGGCCCACGCCGCGGTGCCTGGCCGTTTCCAGCATGTTGAGATGGCCGACCAGGTTTGAATGCGCATAAGCGTATGGATTCTCGATCGAATAGCGAACCCCCGCCTGAGCGCCGAGATGGACGATCCGGTCGAAGCTCCTTCCCTCGAGGACTGCCTCATGGGCGTGCTGATCCGCGAAATCGACTTCGACGAAATCGAAGCTGTTATGCCGCCGAGCCAGGTCCGCAAGTCGGTCGCGTTTGAGGCTGACGCTGTAATAATCGTTGACGTTGTCGACGCCGATCACGCTCTCGCCGCGCGCCATCAGCCGCTCGCTGACGTGGAAGCCGATAAAGCCGGCAGCGCCGGTAACGAGGGTTGTCATCTGTGTCTTCCCGAGATGTCTGCTTGGGGCGGCGCTTAGAGCCTGGTCCGGAATCCGGCAATGGCCGGCATTGCCGCTGAACAGATGGGAAGTGTGGACTTTCCCGAGCTTTTCCTTCTAGTCCAGGCGGGTGCCCGACCGCGTCGACGAGAGCCGGATTTCGTCCCCCAGCGTCTGGCAGGCGCTGGGCTCCATCTACGCGCTGATCGGGCCGCGGCGGCGGCGGCAACTCTATTTGACCTTGACGCTGATGGTCGTCGGAGCCGGTGCGGAGCTCGTCACCATCGGCGCCGCCTTGCCTTTCCTCGCCCTCATTTCCGACCCTGCGCGAGCAAACGAGATCGGGGTAGTCAGAACGATCTTCGACCTGCTCGGCTGGCAGGCCGGCGAAACCTCGATCGTCCAGGCCACATCCTTGCTGGTCGGAGCGGCCATCATCGGCGCCGCGGTACGCCTCCTGTTGAACTGGGCGGTCCAGGCCTTCGTCTTCCGGGTTGGCCACGATCTGGGCGTCGCCGTCTTTTCGCGGGCGCTTCGCCAGCCCTACCTCTATCATGTGGAGCGCAACTCCAGCGAGGTTATCGCCGGGGTGGAAAAGGCGCAGGCGGTCCTTTTCCAGGTGCTGCTGCCACTGATGCAGGGTGTTGTCGCGGCCTTCATGGCCATCTTCATCCTGGCTCTGCTGGTGGCCATCGATCCGCTCACGGCGTCGATCGCCGCCGTGGTGATGGCTTTGCTCTATGTCGGCCTGAGCCTCGCGACGCGAAGTATCCTCGCCGCCAATTCACGGATTCACTCCGAGGCCCATACGCAACGGATCAAGCAGGTGCAGGAAGGGCTGGGCGGTATCCGCGACATCCTGATCGATCGTTCGCAGCCGGTCTTCGAGAAAAGCTTCCGGGAGGTCGACGACCGGTTGCGGCGCGCGCAAATGGTCAACAATTTCGTCGCCTCGTCGCCACGGATGGTGATCGAGGCTGCGGCGATCGTCCTGATCGCCTTGCTGGCCTTGTACATGAGCTACCAGCCGGGCGGTGTCGTCAGGGCCATACCGGTCCTCGGGGCCCTCGCGATCGGAGCGCAGCGCCTGCTTCCACTGCTTCAGCTCATCTATCACGCCTGGAGCCGAACCGCCGGGTCCTTCCGGATCGTGCTCGACATCGCCGACCTGCTGGGCAAGCCCCAGCCGATCGTGGACGAACGCGAACTCCCGGACCGGATCGCCCGCTTCAGCTCCGCGATCGAACTGGACAAAGTCGGGTTCCGTTATCCGGGCGGCCGCCAATACGCGCTGAGAGATATCTCGCTCGATATCCGCAAGGGTGAAAGGATCGGCCTTCTGGGCGAAACCGGAAGCGGCAAGAGTACCCTTCTCGACCTGGTCATGGGGCTGCTGGAACCGGGCGCCGGAGAAATAAGGGTCGATGGGATCGCGCTCACCGGGGCGATGCGGCGGCACTGGCAGGCCCAGATCGCCCATGTTCCCCAGTTCATCTACCTGAGCGATTCTCCCATTGCCGAAAACATCGCCTTCGGCGTTGCGCCGGGTGAAATCGACATGGAGCGAGTGAGGGCCGCCGCCGTCCAGGCCGAAATCGCGGAGTTCATAGAAACCCTTCCGAGCGCTTATCTTACGCCGGTCGGCGAAAGAGGCGTCCGGCTGAGCGGCGGCCAGCGGCAACGGATCGGCATTGCCCGGGCGCTCTACAAACAGGCGTCGGTTCTGATCCTGGACGAAGCGACCAGCGCTCTCGACAATGACACCGAAGCTTCGGTGATGGCGAACCTGGGACGGAGCGATTCCAATCTCACCATCCTGATGGTGGCACACCGTCTTTCCACGTTAGCGGCCTGCGATCGCCTCATCAGGCTGAAAAATGGTCGAGTGGCGGAAGTTGGGCGTTATGCCGACCTGGTCGGGGAATCTGCTGGTTCCGCCCGGGGCTCCGCCTGAGCCGAACCTGATCAGGCCGCGGCCATCTTTTCGCCGTCACGGGCGGAAAGGAACCAGCGATCCCGACCTTCCAACCCCAGAGCGGTGAGCACGCCGCTGCGGTAGGCGCCGGTGTCGAGCGCGATCCGGTTGGGATGCTGTTCGGGCGCTCCGACGATGGTGTGGCCGTGAACGACCATGACGCCATGGTCGGTCCGGTCATCGAGAAAGCCCTCCCGGATCCACCGCAGGTCCTTGCTGGTCTGCGCCTCGAGCGGAACGCCGGGGCGGATTCCGGCATGGACGAAGAGATAATCGCCGAACTGGAAGCTGTCGGCCATGTTCTCGAGAAACCGGCGATGCGCGGCAGGGACGACATTACGAAGCCGCTCCTGGATTTCACGGGGCGTGGCGTTGAGCGTCCAGCCCTGGGTCACGCCGTAGCTCTCGCAGCATTCATAGCCGCCATAAGTGAGCCAGTCGACGATGGTGTCCTCCTCGCCATCGAGGATCCGGAGGAAGAATTCCTCGTGATTGCCCTTGACGAAGACCGGCCGGGCAAAGGCTGGCGGACGCGACAACAGGTGATCGATGACGCCGCGCGAGTCCGGGCCGCGGTCGATCAGGTCGCCAAGAAAGACGAGGTAGGTTTTCGCCGGACGCCGGACGGCATTGTCGCGCTCGATCTGGTCGAGCAGGTCCTGGAGAAGATCGAGGCGCCCATGGACGTCGCCGATCGCGTAAGCGCGCCTGTGGGCGGGACCAGTCGGTCCCTTGTCACCTGAAAGGCCCAGAAGGCGACGCAACATGATCGAGCATTCCTCGTTTTTTCAGCCGGTGCCGATATCGGGCGCAACGCCAAAGTTGCAAGACTTCGGCTGGACCTTGGCACAAGTGCGTGGCAAAGGAATGGCCGTAACCGCGGCAGGAGTGCGCATGAAAGCTCCGCGGACCCCAAAAAGGGTTGTGGATCAAAGGCTTTGAATGGGCCGGGACCATGCTGTAGGGGTTTTGGCCGATTACGATTCAGGGAGTGTCCTGTGCGAGTACATGATTTCGTCAAAGCCATCCGGGGTAATTTTCGGGCAGCGGTCACGGCCGGATTCGCCGCTTCCATGCTGGCGCTGGGCGGCTGTGGCGCCGGCGGCAGGGGCGGCAGCGTTCCCTACGAGCCCGCCAATTTCGGAGCGCCAGACGCCGAGGCGGTCGCCGTTCCGCCTTCCCAGCAGCGTCTGTCCCCGCTCGACAAGATCCGGGTCACCGTTTTCCAGGTTGCCGATCTTTCCGGTGAGTTCCAGGTCGACGCGGCCGGCAACATCCAGTTCCCGCTGATCGGGACCGTCGCTGCCCAGGGCAAGACCCCGATCGAACTGAAGAACGAGATCACTCGGCTCCTCAGCGCCCGCTACCTCAATCAGCCCGACGTTCAGGTCGCGGTGACCGAGCAGAGCGAGCAGACGATCACCGTCGACGGCGCCGTCCGGCAGCCGGGGGTCGTTCCGATCCGCGGCGCGACCACCCTGATGCGGGCCGTCGCCCTCGCTCGTGGCACGAGCGAGGATGCCAATCCGTCACGCGTGCTCGTCTTCCGCACGATCAACGGCGAACGGATGGCCGCCGCGTTCGATCTCCAGTCGATCCGTCGCGCGGAATCCGAGGATCCGCCCATCTACGGCAACGATATCGTCGTCGTCGACGGCTCCAATACCCGCAGGATGTGGCGCGATATCATCTCGACGCTACCCGTTTTAGGCATGTTCCGGCCCTTCTGAGCGATGGCCGAAGCTTAGGATCACGTTATGAATGACCACAGCGGCGCCTTCCCGCACAATCGCGGAGTGCCGGCCTTTCAGGGGCCGTCGAATCTCCCCTCGACTGGCCTTCGTGACGTCGTCGTCGCCGTGCCGACGGGTGATAAGCCCAATCATTTCCACCCCGCCGAGATCTGGCGGGTCATTGCCAAATGGTGGTGGCTGATCGCGGCGGTCATCGTCGCCTGCGAAGTGGCCGCCGTGATCGCATCCTTGATGATCCAGCCCCAATATGCGGCGCAGTCGACACTCGAAGTCAATATGGAGGGGGTCCGCGTCGTCGACGAGAAGATGGGTGGGATCGACGGCGGGCAGCGCAACGAACGAGAGTTCCTGAACACCCAGGCCGAACTTCTGCGTAGCCGAGCGATTGCTGAGCGCGTCGCCCGAAGCCTCAATGTCGCCAACAATGCAGCCTTGTTCGACCTCAACACCGATCGCGCCGCCCGCGAGGCACAGGCCGCCGCCATGGTTCAGGGCAGTGTCACCGTCGAGGCGGTTCGAGACAGCCGCCTCATCGAGATCACCGCGGTCTCGCCGGACCCGGCGCTGGCGGCGGCGATCGCCAATGCCTATGGCACGAGCTTCATCCAGGCGAATCTGGAGCGACGCTTCGAAGCCACGTCCTACGCCCGCAACTTCTTGGAACAGAGGATCAACACCGTTCGGCAGCGCCTGGAAAACTCGGAACGGCAGCTGG
>DASTDX010000129.1:0-4612 GCA_035710145.1 Allosphingosinicella sp.
TGCCGCGAGCGCCGCGACCGGGACATCGAGCGTGTCTCGGCCCAGGAAGGCGTCGGAATACAGCTTCGAACCACTCATGTCTTTCACCCGAAACCCGTTGTCCGACCGCATAATCGGAAGAGTTTGACGAGCCGTTACGGACGGGGATGCGCGAAACGAACGGTCAATGATCTCGCCGCCGGAACGAAGACCGGCGCCGGGATTTATCAACGGTCCCATGCCCGCCCTTCGATATGTCGACGACAGCCTTCCCGGGTACAACCGCAAGCGAAGCGGCCGCTACTGGAAATATTTCGACAGCGACGGCAACCGGATCACCGACCGGGACGAAATCGACCGCCTCAACGCCATCGGCATGCCGCCCGCTTATGTACGCTGCTGGTTCTGCCCTTACCCCAACGGCCATATCCAGGGGATCGGCTACGACGCCCGCGGGCGGCGGCAATATCGTTATCATCCGGACTTTCGCGCTCGCCAGGAGGGGCTGAAGTTCGAACGGCTGGCCGACTTCGGCAAGAAGCTGCCGAAGCTTCGCAAGCAGGTGGAGGCCGACATGAAGGGGAAGCCGACCAGCTGCGAGGCCGTGATCGCCGCGGTGGTCCGGCTGATAGATTCGACCCAGATGCGGATCGGCAACGAGTCCTATGCGAAGGAGAACAAGAGCTTCGGCGCCACCACCCTTCGGAACCGTCATGCCAAGGTCGGACGGAGCGCGCTGAAGATCAGCTACACCGGCAAGCATGGGATCAAGCGGACGGTAACGGTGACCGACCGCAACCTCGTCCGGATCGCCCGGAAGACCCAGGACCTGCCCGGGCAGAACCTGTTCGAGTTCTGCGACGAGGACGGATGTACCCGGCCGGTCACGTCGAGCGACGTCAACGAATATATCAAGGCGGCGATGGGCGAGGAGTTCACCGCCAAGGACTTCCGTACCTGGGGCGCAAGCGCGATCGCCTTCGAGGAGATGATGAAGCGCGCCAAGGAGACAGGCCGGGTCCGGCTCAACTCCGTCATCGAACCGGTCGCCGAAGCGCTCGGCAACACGGCCGCGATCAGCCGCAAGTCCTACGTCCACCCCGCCTTGATCGAAGCCGCCCGCGAAGCCGGCGCGATCGGCGAGCGCGAGCTGCCGAGAGCGACCAAATATCTGTCGAGCGCGGAGCGCGGTCTGATCGAGTTCCTCCGGGCTTTGCCGAAGACGCGCAAGCGGGTGGCGAGCAAGCGCACCGACAGCTAAACAGCGCCCCCATGAACCGCACCGAAGCCGCCGCGAGCGACGTCCCTCACGGCGCCGCAGATCGCTGGAACGAAGTCGCCGCCTGGGCGACCAAAAACAGCAGCGACATATTGCTGGCCGTCCTCATCGGACTGGTCATCGCGTCCCTGCTCTATTTGCTCCGACGGGTCGGCCACCGGCTGATCCGCGACCGCGACGCCAGCATCAGCTGGCGGACGATCTTCGGCCGGGTGCTGGCGAAGACGAGCCTGTTCTTCATCATCGCCTGCGCCGCCAAACTGGTCTCGAGCCAGACCGACGCACCTTACCTCCTTCGCCGAACGATCGACATTGCCTTCACCGTCGCGACGGCAGTCCAGGCCGCCGTCTGGGCGCGCGAATTGATCCTGGGCTTCATCCAGCACCGCGTCGGAGACGAAGAGGCCCACCGAGCGCTCGGCTCGGCGATCGGGATCATCCGACTGCTCGTCACCGTCGCTCTGTTCGCGATCGCGATCATCCTCATCCTCGACAATCTCGGCGTGAACGTCACCGGCCTCGTCGCCGGCCTCGGGATCGGCGGCATTGCCATCGGCCTCGCCGCCCAGGGCATCTTCTCCGATTTGTTCGCGGCGCTGTCGATCATCTTCGACAAGCCGTTCAGCAAGGGCGACGTGATCAGCTTCGGAAGCCCCCCGACGACCGGCGTCGTCGAGCATATCGGCCTGAAGAGCACGCGAATACGCTCACTGGGCGGCGAGGAAGTGGTCATGGCGAACACCAAATTGCTCGAGCAGCAGCTCCAGAACTGGACCCTGCTCCGGCAGCGCCGGGCGGTGATGACCTTCGGCCTGGTCTACCAGACGTCGCCCGATCTCCTCGCTCAGGTTCCGCTGGAGCTTAAGGCGATCGTCGAGGCGCAGCCGTTGGCCGAATTCGACCGCTGCCACGCTTTCCAGTTCGGCGCCTCCTCGATCGATTTCGAGCTCGTCTTCCATGTCGAGAGCACCGAGATGTACGACTTCATGGCCGTGAGGCAGGCGGTGATGCTTGGGATGATCCGGCGCTTCGCCGAGATCGGCGCCGAATTCGCTTATCCGACCCAGACCACCTTCACGGCAGCGCCGGACGGCACCCTGGTCATGCCCTACGCACCGCCAAAGCCCGCCTAGGCCTTAAACGGCGGCGCGGAGCAAGGGATCGCCCGGTGAAGGCTCGGGCGCGGCCGAGTCCGTTGCGTCTCGAGCAGGCTCGGGATGCAGGCGATCGGGCAGCAAGGCGACGCTGAGCCAGTAACCCAACAAGGCGCTGCCGCCATAGCCGACCACGGGCGTCGGATAATTGCCGATCGCCGCTGCCAGAAGGATAGCCAGCCAGACGGCACCAAAGACCAGACGTTCGGGTGCCTTGCCGGTGCCGAAAACCGGCAGGAGCAGGATCACGGCGCCCGCCAGGACAGAGAAGCCTGTGAGTGGATGCACGTCGAAGGCCGAGTAGAGTATGTTGTCGACGAAGGGCACCGCCGGAAGCGAATCCGGCTGGGCCAGTGCGGCAGCAAAGGCAAGGATGCCGCCCGCGGCCCCGGCAAAAGTGAAAGGATCGGGGCGCCAGATCGCCAGGGTGGTCAGCGAGACGGCCAGCGCACCGGCCATGGCCCGGTCCGGCTGCAGCGCCAGTCCAATAGCGGCCAGGATCATGCCCGAAGCTCCGACTGGCCCGGGCCTTCGGGCGTAAAGGAGCAACATCGGCGGCAGCAGGGCCAGGCTCGGCTGGAGATTGACGGCCCCGAGCCTGACCCAGCGCGTCGCTCCCGACGCTTCAAGTCCGAACAAGGCGGTCAGAAGAAGGGCGGACCCGAGCAGAACCAGCAAGACGTCCGCGCCTCCTGGCGGGGACATCCTGGAAAGGATCGCCAGGATCGGGAGCGCGACCAGGCCGAGCGCCAGCGCCGCCGCCTGGATCGCGAGGGACGGCATAGGAGCGCCGGCCGCGAGCAGATAAGCGAACCCCAGGAAGGCCGAGGTGAGCCCACAGGCGATGCCCAATCGTCTGGCCGTCCATTGCTTCATACCGGCTGCCCCCTGTCTTCCCTCAGTCTAGAGTCCGACGTCCTCCAGGCTCAAGAGGGTCGCGTTGCCGCCGGAGCTGGTCGTGTCGGTGCTGGTCACCCGCTCGGTGCAGAAACGCGGCAGATAATGCGGACCGCCCGCCTTCGGGCCGGTTCCGGAAAGGCCCTCGCCGCCGAACGGCTGCGAGCCGACGATGGCGCCGATCATCGACCGGTTGACGTAGAGATTGCCGGCCGTGGCGCTCTCCTCGACCGTCTCGGCGGCACGGGCGATCCGGCTGTGCAATCCCATGGTAAGGCCGAAGCCAGTGGCGTTGATCCGCCTGACCGTCTCGACCAGCTCGCCCGACTTCCAGGTCGTGACATGGAGCAATGGCCCGAACCACTCCTCCTTGAGATCCTCGATCCGGTCGATGCCGATCAGGGTCGGCGGAACGAACAGACCTTCGGACGGAGCCGGGATCGATTTCAGGATCCGGTCCTTCATCGCCTCGCGGCGACCCATCAACTTCGCGAAAGACGGCTCGTCGATCACCGGGCCGACATCGGTCGCCGGATCCGAAGGATCGCCGACGACCAAACTATCCATCGCCCCCTCCAGCATCTCGAGCGTCCGTTCGGCGACATCCTCCTGAAGGACCAGCAAACGCAGAGCGGAGCAACGCTGGCCGGCAGAGCGGAACGCGGAGGTGACGACGTCCTGGACGACCTGCTCCGGCAAGGCCGTGGAATCGACGATCATGGCGTTGATCCCGCCCGTCTCCGCGATCAACGGGATGATCGGCCGGTCGTCGTCGGCGTTGAGGGTGCGGACGATCGTCTTGGCGGTCGCCGTCGAGCCGGTGAAGGCGACTCCGGCGATCCGCGGATCCTCCATCAGTTTCTGGCCCATGTTGCGGTGGCCGGCGGCGAGGATCAGGGCGTCCTCCGGAATGCCCGCGGCATGGGCGAGGCCGACCGCGTAAGCGGCGATCTCGGGCGTCTGCGAGGCGGGCTTGGCGACGACGGTGTTGCCGGCGGCCAGGGCCGCCGAGACCTGGCCGAGGAAGATGGCCAAAGGGAAATTCCATGGCGCGATGCAGACGAAGACCCCGCGCCCCGCCATCCGCAGCACATTGCGCTCCCCGGTCGGCCCGGGAAGCTCGATCGGCCGAAGCCCGCTTCGCGCCTGGGCCGCGTAATAACGGCAGAAATCGACCGCCTCGCGCACTTCGGCGAGGGCGTCGGGGATCGTCTTCTTCGCTTCCTGAACGGCGATCCGCATCAGCATGTCGCGATCGCGCTCGAGCAGATCGGCCAGGCGCTCGAGGCAGGCAGCGCGATCG
>DASTDX010000130.1:0-31816 GCA_035710145.1 Allosphingosinicella sp.
CAGCCCACCAGCCGCCAGCGCGCATTGGTGAAACGCGTCGACCAGGGCCCGGCTCTCGACCGCAAAGGCAATATGGGTGCCCTCCCCCACCCGCTCATTATCCCCGATCCAGAAAAAGGGCTTACCATCGGAGCCGAAGCCATGAGCCACGCCCCCGGACTCGGTTTGCTCGGGCGTCACGCTCATGATCAGGGTGATCCCGAGCGGCGCGAGCGCCTGCTCATAGAATATTCTGGAGCGCTCAGCGTCCACGACTGCGAAACCCACATGATCGAGCATGATCCGCGCCTTTTCAGCCCTGAGTCCCAAACTGGACGTGCGTTCCGACATAGGGACGAATGATCTTTCCCGGCATGGCCGCTTCGGCTGCCGAGATAAACCACTCTCCGGAACAATGACCCGGCACGACATAATCGGGTGCCAGCTCCGCAAGCGCCTGCGCAGTGCGGCGAGTGTCGTCCTCGGTCTGTGGCCGGACCAGGTGAAAGCCCCCGACGACCGCATGGAGTCGATGCACGCCCGTTGCCCGCTGAGCAGACTGGATTGTGTTCAGAATGCCTCGATGGCTGCAGGAGCCGAAAACGACGAGTCCACGACCGCGCATATGATAAGCGAGTCCCAGCTCGTGGCGGCTGTCGTCCACTATCCGTTCGAGGCCGCTCTTGTCCGAATCCAGCATCCGACGATCGCAGTTTACCCCAGGCTCCATCCAGGTCGGTGTTCGCGGGCTTTCGATCGCCAGCGGTATCTGGCCCGTGGTCATGTCATGCCCGAGCAAGGCCGGTCTCGATTCTGTGCGCACCGAAACCTGAGCCCGACGCAGCGCATCGCGATCGATGGCGCCGAAATCGAGGGGGTTGTCGGCCGATCCACGCAAGCGATGGCAGAACGCTTCCTCGCCACCGACCAGCATGGGAATGCCCGGACGCAGGCGACCGGACTGAAGCAATCCATTGAGACCACCGAAATGGTCATAATGGCCATGGCTGAGCAGAAGCGCGTCGACGGTAGCGAAATCCACGCCGGCCAGATGGGCATTGTTCAGGAGAGCCAGGGAGGAATAACCGAAATCGAGAAGGACCGTCCGCTGCTCGGCAGCAGCGCGTGACTCTATCAGCAGCGACAGGCCCCACTCGGCGAGAAGGCGCAACCCAACATCTGACTGGCCACGAGCCCCGTGCTGCACCAGGAGATCGGCGCGGCGGACGGGCTCGGCAAACGCCGAAACGGCGCCGTCGACAAGGAATCTCACCGACAGCGAGTCGACGGGTGTCAAAGCAGGGCGGTGGGGAAAGGCCGTACGCTGCCCCATCAACAGCCCGGCTGCTCCAAGGAGAAATACGCGTCTGGACGGGCTTATCGATGCGCAGTCGCTCATTCTGCGTCTTTCATACGCTTCGCCGCTGCCATTCCGGACCTCAAGGTGTAACGAGGCGCCATGACAGATGCTATTCATATCATTGGCGGCGGTCTTGCCGGGTCGGAAGCCGCCTGGCAGCTGGCGCAAGCCGGCGTGAAGGTGCGCCTTTCGGAGATGCGGGGCGGCGGCGAGACCACGCCCGCGCATCACACCGATTCCCTTGCCGAGCTGGTTTGCTCGAACAGCTTCCGGTCCGACGATGCCGAAAACAATGCCGTCGGTCTGCTCCACGCAGAAATGCGGACGCTGGGCTCGCTGATCATGCAGGCGGCGGACGTCCACCGCGTGCCTGCAGGGTCCGCGCTCGCCGTCGATCGCGAAGGTTTCGCGGCGGCCGTCACGGAAAAGATCGCCGCCCACCCGAACATCGAACTGGTTCGCGAACGCGTGGATACTCTCCCCACCGCGGGCCTGGCCATCGTCGCGACGGGGCCGCTGACCGCCGCCCCACTGGCGGAATCGATCCGGGCCGCCACGTCCGCCGACGCACTTGCCTTCTTCGACGCGATCGCGCCGATCGTCCATCGCGACAGCATCGATATGGATATTGCCTGGATGGCGTCGCGCTGGGACAAAAACGATACCCGGGACTACATCAACTGCCCAATGACCAAGGAGCAGTATCTCGCCTTCCACCAGGGTCTTCTCGACGGCGAAAAGACGGAGTTTCGAGAGTGGGAGAAGGACACACCCTATTTCGAGGGCTGCATGCCGATCGAGGTGATGGCGCAACGCGGTGTCGATACCTTGCGCTATGGCCCGATGAAGCCGGTGGGCCTGGATGACCCGAAGACCGGAAGATGGCCCTACGCCGTCGTCCAGCTGCGTCAGGATAATGCGCTCGGCACCCTCTGGAACATGGTCGGATTCCAGACCAAGCTGAAACATGCCGAGCAGGTTCGGCTCTTCCGGACCATTCCGGGGCTCGAAAAGGCCGAGTTCGCCCGGCTTGGAGGCCTGCACCGCAACACCTTCATCAATTCCCCGAAGCTGCTCGATGAGACGCTGCGCCTGAAGGGATCACCGAACATTCGATTCGCCGGCCAGATCACGGGCTGCGAGGGCTACGTAGAGTCGGCCGCGGTTGGTCTTCTTGCAGGACGCTTTGCAGCCGCCGAGCTCAAGGCGGAGGAGATCCTCCTGCCGCCAGCAACGACCGCTCTGGGCGCACTCCTGGGTCATATCACCGGCGGCGCGGATGCCGCCATCTACCAGCCGATGAACGTCAATTTCGGGCTATTTCCACCGGTGGAGGGTCGGTCAAGAAAGGCCGAGCGAAAGAAGATCTACACCGATCGGGCCAGACGCGACCTCGCCGACTGGCTCCCCGCCTGATGCCGACATCGGTCTAGCAGGCGCAGTTCTGCCTTCTTGCGGGCCGCCGCCGTGGCGCTGTGGTGCTATATTCCGCGCGGGTGAGGAACCGGTCCCGATTGGAGTCCGCGCCCGCGAACTTCTCGGACGTGGTGATCGCCCATTCCTCGAAGGCGAGGCGTCCGTCATTATTGGCATCTAGCCGTGCGAAGGCCCGGCGGCGGGGATGATAGAGCTCCGCCAGCGTGATCTTCTCGTCGTTGTCGCGGTCGGCGCGGTCGAACCGGCGCTGCTCCTTCGTTCGTTCGTCGGCCGCCGGCGGCGTCGGCGGTGGTCCGGGTTCGACCGATGCAGCTTGTGCAGCCGGGGGCGGCGGCACCAGCGCCACCTCTTCCTGCGCCATTCCCTTCCAGATGAAAAAGCCCGCCGCGACAAGCAGCAATGCCGAGCCGACGCCGGCGAAGAATCGGAGCATCTGATTTCCTCCTGCGGGACGGAGGCTAATACAGAGCCGAGCAGCCCGTCGAGGGACCTAACGCCCAGTCAGCCGGTGACGGAGCATCCGAAACATCCGCGCCGGGGCGCCCGGCCGTTCCATCTCCCTTTGGCCAGCGTCGAGATCGCGCCGAGCAAGCACCGCGAGCATGCCAAGTGGCCGCAGGCGCGAAGGCCAGTTCGAGGGCAAGTTGCGCTCGCTGGCCGCCTCAAGAGCCGCGCCTGCCTCCGATTCGCCGCTGTGTCGGGCGAGATCGACCAGTGCCCAGCATTCTCCGGCGCTGGCCATGTCAGACACTGCGTCGCCCAGCAAGCGGGCCGAGAATCGAAACAGCAACCCGCCTCGGGCTCGGGCGTAGGCCTGCAGATCTTCGCTACCGAGCGGTTCGGGCGAAAGAAGAACCGCCCAGCCTTCCTCCAACTGCGAAAGCTCCTTCCCGCCGATCCCGTAGGGGACCACATGCGTCGCGAGCGCCCGAAGCACCGGCTCCGCCGGCGGATGGCCCTGGTCAAGCTTTTCCAACGACTCCCGCCACCAGGCGAGTCGTATCTGGCTGATCATCGGATCGCGGCCACTCGACAGGACCGTGCCGAGGCTGACGTCAAGACGCCAAAGTGCCTCGACAGCCGGCCGAAGCCGCGCTTTCACATAAGCGAGCGCCAAAGTCCGGTCGGGGTCGAGATCGGTGGTCAAAAGCGGCTTCGCCTACTCGCTGAGCAAAGGCGCCCGCGAACTGCGCCTCCCCCATCGAGGGGGAGGGCAAGTCTCAACGGTAGCAGACCTTCCGGGCGGCGGCGACGACATCGTCCGCCTTGATCAGGGCCATTTTCTCCAGATTGGCGGCGTACGGCAGCGGCACATCGACATTGGTCACCCGAAGAACTGGGGCGTCGAGGTCATCGAACCCCTCCTCCATCGCGATCGCCATGATCTCGGACGAGATCGAGCAGACCGGCCAGCCCTCCTCGACACAGACCAGACGGTTGGTCTTGGCCAGCGATCGGAGAACGGTGGCCTTGTCGAGAGGACGGAGCGTGCGAAGGTCGATCACCTCGGCTTCGATCCCCTCCCCGGCCAGCCGCTCAGCGGCGTCCAGTGCGACGCCCACACCGATCGAATAGCTGACCAGGGTCACGTCGCTTCCGTCGCGTACGACCCGGGCCTTGCCGATCGGAAGAACGTAATCGTCGAGTTTCGGAACGTCGAAACTTTGACCATAAAGCAGCTCGTTCTCAAGGAATACGACCGGATCTTCAGACCGTATCGCAGCCTTGAGCAAGCCCTTGGCATCGGCGGCGGAATAAGGCGCAATGACGATCAGGCCGGGAACGCTTGCATACCAGGGCGCAAAATTCTGGCTGTGCTGGGCCGCGACTCGCGCCGCAGCACCATTGGGGCCCCGGAAGACGATCGGGCAGCGCATCTGTCCGCCCGACATGTAGTTGGTCTTGGCGGCCGAATTGATGATGTGATCGATCGCCTGCATGGCGAAGTTGAAGGTCATGAACTCGATGATCGGCTTCAGCCCGCCCATGGCGGCACCGGTGCCGACTCCGGCAAAGCCGTATTCGGTGATCGGCGTGTCGATCACCCGGCGCGGGCCGAACTCGTCGAGCAGGCCCTGGGTCACTTTGTAGGCGCCCTGATACTGCGCTACTTCCTCGCCCATGACGAAGACCCGGTCGTCTGCCCGCATCTCTTCCGCCATGGCATCGCGAAGGGCCTCGCGCACGGTCTGCCGTTCGGTCTCGGTGCCGGCCGGCACCTCCGGTGCCTGATCCGTGCGCTCGGCCGAGGCGACGAGATCGCGCGCACCCGTTTCCATCTGCTTCTGATCGGCCTGGGAATCGGCGGGAAGCTCCGTTTTCTGATCACTCGGTCGTTCGATCGGCGGCGGCGGCACTTCTTCGGCGGGAGCGGATCCAGCCGAAGCCTTGGGGGCATTCGTGCCGCCCGAAACGTCGTCCGCCGCTTCACCATCGCTCGCGATGAGGGCGATGACGGTGCCGACCTTCACTTCGTCAGTGCCTTCCGCCACCAGGATCTTGGCGATGGTGCCTTCGTCGACCGCCTCGAATTCCATCGTCGCCTTGTCGGTCTCGATCTCGGCGAGGATATCGCCAGAGGCGACACTGTCGCCTTCCTTGACCAGCCATTTGGCAAGCGTGCCCTCTTCCATGGTTGGCGAAAGTGCGGGCATCTTCAGTTCGATCGGCATCAGTAGCTCCCGACCAGCACGTCGGTGTGAAGTTCAGCGGCATCCGGTTCCGCCGCCTGTTCGGCGAAATCGGCCGATTCGACGACGATCGCCTTGATCTCCTTGTCGATTGCCTTGAGCGCGTCCTCTCCGACCCCGAGCTTCTCGAGTTCGCGCTTGGCGGCCTCGATCGGATCGGATTTGTCGCGGACCGCCTGGACTTCCTCACGGGAGCGATATTTGGCTGGGTCCGACATGGAGTGGCCGCGGTAACGATAGGTCTTCAGCTCGAGAAGTATTGGCCCCTTGCCGCTGCGAACCCATTCCAGCGCGGTCTCGGCCGCTCCACGAACGGCGAGCACGTCCATGCCGTCCACCTGCAGGCCGTTGATCCGGAAGCTTTCGCCCCGCCGATACAACTGATCTTCGGCTGAGGAGCGATCGACGCTCGTGCCCATCGCATAATGATTGTTCTCGATCACGAAGATGATCGGCAGCTTCCACAGCTCGGCCATGTTGAAGCTTTCATAGACCTGGCCCTGGTTGGCTGCGCCGTCACCGAAATACGCGAGGCAGACACCACCATCGCCGGCATATTTGTGCTTGAAGGCGAGACCGGTGCCGAGGCTGACCTGAGCGCCGACGATTCCATGACCGCCGTAGAAGCGATGCTCCACGGAGAACATGTGCATCGATCCGCCCTTGCCCTTGGAGATCCCGGCCTGACGTCCGGTCAGCTCGGCCATAATGATCTTTGGATCGATCCCGTAGGCGAGCATGTGACCATGGTCGCGATATCCGGTGATGACGCTGTCCTTGCCCACTTCGAGCGCAGACTGCAGGCCAACCGCGACCGCTTCCTGGCCGATGTACAGGTGGCAGAAGCCGCCAATCAGGCCGAGGCCGTAAAGCTGTCCAGCCCGCTCCTCGAAGCGGCGGATAAGCAGCATCTGGCGGTAGAATTCGAGCAGCTCTTCCTTGCTCGCCTGATAGCGCTTCGGCTCAGGCGGCCGCTCCCGATTGGGGCGTTGCGGCGGCGCCGGAATATCTCCGACCTTCTTACTGGCGCGTCCAGACGATGCTGCCCTGGCCACTCTCGGCCTTCCTTTCTGATGTCGCTTTGGCTGCGGCTCTATGGCGGCAAACGGTCGGAGGTGCAACGGGTGCCGCAGGGTGAGTCGCCGGGAACGGCCCACGGCAACTACAGAGGAAAAAAGAGCTTTAGGCCTGTCGACGGCCAACCCCGACAAGGGCCAGCTAGGGGGCTCGGCGCACCCGCGTCGGCGACGAAACTCGAGCGGTGGCCGGCCCGGATGCCGCTTCGTCCTCAAGCTCGATGATCACTTCGTCCGGCCTAACCAGACCGAGATCGCGGCGAACCAGCTCCTCGGCGAGATCGGGGTCGGCGCGGCGCGGATCGAGCAGATTGGCGCGATGTGCGAGCCGCGCCTTTTCGGCCTCGAGTTCGGCGAGCTGAACCGCGCGTTCGGCCTTCATTCGGCGATAATCGCCCCAGGACAGGACTCCATTATCGCCGATCACCGCGTAGCCCACGAAGTTGGCGATGACGAGCAGGCCCACCGCGGGGAGTGCCGCCCGTCGGATCAATGCCAATGGATTTATCGCCCCGCTCATTAACTATGACAGAATCAGCAAAAGGAGGGCGAATCAAGCGATTTGCGCCGATATCCACAAAAATCGGTCGAAACGGCTCAGGTGCGAGTCGAGGCGAGGCGGGCGAAGACGTCCCGACCGGCATAACGCGCGGCGATTCCCAGCTCCTCTTCGATGCGGATCAGCTGGTTGTATTTGGCCAGGCGATCCGAACGCGCCAGACTGCCGGTCTTGATCTGTCCGCAGGTCGTGGCGACCGCGAGGTCGGCGATGGTCGTGTCCTCGGTCTCTCCCGATCGATGAGACATGACCGAGGTGTAACCGGCACGATGGGCGATTTCGACCGCCTCCAGGGTCTCCGTCAAGGTTCCGATCTGGTTGACCTTGATGAGAATCGAATTGGCGAGGCCGCGCTCGATCCCCATCCTGAGCCGTTGAGGATTGGTCACGAAAAGGTCGTCGCCTACGAGCTGGACTCGGCGGCCGATCCGCTCCGTGAGGGCTTTCCAGCCATCGAGATCATCCTCGGCCATGCCGTCCTCGATCGACAGGATCGGATAGGTGTCCGCCAGCTCCGCCAGATAGGCGGCCATCTCGTCGGGCGAGAGCGACCTCTCCTCCCCTTCGAGATGATAGGCACCCTCGCGGAAGAACTCGGTGGCCGCGCAATCGAGCGCCAGGACGACGTCGTCGCCGGGCGTGTAGCCGGCCTGCTCGACCGACTGCATGATGAAATCGAGCGCGTCGCGAGCCGAGGCCAGATTGGGGGCAAAACCGCCTTCATCGCCGACCGCCGTGGCGAGCCCCGCGTCGTGCAGCCTCTTCTTGAGGGTATGAAAGATCTCAGCGCCGCAGCGAACCGCTTCCGCCAGGGTCTCTGCGCCGACGGGCATCACCATGAATTCCTGGAAATCGATCGGATTGTCGGCATGAGCGCCGCCATTCAGGATGTTCATCATCGGCACCGGCAGCACATTGGCCGAAACTCCGCCGACATAGCGGTAGAGCGGCAGGCCCCGCGCATCCGCCGCGGCTCGGGCCGCGGCAAGGCTGACCCCGAGAATGGCGTTCGCCCCCAACCGCGACTTGTTCGGCGTTCCATCGAGCTCGATCAAAGCAGAATCGAGCTCTACCTGATCTTCCGCCTCCATGCCGATCACTGCGCTCGCAATTTCGCCGGTGACCGACTCGACCGCGTTACCGACGCCCTTGCCGAGCCAGCGACTCTTGTCGCCGTCGCGCCGCTCCACCGCCTCGTGGGCCCCCGTCGACGCGCCGGACGGCACCGCGGCCCGGCCGAAGCTGCCATCTTCCAGCAAAACCTCCGCCTCGACGGTGGGGTTGCCGCGGCTGTCGAGAATCTGGCGGGCGTGGACGTGGATGATCGCGGTCATTTGTTGCAACCCCGTTATGAAATACTATCTGGGATAAGGGCCGATTATCGGCCGGTCGATGTGCATGCAACTTTCCTTGCGGGAGCCGGAACGGAAGTCGCCGGGCAGGTGTTCTCGTGAGAAGAGTTTTACCTAGCAGTGGAGATGCTTATGCCCCCGCGCGATCCCGAACTTCCCGAAGGCACCGATCACATCGTCAATGGCGCGTCCCGCTCGAGCGGTGCCGCAGGTAGTGGCGGCGGAACGGCCGGCGGCGGAACTTCCGTCACGAAGACCAGTCGCGCAAGCTCCGCCAGCGAGGGCGGCTTTGTCGCCACAGGCGACTCCGGCTCGGGTGGAGCTACCGACAAGCTGGTGAGCCAGGTGCGCGACCAGGTCAGTACGCTTCGCGGTCAGGCCACCGACAAGCTGCGCGGCCTCGCCGACGACGGCAAGGGCCGGGCCACGGGCCTGCTCGACAACTTCAGCGAGGTCATCAACGACGCCGCCCGCTCGATCGACGAACGGCTCGGCGAGGATTATGGCCGTTATGCCCATCAGGCGGCGGACGCGGTGGCCTCCTTTGCCGGGCGCGTGCGCGAGAAGACGATTGATGATCTGCTCGACGACGGCCGTTCCGCAGTCCGCGCCAGCCCTGGAATCGCCATTGCGGCCGCGGCCGTGGCGGGCTTCGCCCTGATGCGGGTGATCCGTACCGGGATCGAGGAGTCCAGCTCGGGACGCAGCGGCGGCAGCAGGCGTACCAACAAGGACACCACCGCCGGCGGCGGGGCCTGATCCTTGCCGGGGCCGGCGCACGACCCGAATGAAGAATCGATGGGCGACCTGCTCGGCCGCCTGATCGAGGACGGTCGGGAATATGCAAGAGCGGAGATCGGGCTTTATCGCCAGATCGCCCGCTATCGCGCCGGCCGCGCCCGCAACGGCCTGATCCTACTCGTGGCCGGCGCGGTGCTTGGCCTTTCGGCCCTCACCGCGCTCATCCTCGGCTTTGTCCTCGGACTCGCCGCACTGATCGGGCCGGTGCTTGCGGGACTTGCCGTCTCTTTGGTGCTCGCCGGGACAGGCTATGTACTGGTGCGGATCGGCGTCGGCGGACTCGGCGCTTTGTCCGGAGACGAGGAGGAGAGACAGGCCATCGCTCGCGGGGAAACGCTCCAATGACGACCAAGGATCTGGAGCAGGCGAAGCGCAACGCGATTCTGGCCCGCGCTCGCCTCGACAGCAGCGTCGGCGCGCTTCAGCTCCGTCTTCGCCCAGGCAATCTCGCCACCGAGGCCTGGGACGGCGTGAAGGACAAGAGCGAGACGCTGGCAGAAGGCGCCCTCGACGCGGTGAAGAAGCGACCGGCCGCGGTTTCGCTCGCGATCGGCGCCTTCGCCTTGTTTCTTGCGCGGGAGCCGCTGAAGCGGGTGGTGACCCGGATGTGGAATGAGGGGGAGGAAGACGAAGGCCGGATCACGACTGTGATCCCGACCGAAAACGAAAATTTCAGCGCTGCGGCGCCCACTGTCGCCGCGTCAGTGACCGAAGGAGTGAGTTGATGGCCACCAATACCGAAACTGAAGTCCGTACCGAAACCCCCACCCGCGAGCCCTCGCGAAACCGGGCAGCCGACGCCTATCAGTCAGCGCGCGAGCGCACCGCTTCGGCCTATGAAAGTGCACGCGGCCGCGCCGCGGAAGTCACGCGCACCGCGTCCGACCAGATCGCGATCTACCCGGTCGGCGCCGTCATCGGCGGCATTGCTCTGGGCGCGCTGCTCGGATTTCTCATTCCCAGTTCGCGGCGCGAGGAAGAATTGCTCGGCAATACCGGTCGACGGCTTACCGGCGCCGCACGCGAAGCCGCGCAGCGCGGCCTCGACGCCGGCAAGGAGCAGGTCGACCAGATCCGCAGCCGCGCGACCCAGAAGGTCGGGGAAGCGGTAGTCGAAGCGGTCACCGGCAAGTCATAAGTGAAACGCCGCCGCGGGCAACGCTTGCACGCGGCGGCGAACCTACCTAGTCGCTCGGCCCATGAGCAGACTTCATCTCGTTTTCGGCGGCCGCGTGAAGAATCCGCAGGGCCTCGATTTCGACCTGTCGACGATCCACATCGTCGGCCTCTATCCTGATTATGCGAGCGCACTCGATGCGTGGCGCGGCAATGCCCAGCGCACGGTCGACGATGCCGAGATGAAATATGTGGTGGTCCATCTCCACCGCCTGCTCGAGCCGGAGCTGGGATCCGAACGCAAATAGACTGCGTCAGGCCTTGCGGTAGCGCAACAGGAGCAGCGGCCAGGCCAAGGCGATCCCGACGAGGAAGCCGCCGATATGGGCGGCGATCGCCACCTCGACGCCGCCACCGGTCCCAGGGATGGCGCCCCCGGCGGCGACGATGCGCATCACCAGATTGAGGCCGACCCAGGCCACCAGCAACCAGAGCGCGTTCAGCCACAAAGCGAGCTTCGGACTTTGAACCTTCACCTTGTTGCGCCCGAAAAGCAAAGCATAGGCACCCAGTATCGCGGAGATCGCGCCGCTCGCTCCGACCATCACCGTCGCTGCGCTGGGGTCGACCAGGAACTGGGCGGCGGCGGCGGCATAAGCGCCGAGCAGATAAAGGCTCAGGAGGCCGACTGGGCCCAGAACCGATTCAACCGGCCGGCCGCAGACGGCCAGGATCAGCATGTTGAAAAGCAGATGGAAGAAGCCGGCATGAATGAGGGCCGACGTCAACGGCGTCAGCCAGAAGGGCGCGAAAGCCATGCCTTGGTCGCCGAAGGTGAGCCGGGCAGGAATGAAGCCGCCCCAGATCGCTACCCATTCCTCGCGCTGAAGCGTGACGGCGATCAGCCACGCCGCCACCGTGACACCAAGGATCACGAGCGTCAGCCGCGCCTTGCTCCAGCTCTGGGGTAGTTGCACGCCGGGCTCAGATGAATTCGATCTTGGCGATCTCGTAATATTTATCACCGGACGGGGCCGAAAATTCGACCTCCTCGCCGACCATTCGTCCGATCAGGGCCCGACCGAGCGGCGAATTATAGCTGATCCGGCCAACCCGCGCGTCCGCCTCCGTCTCGCCGACGATCTGATACTTGATCGGCTTGTCGTTCTCGTCGAGCAAATGGACGGTGGCGCCGAAGATGACCTTGTCGCCCGATAGGGTGGAGGGATCGATGACCATCGCCCGGCTGATCCGGTCCTCGAGATCCGCGATCTGCGCTTCGACCTGGCCCTGGCGTTCCTTGGCGGCGTGGTATTCGGCATTCTCCGAGAGGTCGCCGTGACCGCGGGCTTCCTCGATCGCATCGATGATCGAAGGCCGCTCGACCGTCTTGAGATGACGGACGTCGTTCTGGAGCTTCTCGTAGCCCTCTGCCAGCATGGGCAGCTTGTCGACCGTCGCCATTCACTTCGCCTTTCGTCAAAACTTGTCTTGAAGCGATCCGCCTGAAGGGACCGCATGAACAGGGGGTAGATTGTTCAGGAGTGCGCTTTGGAGGCTGAATAATAGTCCTGCAACGAGCGTACTTCAAGGCTGTGGTCCCTCAGAGAGGCGATCGCCCTGACCACCGCGGCGCTGGATGCGGCAGTCGTGAAATAGGGTATCTTCTGCATTACCGCTGAAGCACGGATCGACGCCGAGTCCTTGTGACTCTGCCAGCCTTCGGTGGTGTTGAAGATCAGGCCGACCTCGCCATCCTTGATTTTGTCGACGATGTGGGGGCGGCCCTGGGCGACCTTGTTGACCCTCTCGACCGCAAGGCCTTCGCCACTCAGATAGGTGGCGGTTCCGCCGGTGGCGATGACCCTGAAGCCGAGTTCGATCAGCGCCCGCACGGGCGGCAGGATGATCGGCTTGTCGCTGTCCTTGACCGAGACGAACAAGGTCCCTTCGGTCGGTAGCGAGACTCCTCCGCCTTGCTGGGACTTCAGAAAAGCCGTCGCAAAGTCATTCGCGATCCCCATGACTTCACCGGTAGATTTCATTTCCGGTGACAAGACAGGATCGGTGCCCGGGAAGCGCGCGAACGGGAAGACCGCCTCCTTGACCGCGATATGCGCGATGTCGCGGTCCAGCGGCAGGAAATTGATCAGCGGTTCGCCCGCCATCACCCTCGCGGCGATCTTGGCGATCGGGGTTCCGATGGCCTTGGCAACGAACGGGACGGTCCGGCTGGCGCGTGGATTGACCTCGATCAGGTAGACGATTCCGTCCTTGACCGCGAACTGGCCATTCATCAGCCCCTTGACGCCGAGCGCCAGGGCCAGCTCACGCGCCTGGCGCTCGATTTCGATGATAATGCCCGGCTCGAGGCTGTACGGCGGGAGCGAGCAGGCACTGTCGCCCGAATGGACTCCCGCTTCCTCGATGTGCTGCATGACTCCGGCGATGACGACATCCTTGCCGTCGGAAATCGCGTCGACATCGACTTCGATCGCGTCGCGCAGATACTGGTCGATCAGGACTGGACTGTCACCGGAGACCTGGACGGCGGTGTGGATATAATCGTCCAGCTGAGCCGGCCCATCGACGATCTCCATCGCCCGCCCTCCAAGCACATAACTGGGCCTGGTCAATACGGGGTAGCCGATCCGCTCTGCGACCGCGATCGCTTCATCCCGGCTTCGGGCGATCCCGTTGGCCGGCTGCCTGAGGCCAAGCTTGTCGATCAACCCGGCGAAGCGCTCCCGATCTTCGGCGAGGTCGATCGCATCGGGCGAAGTTCCGAGGATCGGGATCCCCTCGTTTTCGAGAGCGGCGGCGAGCTTGAGGGGTGTCTGCCCGCCGAACTGGACGATCACGCCGACAAGCTCCCCGCGGGACGACTCGACATGCAGAATCTCCAGCACGTCCTCGACCGTCAGCGGCTCGAAATAGAGGCGATCGGAGGTGTCGTAGTCCGTGCTCACCGTCTCCGGATTGCAGTTGACCATGATGGTCTCGAACCCGGCTTCCTTGAGCGCATAGGCCGCGTGAACGCAGCAATAGTCGAACTCGATGCCCTGGCCGATCCGGTTGGGACCGCCGCCAAGGATGACGATCTTTCGCCGGTCCGACGGCTGGCTCTCATCCTCCGGCTCGCCGAAACTCGGATTTTCATAGGTCGAATACATGTAGGGCGTCTTCGCCTCGAACTCGGCAGCGCAGGTATCGACGCGCTTGAACACCGGCCGAACTCCCAGCTTGTGCCGCAGCCGGCGCACCTCGTCCTCGGTGGTGGCGCCAACCATCGCCTTCACCGCGTCGTGGATAAGGCCATGCGTGCGTGCCCGGGTCTTCACCGCGCCGCCGGCCATATGGGCCGATTTCAGCGCCAGCTCCGCAAGGCGTCGATCACAAAATCCCATCGACTTCAGGCGGCGCATGTTTCGAGCGTCGTTCGGAAGGCCATCGGTGCAGATCGCCTCTTCGGCCTCCACGATCTCGTGCAGCCGTTCGAGAAACCAAGGGTCGTAATGGGTGATTTCGTGGATCTCCGCGACGGAGAACCCTTCCCGCATCGCCTGAGCGGCAACGAGGAGCCGGTCAGGCGTCGGCCGTGCCAGCGCTGCTTCGATCTCGCCCCGTGAAGCGCCGTAGAGTTCCTTCACGCCGTCGAGCCCGATCAGGCCGGTCTCCAAGCCGCGGAGCGCCTTTTGCAGGCTTTCATGGAAGTTTCGCCCGATCGCCATCACCTCGCCGACGGATTTCATCGAGGTGGTGAGGATGGCCTCGCTGTCCTTGAATTTCTCGAAGGCGAAACGCGGGATCTTGGTGACGACATAATCGATCGTCGGCTCGAAGCTCGCCGGCGTCGCGCCCGTGATGTCGTTCTGGATTTCGTCCAAGGTGTAACCGACCGCCAGCTTGGCTGCGACCTTGGCGATGGGAAAGCCGGTCGCCTTCGAAGCCAGGGCCGACGATCGCGAGACACGGGGGTTCATTTCAATGACCACCAGTCGGCCATCCTTCGGATTGACTGCGAACTGGACGTTGGAACCGCCTGTTTCGACGCCGATTTCACGCAACACGGCGATCGACGCGTTGCGCATGACCTGATATTCCTTGTCGGTCAAAGTCAGCGCCGGAGCGACGGTGATCGAATCGCCGGTGTGAATACCCATCGGATCGACATTTTCGATCGAGCAGATGATGATGGCATTGTCCGCGCGATCGCGGACGACCTCCATCTCATATTCCTTCCAGCCGAGCACCGATTCCTCGATCAGCACCTCGTCGGTCGGCGAGGCTTCGAGGCCGCCGGCGACGATCTGCTCGAATTCTTCGCGATTATAGGCGATTCCGCCACCGGTGCCGCCAAGCGTGAAGCTGGGTCGGATAATAGCTGGGAGCCCGACCGTTTCCAGTGCCGCCATGGCGTCATCGAGACTGTGAGCGATCGCCGAGCGCGGGCTTTCCAGACCGATCCGGTCCATCGCCTCCCGGAATTTCAGCCGGTCCTCCGCCATCTCGATGGCTGCCGCGTCCGCGCCGATCATTTTCACCCCGTAGCGGTCGAGCGTGCCATCCTTGAACAAGGCGAGAGCCGTGTTCAGGGCGGTCTGGCCACCCATGGTCGGAAGGACGGCGTCGGGCCGTTCCTTCTCGATGATCCGGGCGACATATTCGGGCGTGATCGGCTCGATATAGGTAGCGTCGGCCAGTTCGGGGTCGGTCATGATCGTCGCCGGGTTCGAGTTCACCAGGACGATCCGATAGCCCTCCGCTTTCAGCGCCTTCGCCGCCTGGGTCCCTGAATAATCGAATTCTGCGGCCTGACCGATGACGATCGGGCCGGCGCCGATGATGAGGATCGAGGAGATATCAGTGCGCTTGGGCATTATGCGCTTTCAGGCTCGATGATTGAGGTGCGAAGAGGGCCGCCTCCCCGTTCGGACGCGTTTCGGAATCATCCCTCACCGCAGTCGGTCCACGAACTTCTCGAACAGATACAGACTGTCCTGAGGCCCCGGGCTTGCTTCGGGATGATATTGGACGCTGAAGGCGGGCCGGTCGATCAGCTCGATTCCGCAATTGCTGCCGTCGAACAGGCTGATGTGGGTCTCCCGCACGTTAGCGGGCAGGCTTTCCTTCTCGACCGCGAAACCGTGGTTCATGCTGGTGATCTCAACCCGCCCGTCCTCCAGCCTTTTGACCGGATGGTTGGCGCCCCGATGGCCCTGGTGCATCTTCGTCGTGCGAGCCCCGACGGCGAGACCGAGGAGCTGATGGCCCAGGCAGATCCCGAAGATGGGTTTGTTCGTTTCGATCAGCTGGCGGATGACAGGCACCGCATATTCACCCGTCGCCGCGGGATCGCCGGGGCCGTTTGAAAGGAAGATGCCGTCCGGTTTGTGGGCCATCACCTCGTCGAAGCTGGTGGTTGCAGGAAGGACGGTTACCCGCGCACCGGCATTGGCCAGATTGCGGAAGATATTCCGCTTCGAGCCATAATCGATCGCCACTACGTGGGGCAAAGTTTCGTCATGCTCGCGTTCGGCATAGCCCTTGCCGAGCGTCCAGAGGCCACCCGACCAACGGTACATCTGCCGGCACGAGACCTCTCTGGCGAGATCCATGCCCTCCAGGCCGGGCCAATCGCGGGCCATCGCGCGCAGCGAGTCCAGGTCGAACTCGCCTTTGCTGTCATGGGCAATGACGCCATTGGGCGCGCCTCCGGTTCGAATTCGCCGGGTCAGAGCGCGGGTGTCGATTCCGGACAGGCCTATGCGATGGTTTGCGCGCATCCACTCCGCGAAGGTCTGGATGGCCCTGAAGTTGCTCGGGGCAGTGACGTCTTCTCGAACGACGCAGCCGAGAGCCCAGGGGTTGTCGGCTTCCAGGTCCTCGTAGTTGGCCCCGACATTGCCGATATGCGGAAAGGTGAAGGTGACGATCTGCCGCGCATAAGAGGGATCGGTCATGATCTCCTGATAGCCGGTCATCGCCGTGTTGAAGCATACCTCGCCGACTGCCTCGCCCTCGGCGCCGAATCCTCGGCCCCAGATCAGGGTGCCGTCGGCAAGGACCAATACGCCCGTCGCCCCGTCAGGCGCAGGCGTTTTGGTGGCGTCGGCCATGGTGGCGGGCACTCCTCAAGCAGGTTTCCAGCGATGTCGCTAAGGCTCGGTCGCTAGAGACCGCGGAGGGCAGCGTCAATCTGTTAAACGGCGGAATGCCCGGCTAGACTGATGGTTTCCACCCAATGCTTCGAGAGCCCCATGATTCGCGACAATATCAAGCAGGCGCTCGTCGGCGCGATGAAGGCCGGCGACAAGCCCCGCACCGGCACGATCCGGCTGATTCAGTCCGCCCTCAAGAATCGGGACATCGAGCTTCGCGGCGCCGCGAACCCGCCCGAGGACGACGTCCTGGTCACGGAAGTGCTGCAAAAAATGATCAAGCAGAGGCGCGAGTCGATCGACATGTACAGCAAGGGCAACCGGCCGGAACTAGCCGAGGCCGAAGCCGCCGAAGTGAAGGTGATCGAGGGGTTCCTGCCGAAACAGATGACTGACGCGGAGATTGCCGCCGCCATTGACGCTGCCGCGATCGAGACCAATGCCTCCTCGGTAAAGGACATGGGCCGGGTGATGGCGCTCATCAAGGAACGTCATGCCGGCCAGCTCGACATGAGCAAGGCCAGCCAGATGGTGAAGGCGAAACTTTCCTGATGACCTGTCTGAGCCGGGCACGCCGGGAGTGACCCTCTCCCCTGCGTTCCTCGACGAGTTGCGCGCCCGCACCTCCCTTTCGTCCCTGATCGGGAGGAGCGTGAAGCTGCAGAAGGCCGGGCACGAGTGGAAGGCCTGCTGCCCGTTCCACAATGAGAAGACCCCGAGCTTCTACGTAAACGATGACAAGGGTTTTTATCATTGCTTCGGCTGCGAAGCGCATGGCGACGCGATCCGCTGGCTGACCGACGCCCGCGGCCTCGCGTTCATGGACGCGGTCAAGGAACTGGCTGACGCTGCCGGGATCGAGGTGCCGGCCCCAGATCCCAAGTCGCAGGCACGGGCCGAGCGAGCGGCTGGACTTTACGAGGTGATGGAAGCCGCCTCGGCATGGTTCGTCGATCAGCTCGACGGAATCGAGGGCCAAGCCGCTCGAGCCTATCTGGCGCAACGCGGAATCAGCGAAGCCACTAAGCAAAAGTTCGGGTTCGGCTTCGCCCCCGACGCACGCGGCAAGCTCAAGTCGGCGCTCAAGCATCTCGGCAACGACAGGCTGGTCGAGGCGGGTCTCCTGATTCAGCCCGAACCCGATGAACCGGCAACCGCGAAGAAGGAACCCTATGACCGGTTCCGCGGCCGGCTGACCTTTCCGATCCGGGATGCCCGTGGCCGGGTAATCGCGTTCAGCGCCCGGATCCTCGGGCCAGGCGAGCCCAAATATCTGAATTCGCCAGACACGCCTTTATTCGACAAGGGCAGAACCCTGTTCAATCTCGACAAGGCCGGGCCTGCGAGCCGGACAAGCCGGCGGGTCCTCGTCGTCGAAGGCCAGATGGACGTGATCGCCCTCGACCAGGCGGGAATCGCCGACGTCGTCGCTCCGCTGGGAACCGCACTGACCGAAACCCAGTTGGCCTTGCTTTGGAAGCTCTCGGCTTGCCCAATCATGTGCTTCGACGGTGACTCGGCGGGTGGCAAGGCGGCGCTACGGGCCGCCTTGCGCGCCCTTCCCCATGTCGGCCCGAGTCGATCGCTGGGCTTCGTCACGCTTCCCGCTGGCCAGGATCCGGACGACGTCATCCGTGCCGGCGGCCGCGCAGCATTCGACTCCCTGCTGGCAACGCCCGAACCCCTCGTCGACCGGCTCTGGAGACACGAGCTCGAGGCCGAGCCGCTCAGAACGCCCGAGCAGAAAGCCGGGTTGAGGCGACGGCTGCTGGACCATGTAGCGACGATCGCCGACGGTGACGTCCGGGACCAATATCGTTCCGAATGGATGAATCGCTTCACCGCCTTGAACCCGACGCCGCAGCGAAGGCCCTGGGTCATGCGGCCCGGTGGCCGTTATGTGCCGCCGCCACGGCCGGCTTCGGCCCAGGCGAAAGCGGTTGGTCAGAGCGGGCTCGATCCGGAGCTTGCACATGCCGTCCTTCAGGGGCTGGCCCGTTTTCCTTCCCTGATCGGCGCCCATGCCGAGGCGGTGGCAGCCCTGCCCCTGGCCGGCCGAAGTGTCGCCCGGCTGCGCGACCTGATGCTCGAAGCCGCAATGACCAACGCCGAACTTGATCAGCAAGGCCTCAATACCATATTGGGCGACAAGGGGGCGGCTGCTCTGATGGAGGAGCTTAGCCTCAAGCGAGGACTGGCCTTTTCCTTTACCCGTCGAGATGCCGACGAGGCCCGCGCTTGTCGCGACCTCGCTCTGGTGATCGAGACGCTGGCGGCGCGCCCCGGGGTGGAAGCCGCTCTGGCCGCGGCGACCGTCCGGTTGAAGGAGCGAGGGGACGAAGCGGCATTCCGGGAGCAGCAGCGGCTCCGGGAGGCAAAGGAAGAGGCAGACCGTCAGCTTGCGACATTGATCGAGGGCGAAGCGGACTAAGGCCTGAACAGTTTTTATAGGGCGTACGGATGGCGAAGACGAATACGGCGGAAACCGAAGAGAAGACCGAGGCGGGCGACGCGCCCCTGATCGATCTCAACGAAGCCTCCATCAAGAAGCTGATCGCCCGCGCCCGCAAGCGCGGCGTCATCACCTATGACGAGCTCAACGAAGCGCTACCGCAGGACCAGATGTCCTCCGAGCAGATCGAGGACGTCATGTCCGCGCTTTCTGAGATGGGCGTCAACATCGTCGAGAGCGACGATGGCGAGGACGAAGAGCCGGAGACCGACACGGCCGAGGAGCCCGGCGAGGGCGGCGAAACCTTCATCGTCGAAAAGAAGAAGGAAACCGTCGACCGGACCGACGATCCGGTACGCATGTATCTGCGCGAGATGGGCGCGGTGGAGTTGCTCAGCCGTGAAGGCGAGATTGCCATCGCCAAGCGGATCGAGGCCGGTCGCGACACGATGATCTGGGGCCTGTGCGAGAGCCCGATCACCTTCAACGCCATCATCGAATGGTCGAACGCCCTCAACAACGGGCACATGCAGCTTCGCGAGATCCTCGATCTCGAGGCGATGCTGTCCAAGGGGCCGACTCCGGAGCAGGTCGCCGCCGCCGAAGATGAAAGCGGCGACATCTCCGAAAAGACCGCCGGACCGACCTTCAAGGAAGAAGAGGAGCCGGAAGAGGCTGCCGCCGAAGAAGAAGATGAGGAGGACAGCCTGGTCGAGCGCCGGACGCCGCGGCCGACCGAGGAGGAGGACGAGGACAACACGCTCTCGCTCGCCCAGATGGAGGAGACCCTCAAGCCGGCTGCGCTCGAGAAGTTCGCGACGATCACCGACATCTACAAGAAATTCTCTAAGCTCCAGGGCTCCCGGATGGAGGCGATGAGCGCCGGCCAGGACTTCTCGAAGGCCGACGAGAACAAATATCAGAAATTCCGCGAGCAGCTGACGGCGGAAGTCGAGAGCGTCCAGTTCCACGGCGCCAAGATCGAGTATCTGGTCGATCAACTGTACAGCTACAATCGCCGGCTCACTACTCTGGGCGGGCAGATGCTGCGCCTGGCCGAGCGTCACAAGGTACCGCGCCGGGCCTTCCTCGAAGCCTATATGGGCCACGAGCTGGACGAAGGGTGGTCGGACCGGGTCTGCGGCCTCGACAAGAAATGGACCGCCTTCTGCACCACAGAAGCGGCCGCGATCGAACGGATCCGCTCGGAAATCTCGGAAATCGCCCAGGCGACCGGCATGTCGCTCGGTGAGTTCCGCAGGATCGTCAATCAGGTCCAGAAAGGCGAGCGGGAAGCCCGAATCGCCAAGAAGGAAATGGTCGAAGCGAATCTTCGGCTCGTGATCTCGATCGCCAAGAAATACACCAATCGCGGCCTGCAGTTCCTCGACCTCATCCAGGAGGGCAATATCGGCCTGATGAAGGCGGTCGATAAGTTCGAGTATCGCCGTGGCTACAAGTTCAGCACCTACGCCACGTGGTGGATCCGTCAGGCAATCACCCGTTCGATCGCCGATCAGGCGCGGACGATCCGGATCCCGGTCCACATGATCGAGACGATCAACAAGCTGGTCCGGACAAGCCGTCAGATCCTTCATGAGATCGGCCGTGAACCCACGCCAGAGGAGCTTGCCGAGCGTCTGTCCATGCCGCTCGAGAAGGTCCGCAAGGTGATGAAGATCGCCAAGGAGCCGATCAGCCTCGAGACACCGATCGGCGATGAGGAAGACAGTCACCTCGGCGACTTCATCGAGGACAAGAATGCGGTGATCCCGGTGGACGCGGCAATTCAGTCGAATCTCAAGGAGACCGTAACGCGTGTCCTGGCGTCACTCACGCCACGCGAGGAACGCGTGCTTCGAATGCGCTTCGGTATCGGGATGAACACCGACCACACGCTGGAAGAAGTCGGTCAGCAGTTCTCGGTCACTCGCGAACGTATCCGGCAGATCGAGGCCAAGGCGCTTCGGAAGCTCAAGCATCCTTCGCGCAGCCGCAAGATGCGGAGCTTCCTAGACCAATAGAGAAAGTGCCGGCGAGAGCAGCCGGCACCTTCAGAAACGGAATGACCAGCCCGGTTCGCGGCCCGCAAGGCGATCGCGTGATCGCCTTGGCTTGCGCTAGCGAAGCACGCCCCTCGCCCGCATTCGCAGGGCGTAGACGAGCAAAACGATGGCCACGGCCCAGATCAGAACGTGAAAGCCGATCATCGCGGCCGAATCCATGTGACCCGAAGGCATCGGCACGGTCATCTGGTAGATCGTGTTCACCGCCAGGCCCGCCAGCGAGAGGACGAAGGCTATCACTGCGTAGCGGCTCCGCGCCAGCAGCAGCAGTGACCCGATCAATGCGCCCCAGACGCCGAATGCCCAGGAAGCATGGGCCACCATCGGTGCGGTATCGAACCAGGCGATCTGATCCGGCGTCAACTGCGCCATCCAGGTGGGATTTCGAGTCTGCGTCATGGTGTAATCAAGCGCGCCCATCGCGTTCCAGAGCGCCGAAATGCCGCCGACGAGCCACAGATGAAGTGGTGTCCGTGCCGTAGCCTCCATGCCATCCTCCCCCGTTTCGTCCGACCTGCATCGAGTCGAACCGGTGGAGGTTCTCATCCGGGCGTCGGCAATGCAACCGGCGCTCCGAGCTCGTGTTTGCGCCGCCGGCGGATGAAGTTGCTGCGCGCCTGCAAATGCCGGGACGTCCCTATCGTCACCCGGCGAGCCAATCCTCCTTGACGGCCTGTCGCCGAGTGCGGCAGGCCTCGATTCAAGCATTCTGCGGAGCCGCCATGAGACGTGCCGTCCTTCTTGTCCTGTTGATGAGCAGCTTTCCGCTGGGCGGCTGCGTCGCGGGCGTGGCCGCCAGCGCGGTCGGCGCCGCCGTCAATGCCTCCCAGCCTCGCGAGACCAATGAGGATCTCCGCCGCCCCGCAATTGCTGCCTGCACCGCCCGAGCCATCGAGCATGGTGAGGTGCGCATCATCGACGCCGAGCAGCGCCGGGGCGGCCGGGTCACGGTATGGGGCACTGCCACCCAGGGTGAACTGAGGCAGGCCTTCGAATGCCGTTATAACGGCCAGGTCAGTGATTTCGACCTGAGGGTACTGCCGGCCCGTGAGCCCGTTTCCGGATAAGGGCCGAACTCGGGGGTGCCCCTGATTATTAGGCGGACCGTCGCGCTTGAAGGGCTATCGGTCGCGCCAAGATGAACCTCGGATAACCGTCAGGAAACGGCGAAGAGTCCGCTCAGTTATAGCCTGTTGACGCGCTGCCAACGGCGCTCGCGCGGCCAGGCCGCAGCCGAACGTCCCGCCGCAGCCCCAATGAAGGAGTATAACCATGCGCAAGCTACTTCTTGTCGCTGGCACAATGGCAGCTATCGCCGCGGTACCTGCGGCCGCCGAGGCTCAGGGCCGCGGCCATGGTCGCGGCCATGCGGTCCGCTCGGAGCAGCAGACGTGGACCAATGTGGACCGAGCGCGGGCTCGAGCCGAATTGCGCCAGCGGGCCCGGATCAACGCTCAACGCCAGTCACGCCGCGACGCCACCCGCACCTGGGTGGATCGGAACCGGGATGGAATCGATGACCGTGCTCAGAATCGCTATAATGGCGCCGTCTGCCCGCCGGGGTTGGCGAATCGCACACCCCCCTGCGTCCCGCCGGGCCAGGCCCGTCGGGCCTTCCGCGAGGGTCAGGTTCTGCCGCGGTCCTACGCATATTACACGCCCTACGGCACTCTGATTGATCGGATTCCCCTGGAGTATCGGGACGATATCCCGACCGGTTACAATTACATCTATCGTGACGACCGGGTCTACGTCGTCGATCCCACGACGCGGATCGTCCGAAGCATCATCGATCTCATTGACTGAAGCGTAGGGTGGGCCGCCAGGGCCCACCCTGCCCTGCCAGGCTCTCACCGATCATTGCGGGGCAGCAGACGACCCCTTAACTTGCCGAGATGCTCGAATTCCTGCCCAGCGCAAATGACGTGATCGCCGTCAGGGTCTCGCACAAGATCCGCGGCGCCGATCTCGATTCCATCATGGACCGACTGGAGTCGCTGTTGAACCGGTTCGACAAGATCCATGTCTTCGTCGAAACCCAGGTGATCGACGGCATCGAGCTTTCGGGCCTGCCAACCTACATCGCACGGGCCATGCCGTTGTTCACCAAACTCAATCGATTCGGTCGGGTGGCGGTCGTCGCCGACCAGGCCTGGGTCAGGCTCGGCACGCGCCTGGAGAGCCTGATTCTTCCGTTCATCAGCTATCGCGTCTTCGAGCCCGAGGAACGCGACGAAGCATTCACTTGGGTCAATGGAAAAGGCGACCCGAGCTAGCGACGAACGGCCCCATTCCCTCCGTGACCGGGGAGCATTTCTGCCGGATCGCGCAAGCGCCGGTGGCGGGCTTCGACGAAGCTGAACAGTCCGAACAGAAACAGGCCGAACGCAACGGCCAGCTCCACGTTTTGCGGCAGCGAATCGAGCGCTTCGCCCATGCCCCCAGCCTCGCCAGCGCGGCCCGCGAGTCCTGCCTGGCCCAGGAACCAGGCCATGATCAGGAAAACGATCCCGCGGGCGGCATAACCGACCCGTCCGGCGACCCGCACCCAGGTCTGGCTGGAGGTACGCCCCTCCAGTCGGCGAAGGAAGGAAGCCTTCGACGCATTGACGAGCTGATAGAGCCCGACCAGCACCAGGCCAGCGGCAGCGGCAAGAAGAAGCATCCAGCCGCCCGGAAGATCTAGCGCCGTCGCCGCCCCTTCCTGCGCCGAATCGCCGCCGCCGCCGTTTCGGTTTCCCAACGCCATTCCGGCGGCAATCCAGGCGAGGCCGAGATGGATGAGGCCACTCAGCGCGCCGCCCAGGCGCATCGCCAGCCCCTTGCCGTCTGAACCGTGACCTTCATTGTCGAGAGCGGCATCCGCGAGCCGCCACGCACCGTAGGCGGCAAAGCCCAGCGCCATCAGCGCCAGCAGCAGCTTGCCGGTGCCACTGTTAAGCGCCTCGAGCGCCCCAGCCCCGTCCTCGGCACGGCCGGCCTCGAGGGCGATGACCCCGATCATAACATACATGACCCCACGCGCGGCAAAACCGAGCCGGGTGAGCAATTCGAGCTTTCCGCGATTCACATCAGGACTCCTCATTGAGAGCCGCCAACGTGCCTGACGAGCGTCCGTTCCCGGCCTGAAACGACCACCGGCATCGACCGAGGCAGCCTCTCGGAAGCTCGCATCCTAAGGCATAGCCGGACGCCGGCCGACCAGAGCAACGTGTAGAACTCCGCGAAATCTCAGGCGTTCGAGCCCGCGCCATGCGCGGCATCCTCAGCGAGCAATTGCCGGGCGCGCTGGATCATGTCGACCCAATCGGCGAAAGCGGCGGCCAGCTTGACCAGCAGATCCTTGAGCTTGCCTTCCTTGAGGCATCCGTCTTGGTCGAAGGCATCGTCGCCGACATGACCGAGATAGGCTTCGGGCTGCTGCATCACCGGCATATTTAGGAATACGCAGGACTGGCGGAGCTGATGATTGGCACCGAAACCGCCGATGCTTCCCGGCGATGCGGTAACGATCGCCGCCGGCTTCTTGTCCCAAACGCTGTGACCGTAAGGCCGCGACCCGACGTCGATCGCGTTCTTGAGGACGCCGGGCACGCCGCGATTATATTCGGGCGTAACGAACAGGACACCATCGGCCTCGGCGATCCGCGCGCGAAACCGATCGTACGGCTCGGGCGAGTCTGAATCATATTCCTGATTGTAGAGCGGCAGGTCGCCGATCTCGACGATTTCGCAAGCGAGCCGGTCACCTGCGAAGGCGCACAGAGACCGCGCCACCTTCCGGTTGATGCTGTCCTTCCGGAGGCTGCCGACGACAATGGCGATCCTGTGCGCGTTCATGAAATTTCTCCTGCGGGAACGAAGGTTCAATGAAGCGTCCACGCAAAGGTTGCCGTTCGGCCACGGATCCGACCTTGCGCCCGCAGGGGACCGCGCGCACCGATCTCACCCGCCTCCACCCTCCGATTCAATTCGGATTCTCCTAAGGACGTCCTCAATCCAAGTATCCGATTCGCACCTCACGCCGAACAATCTCCCTTTCAGGCGCCAGTCTTCCGGTGACGACTATATCCTGATCCTGTCCCTTGGCCTGCGATGCCGTCCCAATACCAAGGAGGGCCAGTGCCGCCTGCGCTGACCGGTTCATTTCTGCTCTTCTTCAGTTCGCGGCGATGTTGAGCAATCCGAGGAACCCTTGAATCAGGAGAATCACGGATAATCACGGCGTCTTCGCTGCGTTAAACATCTCGCTGTTGCACTGGCGGACGGCACCTCCGGTATGTTGCGTAGTGAAGCGGCGTCCCAAGCAGGGCAACGTGCAATTGCGGCTAGACCTTAGCTCGCATATTCGATGGAGACTGACGATGGGCGCGACCGGCCTCGACGTCTTAGACCAGACGATCCACATCACGGACAACTGGCTCTGCGAGATCACGGACCGCCTCGATCGCGATCGGCTGCTAGCCTGGACGGTCCTGTCGGCGGTCCTCCACAAGCTTCGGGATCGGCTACCGACCGATCTCTCGGCTCACTCGAAGGAGGCGGTCGCCACGGTGTTCGCCGAGCTCACCCACCATTTCGATCCGGGAATGATCGAGAAATCAAGGCCTGCCCTTTCGGCAGGCATCCGGAACCTCTGGCGGAAGCCTTTCGGCGCGGAAGCCGAGTGAGTGCCCGGATCGACACCATCTTGGAGGATCGGCCATGGAGATAGCCAACAGCACCTGCGTCCTCGTCACTGACGGGCGCAAATCCCTGTTCTTCCGAAACCTGGGAGATGAGAAGTTTCCGCGGCTGGGCCTCCTGCGCTCGTGGGAGGACGACAATCCCGCCGATCGGGAACAAAGGACCGGTCCGCCCGGGCGCACCTTCGCGTCGATGCTTGCCGGCGCCGGGCGAAGCGCAAAGGCCGAAACGGACTTCCATGAGGAGGAAGAAGCCCGCTTCACCGCGAGGATGGCCGATTTCCTCCGCGCGCAGGCGCTGGCGCACGAGATCGGGGACCTGATTGTCGTGGCGCCGCCCCGAACGCTGGGCCTGTTGCGAAAGCATTATCACGAGGCCGTAAAGCGGAGGATCGTGGCCGAGATCGGAAAGGACCTGGTCAAGCACCCAGTTTCTGAGATCGAGAGACTCATCGGCCGCACTCAGACGCCGAAGATGGTGTAAGGCTCCTCTTCTGACGGCCGCTCCGCGGGCTTCTTTATCGTGCGACCCGCCGCGTTCGAGACTCCGTAACTCTCCTTATATTCTCATTGCGCGGTCGGGCGCAGGATTGCTTCCGAGGTCGCGGAAGATGAGCATCGCCAGTCCCGAAATCGAGGTCGAGATCGCGCCGCTGGGCCTGAAGGGATTCCTCGGCATTCCGAAAGGCGCCCACGGTCTCGTCCTGTTCGCCCACGGCAGCGGCAGCGGACGGTTCAGCCCGCGCAACCGCCAAGTCGCCGCCGCGCTGCGGCGTGCCGGTTTCGTCACCTTGCTCTTCGACCTGCTCGCCCCCGCCGAGGAAAACGACCGCGCCAACGTCTTCGACATCCGGCTGCTGGCCACACGGATGGTGGCCGCCGTCAAATGGGCGCGCGCGCGGCCTGAATTGGCGCGGCTGCCGACCGGTCTGTTCGGCGCGAGCACCGGCGCGGGCGCGGCTCTCGCAGCGGCGGCGGCGCTCGGCCCAGTGATTCGCGCGATCGTCTCACGGGGCGGTCGGCCCGACCTGGCCGGTCCTGCGCTGGCGCGGGTTGCCGCACCGACATTGCTCATCGTCGGCGGCCGCGACTCGACCGTGCTCGAGCTTAACGAACAGGCGGCCGGGCGGCTTGGCGGACCGAGCCGGGTCGTCACCGTCCCCGGTGCCACCCACCTGTTCGAGGAGCCAGGCGCACTCGACACGGTCATCCGGCTCGCCACAGACTGGTTCGGGGCGCACCTGCGGGAACGCGCCGGCGCGGACATAGGCCATGTGGACGTTGCCTGAGTTCGCCGACCGGTCGGATGCGGGGCGCAGGCTCGCCGCCGCCCTGGAACGCTTCCGGGGCCAACACGCACTGGTGCTGGCGCTGCCGCGAGGCGGGGTTCCAGTCGCCTACGAAGTCGCCAGAGCGCTGGACGCTGAGCTCGACGTGCTGATTGTGCGGAAAATCGGCGCGCCCGGGCACCAGGAGCTCGGCATTGGCGCGGTCGTCGACGGCGCCGGGGCTGAGATGGTGATCAATCCAACGATCGCGGAGCTGGCGGGAGCAACCCGCGACTATATCGAGCGAGAAAGGACCCGCCAGCTGGTTGAGATCGCGCGGCGAAAACGCGCCTATCGTGGCGACCGCCCCGATCCGCAGGTCACCGGTCGAACCGTAATCGTCGTGGACGACGGTATCGCGACCGGTGGAACGATGAAGGCCGCGCTCAAGGCCCTGCGTGGCCGCGGACCGGCTTGGCTGGTGATGGCAGTGCCGGTCGCGCCATCCGACAGCCTCGCGGACCTCACGACGGAGTGCGACGAGGTGGTCTGCCTTGAGCAGCCGCCCTGGTTCCAGGCCGTCGGCGCCCATTATGCCGATTTCCGGCAGACCGAGGACGAAGAAGTCGTCCATCTGCTCGCCAGAGCGGGCGAGGTTCACTCCACGGCCGCGTCGGGATCCGCCTCATGACCCCCACTTCCACAGCGCTCGCCGCCAACCTTCCTCTCGCGGCAAAGCTGAGTGAATTTGCTGACCTGCTCGAGCAGCAGGAAGCGGACCGCTTCCGGGTTGCCGCATATCGAAAAGCCGCCGCAGCCGTCCGCGGCTTCGATCGCCCTGTCCCTGCGATCCTCGCCGAGGGCGGCCTCGGAGCGCTTGTGGCGCTTCCCCTCATCGGCAGGCGCATCGCCGCTGCGATCGCGGAAATGGTCGCGACCGGCCGCTGGTCGCAGCTCGACCGGCTGCGCGGAAGCCTCGATCCGGAAAGCCTGTTTCGCTCGATCCCGGGTATCGGACCAGAGCTTGCGGGCCGGCTGTCCGATCGCCTGCAGGTCGAGTCGCTCGAAGCACTGGAGTCGGCGGCCCATGACGGCCGCCTCGACGCGGTCGAGGGGTTCGGTCCGCGGCGCGTGACGATGGTTCGTGCAGCACTGGCGGAGCGACTGGGCCGCCCCCGGCTGCAACGGATGCGCGGGGACTCGCCGAAGCCACCGGCATCGGTGCTGCTCGACGTCGATCGGGAGTTTCGCGAGAAGGCCGCGGCCGGCCAGTTGCGGACCATCGCGCCGCGCCGGTTCAATCCGGAAGGCCGCTCCTGGCTGCCGATCCTCCACACCCGCCGCGGCCCGTGGCAGCTCACCGCCCTTTATTCGAACACGCGGCTCGCGCACGAGCTTGGCCGGATCGGCGACTGGGTCGTGATCTACTACCACACCAACTCGAGCGCGGAGGGACAGTGCACGATCGTTACCGAGCGGCGCGGGCCGCTCGCGGGCCGCCGCGTCGTGCGCGGGCGCGAGCGGGAATGCGTGCGCACTCCGCGGGCACGGGACGCGTTTGCCGTGGCCACGTCATGAGCTCGCCCGGCTGCCGGACTTCTTCGATTTTCGTAGGCCTTGGGCGATGATGGTGATTGATGAATGGGGAGTCGACCTCGTCCACGGCCATTGCTCGCCCAACCGGGTGGCAATCGCGTTCCACCGGGCGCGAGCGATCCTGTATGGCTGCGGCGACTTCGTGAAGGAATATGAACGCTTAGGTGAAGATTCCTATGGGTCCGACTTCGCACTCGTCAATCTGGCAGACTCAGACGAGACTGCGCCGCTGGAGAGGCGCCCCTTTCACATCGGACGCTCCCGCCCTGAACCGGGCGACGCGGAGAAGACCGGTTGGCTGCCAAGGAAGATGGGCCGTAAATTACCCCGAGTAGGCGTCGGGATGCCAGTGGCCGACCTCAGGAGCGGCCTGGTCCTCACACAGAGCCCAGACGACCGGCAGCCGGCCGGCCCAAAGGCGGACCGGCTATGACCGCCGATCCCGGGCCGCTGCTGTTCGCGCTCGACCCCGACGTAGCCTTGGGTGAGCGTATGGCAGCAAGGCTCGGACGGCCGCTGGCGCGGCACGAGGAGCGCGACTTCGGCGGGGGCGAGCACAAGATCCGTCCGCTCGAGGAGGTAGGCGGGCGTGACGTCCATGTCCTTCACAGTCTTTACGGCGACCCCGAGTTCTCGGCCAATGACAAGACGATCCGGCTACTCTTCTTCATCGGCGCGCTCAAGGATGCGGGGGCGGCGCGGGTCACCGCAATCGCGCCCTACCTCGCCTACAGCCGCAAGGACCGGCGCACCAAGCCACGCGATCCCATCAGCACCCGCTACCTCGCTGGCCTGTTCGAGGCGGTCGGTACGGACGCCGTCGTCACCCTCGAGGTCCACAACGTCGCCGCGTTCGAGAATGCCTTCCGGACCTGCCGGCCGACGAACGTTGCCGCCGCCGGGCTGCTCGCGGCGCACATTGCCCGCACCTGCGGTGAAGATCTCCTCGCCGTGGTCACGCCGGACACCGGCGGCGCCAAGCGCGCCGAGTTGCTTCGCCGCCAACTCGAGCGGATGCAAAGACGGGATGTCTCGAAGGCGATCATGGACAAGCACAGGAGCATGGGGGTCGTCTCGGGAAACCTGTTCGCGGGCGACGTGGCCGATCGCACCGCCATCATTGTCGACGACATGATCGCCAGCGGCACGACGATCCTGCGCGCAGCAGCGGCCTGCCGCGAAGCCGGTGCGACGCGGGTCGTCGCTGCCGCGGTCCACGCTCTGTTTGCGATCAACTCCCCCCTCTTCGGACCGGGAGGGCCGGACCGGATCCTGGTGACGGACTCGGTGCCTCTGCCCACCGGGCTCGGCGAAGCCGCCGGCCCAAGACTCGAGGTCGTCGGCGCCGCCGACCTGCTTGCGGACGTCGTCGCCCGGCTTCACTGGGGGAACGCGGTCAGCGACCTGCTTCCTTGGGATTAATCCCACCGGTCTGGGGTAAGGGCTAGCATGAGATAGGCACGCGCCTGACGCGGCCAGCGCTCCGGAGTGCGTGGTTCGGGGTCGCGCAGATGCTCGATCGAGAGGCGCGCCCGCAGGCAGGCGCGGTAGCAGCGGTAGAATCGAAGCAGCGGCACCGGCGGGCGGTCGAGCAGCCGACGCTCGAGGCCTTCGCGCAGCCGCCGGCCGATCCAGTCCGCACCGAGCCGCTCGCATTCGAGGCCGAGGAACTCGGCCTCATCGAACGGGTCGGCTCGCCGCAGCCGCTCGTCGAACTCGAGCCGGTCGATGACACGCGTGGGTGGCCCGAGATGGACGTGCTCAGGTCTCAGATCGCCGTGACCGTCGAGGATCCGCCTCCCGACGGCGCGCGCGGCGAGCAGCCCGGCGTCCCGGTTGAGGAAGTCATGCAACGCCTGGAGCGGATCCGCGACGTCGGCACGCGCCAGGCCGAAGCGAGGATCGGTCAGCGACCGCTCGGACAAGACGACCAGCCCCCGCCACCAGGCGACCAGCTCGTCAGGAGCGATGTCGATCTGCGGCGTCTCGCAATAGAAGGCAGCGAGCAGGTCGCAAAGGCCGTCGATGTCGGACTCGGTGGCCGCGCCAGCGGCCACGGCCCGGTCGAGCAGGCGGCGCTCGTGGAGCCGGCACATCACCACCAGCCATTCGACCGGAACGCCGGAGCCGCCGAGCTCCAATTCGCCATCGGCACGCTGCATAAGCGGCACAACGTCCAAGTAGATGCCCGGAGCGAGTCGCTGGTTGAGCGCGAGCTCCCGTTCGCAGTTGCGACGGCGCGCCTCAAGCGTGCTGAAGTCCACGAAGTCGAGTCGCAGGGGCTTCTTCATCTTGTAAACAAGGTCACCGGCGAGGAAGACCCACGACATGTGCGTCTCGATCCGCTCCACCCGCGTGGGGCGGCCGGGGAAGGCGGAGGCGGTGGAGAGAAAATCGACGACCGCCTTCGAGCTGGGCGATCCCGTCCCCTGGAGACTCACCAGCCCGTCCCGACGGGGATCGGCTCCGCTGAGGCGATCGCACAGTAGAGCGCCGGCAGTCCGCGGTCGGTCAGCACGGGTGCCGCAAGCAGCTCATACGGACAGTCCCCCTCAGCAAGATGATCGGTACAGATGAGCTCGGTCATCTCGAATCTCCTCCCCGCGGGGACAACTTCCCGGGCTATCCCGCTCGATGTCCGACAAAGCGCGGCCGGTATCTACGTAGCACTCCGGATCCCACCGCCGCTCGCCTGGCAGGGCTACAAGGCTACGCACGAGCGTCGGATTTGCGGCGCAGGCTCAGCTCCAGATATTCGGCTCCGCCGCCGAGGGTGACGAGACACGCGGCATCGGCGTCGGGAATGTCGATCCCCAGCCGCCTACTCATCGCCACGACAAGGTTGAAGATGTCCATCGAGTCGAGGTCCAGCGCCTCGCGCAGATCGGCATCGTCATCGACCGAAACGGGGTCCGCCTCGGGGGCGATTTCCCCCAGTTCCTGAACGATCGCCGCGCGCAGCTCTTCCCTCGTCACAAGCTCTCCGGGTTCTGGAGCAATGCCTCGATGCGCCGCAGCAAGAGCGCGCCGCGGTGTCCGTCGCTGACCCTATGGTCGCCGGCCAGACTCACGGTCAGCACCGGTCGGGGTCCGACCCGATCCTCGACGACCCAGGGCCGCTGTTGCAACGCGCCGAAGCCGACAATCGCGACTTGGGGCGGGTAGATGATCGGGAGCAGCGCCTCGACGCCGCGCTCGCCGAGGCTCGAGACGGTCAC